>JAISIC010000043.1 GCA_031262225.1 Ruminococcus sp. | reverse complement strand
TCCATTTGGCTAATGAACTTTATCCCTCAGATCCTGTTAGCACTCCTCCTGACGGCATGGTTCACCACCCGCCGCACCAAACTCAAGGGTCAGGGTTTCTTTAAAGTTATTTTCTATATGCCCAACATCATCACAGCTGCAACGATAGCAATCCTTTTCTCCACAATGTTTGGGTACCCTCTGGGTCCTATCAATGATTTGCTTATACAAGTAGGTATTCTCGATCAACCCGTCAATTTCTTCCTCAAAACCTATAACGCTCAAATTGTAGTTGCATTCATACAATTCTGGATGTGGTACGGCTACACCATGCTCATCCTCATCTCCGGCGTTTTGGGTATCTCCCCCGACATCTTTGAGGCGGCAGACATTGACGGAGCGAACACATGGCAGCAATTCTTCGGTATCACGCTCCCCAACATTCGGACAATCCTTGTCTACACCCTCGTAACAAGCCTCATCGGCGGTCTTAATATGTTTGATATCCCCCGTCTGTTCCTTAACGGCGGACCGAGCGGTGCGACCACCACTACCAGCCTTTTCATCTACAATCAAGCGTTCGCGGGAAGCTATATGTATGCACGTGCTTCCGCGGCAAGTATGGTTATGTTTGTTCTTATCGTTGCTGCGTCACTCCTTCTCTTCTGGCTCATGCGTGATAAGGATGAAGTAGCAGCAAATAAAGCACTCAAAAAACAACGCAAAGAACTGCGTTTTGCTGAAAAATCCGGCGTGGGGAGGGGTCTACTATGATTACAAAAACAGGCTCTCGTAACGCAAGCATTATCTTCAAAGTTATTGCATACACACTTTGCGTTTTCCTTACCATCCTCAGCATCTTCCCGTTCCTCATTATGTTTATCAACGCAACGCGTAGTTCACCTGAAATTCAAGCTCATGCAATTTCGCTTTTACCCTCCACTCATCTTTTAAGCAACTTTGAACATTTCAACGGCAAACCGTTCAACCCTATGCGCGGCTTCCTCAACTCCATGATTATTTCCGGCGGTTCAACAGGTCTGAATATCTACTTCTCAACGCTGACGGCTTATGCCATCGTTGCATATAACTGGAAGTTCCGTAACACATTCTTCGCCATTATCATGGGCGTTATGATGATACCTGCACAGCTCACATCAATCGGTTTCTACAAATTCATGTATCAAGTTGATCTGGTAAACAACTTTATTCCGCTGATTCTCCCGGCAATCGCCGCTCCGGCTACTGTTTTCTTCATGAGACAGTATATGATGGCTAATCTGCCGCTTGATCTTTTGGAGGCAGCACGAATAGACGGTTCAAAGGAGTTTTGGACATTCAACCGTATTGTTTTACCGATCATGACCCCGGCTATGGCGACACAAGCCATCTTCTCCTTCGTGGGTAGCTGGAACTCCCTGTTCCTGCCCATGATCTTGCTCACCGAACAGGATTTATACACCATGCCTATCATGGTAAGTCTCTTGAAGGGTGATATCTACAAAACCGAATACGGTTCAGTTTACCTCGGGCTTTCGCTCACCGTGCTTCCGCTCTTTGTGGTGTATTTCCTCCTTTCAAAGTATATCATCGCAGGTGTTGCACTCGGCGGTGTAAAGGGATAATCTTTACATAACTTAATACTTCATGAAATGGCGCGGATAACGCGTCATTTCTGGCATAGAGCAATATAAAATATTATCAAGGAGAAAGTTTATGGATCGTTTGGCAGCAACCGTAAAAGCAAAAGCTCTTGTCGCACTGATGACTGTTGAAGAAGCTTGTTCACAGCTTCGTTACGATGCACCCGAAATCGAAAGGCTCGGTATCCCTGCCTATAACTGGTGGAGTGAAGCTTTGCACGGCGTTGCAAGAGCAGGTACAGCGACAGTTTTCCCGCAAGCAGTCGGAATGGCTGCAGCATTTGACGCCGATTTGATGAAAGAAATCGCTGATACTGTCGCAACCGAAGGAAGAGCAAAATATAACGAATTTTCATCCCGCGGCGACAGAGACATATATAAAGGTCTTACATTCTGGACACCGAACATAAACATATTCCGTGACCCTCGTTGGGGACGCGGGCATGAAACATACGGCGAAGACCCCTATCTTACAGCCCAGCTCGGAAAAGCTTTTGTACACGGGCTTCAAGGCGATGGACCTGTCATGAAAGCAGCTGCCTGTGCAAAACACTATGCAGTACATTCAGGACCGGAAGGACTTCGCCACGAATTTGACGCGATTGCTTCCGTTAAGGACATGGAAGAGACCTACCTGCCTGCTTTCGAGGCACTTGTTACCGAAGCAGAGGTTGAATCTGTCATGGGTGCATATAACCGCACGAACGGCGAGCCGTGCTGCGGTCATAAGGTTTTGATGGTCGACATACTTCGCGGCAGATGGAATTTCCAAGGACATTTTGTTTCTGACTGTTGGGCTATCCTTGACTTCCACCTCAATCACAAGGTTACAAACACTATTGAGGAGTCCGCCGCTCTTGCTATGCATATGGGCTGTGATCTCAACTGCGGTAATACCTATGTGCATTTATACAAAGCGTATACCGAAAACATGGTTACCGAAGACGAGATTCGCACGGCAGCAGAACGTCTTTTCACCACGCGATTCCTCCTCGGTATCATGGGCGAAGGCAGCGAGTGGGACAACCTTGACTACTCGGTTGTTGAGTGCGACAAGCACTTAGCTCTTGCAAGGAAGGCAGCTGAAAAATCCTGTGTACTCCTTAAAAATGACGGTATACTCCCGCTTAATGTGAACGATTATAAAACTATCGGCGTTATCGGACCTAACGCTTACAGCAACAGCGCTCTGCTCGGAAACTACCATGGCTCGTCATCACAGTATGTCACCGTTTTAGAAGGCATCAGAAACTTCGCAGGCGGCAAAGCAAGGGTGCTTTTCGCTGAAGGCTCGAGGCTTAACGGCGACAGAGTTGAGCATCTCGGTAATAACGACGACCGCATTGCCGAAGCAAGAGCGGTTGCAAGTCTTTCCGACATTGTTATTTTAGTTGTCGGACTTGATGAGTCCCTTGAGGGCGAACAGGGTGATACCGGAAACTCTGCGGCTTCTGGCGATAAGCTTGATCTTCTCCTCCCGGGAAGCCAGCGTCGGATGATTAAGGCTGTTATGGAAGAGGGCAAGCCTGTTGTGGTTGTGCTGATGGCGGGAAGCTCAATTGATATTGAAGAGCTTAATACAGATGCAAGGGCAATCCTTCATGCTTGGTATCCGGGAGGACAGGGCGGCAAAACCGTTGCCGATATCCTTTTCGGTAAAGTTTCTCCCTCCGGCAAGCTTTCGGTTACATTCTATCACAACGACGACCTTGAAAAGATGCCTGAATTTACAGATTATAACATGAAGGGCAGAACATATCGTTATATTGACTTTGCACCTCTCTATCCTTTCGGTTACGGTCTGACATACGGCGATGTCAACGTCCGGTCTGCTGCCGCGAAGACAGAAAACGGCGATGCAGTTGTTGATGTAACGCTTGTAAACAACGGCAAATATGACACCGAAGAAGTTGTTCAGGTTTATCTGCAAAATGAGGGTAGTGTAAACGCTCCGAAAAATCCGCGTCTTGCGGCGTTTGGGCGTGTTTGTGTTAAGGCGGGTTCCGAAACAAGTATATCTCTCACAATCAAAGCTAAGCAGTTTAATGTTATTGACGACAATGGCATCAGTATTACAGAGGGCAAGCCTGTGCTATATGTCGGCTTAGGTCAGCCCGATGCACGTACAAAGGAACTCACCGGCAAAGAGAGCGTTAAAATTGTGCTGTAATTGCATTTATTATAGTATAATGTGACACTGAAATATCTATAATGTACGGGGGAGAAAAACTCCCCCGTATTTTTACCGAGGGAAATTTTAATGATATATCTTGACCATGCGGCGACAACCGCACCTGAACCGTCTGTAATTGATGCAGTAACCGATTGTATGCGAAACTTAACCGCAAATCCATCGGCTTCATATTCGGTTTCAGGACCATGCAGGAAGAAAATTAATGACGTTAAGCAAATTATCGCAGAGACTATCGGTGCAAAACCTCAGGAAATCTTCTTCACCTCCGGCGGAAGCGAATCCAACAACTGGGCATTAAAGCAAGCAGCCGGAAAGCACGTCATAATCGGAGCTTCCGAACATAAGTCGGTACTTACGGCTGCGAAGATAATGGGCTGTGAGATATCACTTGTCCGCCCCGAAAGAAACGGCGTTATCTCTCCCAATCTATTATTAAAGGCGATTCGACCCGACACAAAGCTTATCTCGATACAGTTTGTAAACAACGAAACAGGAGCGATAGGTCCGATTACCAAAATCGGGGAGATTGCAACAGAGATGAAGGTTCCTTTCCACTGCGATGCGGTTGCAGGCTACGGACACGTTCCGATAAGTGTGTCTGAATCACACATTTCCTACCTTTCGGTGTCGGCACACAAACTTTACGGACCTCGCGGAATCGGCTTTCTATACATAAAGCAGGGCATCGCGACAACGCCGCTTATATCGGGCGGAGACCAAGAGAACGGAAGACGCGGCGGAACAGAAAATCTGCCCGGAATATGCGGACTTTGCGAAGCAGTGAAGCTATCATTTACAGATCAAGAAGCGGAAATTAACAGATTATGGGCATTACGGAAGCGATTTCTTTCGATTTTAGCGGTGAAAGCACCTCGTATACGCGAAACGATAACAGGCGATTTAATATATCCGGGGATAATTTCGCTCATTCTGCCCGGATTTGCATCCGAAAAGATGATAACGCTTCTTGACATGAAAGGGATTTTCGTTTCCGGCGGTGCGGCGTGTAATTCGACATCCCATTCACCGAGCCATGTTTTGGTGTCAATGGGGCTTACCCCGAAGGAAGCAAACGAAGTAATCAGGGTCAGCATGGGCAGAAACACAACTCAAATCGAGATAGAGACAGCCGCAGAAGCGATTGCAGGGTTATATTCAAATCCCACCATATAGCATTTATTAGCACTCTTATCCATTTTTAAGGGTGCTTTATATTTTTGTGTAGTTCCACAAGAAATTGTCCTACACGTTACTATATATCCCATTTATTAGGTGCTATTTAGTTAAAATTTGGTGACAAAAGTAGATTATTGATTACATTGTTTGTGAAATGTGCACAAAATCACCTAACCTTTTTCATTTGACATTACCGAAAACATCGTGTATAATGAGAAAAAGTTTGATGGAATATCAAATTTCTAATTTTGATTGGTGGTAATAATGCTTTACGTCAAGAAACACGCCGCATGGAGACTTACAGTCGTCATGGTATTGACATTCGCGGCGATTTTTATACTCGGTTTGACTATCGGAAGAAATGTAGATGCATATGAAGAACTTCTTTCCGACAGCGACGAGACTGCACTAACGATAGCGGCAACTATAAATAACACACTTCCCTCTGCAAACGGCGAAAACTTTGCTGTGACTTACTCCGAGCCCGTAACCCAACGCACAAGTATGACGACTGAAACGATTCCTCATTCCACGGTTTACAGGGAGGACGACACCCTTGATGTCGGGACAGAAATTTTAATTACAGAAGGTGTGGATGGGCAGCGTATCAGTAACACGCTTCGTACATACGTTGACGGCAGACTTAAAACATTTGAAGTTATATCCGAACATATAAACGAGCCTATTGACGAAGTTATTCTGGTCGGAACCCGTGACCGCAACCTTCCCGACAAAGAAGATATGATTTCCGAGCTTGAGATTCCCGAGTGGTTTGCTCTTGATGAAAACGGCGTTCCCACAAGCTATGAATCCGTTTTGACAGGCAAAGGCGTTGCGTATTCAGCATATCCCGGCGCGAAAACAGCATCCGGCAGATACGCCGTTCCCGGAACGGTCGCCGTTGACCCGTCGATTATCCCTTATGGCACCGAAATGTACATCGCTTCCACCGACAACGACCACATATATGGTTATGCAATCGCGGCTGACACAGGTACAGGTCTGCTTGAAGGTTTATGTCTCGTTGATCTTTACATGAATACTTACGAAGAATCCTGCGACTGGGGTGCTCACCAAGTTAATATCTATATATTAAATTAACTTGTAAAATTTCTGTGAATAACGCTCATTAACTTGACATATCGGAATATAAATGTTAAAATAACTACAGGGATAGATGAAAACAGCAGTTTTCTCCGTAAATCCTGTAGTTATTTTGCTATATTGAATTTAATTAGAAAAGAGTGAAAGACTTTGACCTTCGCCGAAAAACTAAAACGCTGCAGATTGGTACTAAACCTTTCGCAATCTGAACTTGCAAGGAAATCAGGAATCACCGAACGCACCATCTACACATACGAATCGATTGGGATTATGCCCAGAAGCGGCAACGTGAAAAAATTAGCCGAAGCCCTCGGAGTTTCGGTAAGCTATCTGCTTGAAGATGATCGGAACATTGTCACAACCTCCGCTGACGACGAATCAGTCGATGACGTGAATGCTGAAATCTACCTCTTGGCAGTAAAGGACAAGTTCGGCGAAAAGGGTCTTGAAGAAGCTAAGGACCTTTTGGGGCGTACAGCTGCACTCTTTGCAGGCGGCGACATTGCCGAAGAGGCAAAGGATATCTTCTTCCAGAGCATCATGGAAGTATATCTTGAGTCAAAAACCGAAGCAAGGGATAACTACACACCGCGTAAACGGAAAACGCGTGTATTAAGATAAAGCTTTTGCTAAGCAAAAGCTTTTGCTACGCAAAAGCGCCATTTTCGCGAACAAAAATCCGCCGGTATTCATCCGGCGGATTTACCTTTATACTATTCTATTTATCAAGGAATCCGAATAGTAATGTAATAGCTGTCTTCCTTGTCACATATGAATTTGGCTTAAACTGTGTTCCGTCTGAGAGTTTGAGCCCCAAAGCGGTCGCAATGTTGATATAGCCGATATTTTCATTTGAAGCAGGAACATCTGTGTAGATCGAACTGTATATTCCTTCAAGCTCTGCGATATCCTTCGCACCATTCATTATAGTAAACATCTTCGCCGCCTGTGCATTAGTTATCGGCTTGGTCGAGTTTTCCATATCGTCAAGATCACTGTGGCTATAGTTTTTACCGAGAACCGCCATAAGCAGGTAAAATTCCTTGCCTGTGACAGCGGTATTCGGAGAGAATTTCCCGCCTGTGGGTTCAAGACCAATCCCATAGTGAGCGAGCTCTTCAATCATCGGTTTGAGCGTTCCCAAGCTGTTACTGTCAGAATAGTTATAGTGATAATCAGTTTCAGGAAGAATGGGATCATCAAGCTCACCGCCGAACCAATTGCAAAGATTGCCGGTGCGGGCATTCATATAGAAGCCGTTCATCTGGTACATAAGATAGGTATGAGGTTTGCCGCCCGCTGTGAAGCCTGAGTAGTAAAGTTTGAAATCGGTCTGCTCCCAGAGCTTATCAAACGCCTTTTCGGTCGTCAAAATGTTCGGTTCCGGGAAGCTCACGCCCTCGGTGTGGTTTTTACGAATCCCCACAACCTCTTCATAGGCGTTCACGGTAATGACGATATATTCGCCGGAAACAGGGATATTTTTATAGTATCTGTTAAATTTTATATCGCGTGAATATTCATTGATTGTCTTTCCGGTCTTGGGGTCCTTGCTCAGAGCCTTTGTGTTATCTTTATCTGCTTTATATTCACCGAAAATGTCACCGTAAAAATGTTCTGCCGCTTCTTTTCCTATGGTATTTGCCTTTGTGACATTAAACATCGGCATCTGCTCTATCGTTACAGGCTTCCCTGATTCGTCAACCGGTTCTTCTATAATATCATTATAACCGAAATATCCTGTTTTTCCTGTCTGTATAAAGCTTTCAATCTTACCCGAATCGGCATCGAGAACAACGTTTATCTGCGAATATTTCTTATCTGCTCGAATCTCGAAACTCAGATTCCAATAGTTCTTTTCAGGACCAAAGCTGTTGTCGGTGCGTAGCCTTGAAGAAGTAAGCTTATATTCATCGGTGAAGAGGATATATTTTTCCGCCTTGACAAGCTCGACCGCTTCGTCGCGTGAATATCTGACTTCACTTTCGGCGATTTCGCGAAGCTCTGCCGCTGAAAAATCCGCATCATCTGCAGCTGCCGCTTCAGATTCGACATAATCCATACTATTACCGTAGTATGAATAATAACCGCCGTCTACGGGCATAGTCTTTGCCAGTTCCTCCATATCGTCATACATTGTCGTCTTCTTGCCTGTGAAAGCATCAAACTCATAGTTATCGCTCGGGTTAAAAACTATCTCAGAGGTGATCTTCTTTGTCTGATAATCACGGCTAATAACATAGTACGGGTCAAGCTTTATGGCACTCTCGAAATTCTTTTCAATCGTTGCTGTTGTTACCTTTGTGCTCGGGTTTTTAAATGTCGCTCCATCCCACCAACTGATATTAAAGCTTAAAAGCTCGCCTGTGTCCTTGTCAAACGAAACTCTGCCTGTGTTTGAAGCGACCGGTATTCCGTTTTCAACGCGAATCAGACTGCAATCGACATCTTCACCATAAAGTCTTGCACTCATACCCTCGAACTTCAAATGTGAACTCATGCCGGGGTTTACAAGCTCAACAGCCTTTTTGGCATAGCTTTCATAGTTTGTGGGCGATATTTTGCCGAACCGCTTCTGCATACCGTCATCGCCGTAAATTTTATTGGCATTAACGCTGACAGAGGTGATGATATCCCCGACAATTGTGGCTCTCATCCTTGTCTTAACGCTTGTTCCCTCCGCGAGAGGTTCGGGGTAAACAGTGTCATCATCGGGGTTATACCAGGTGAAGTTATAGGAGGTCACCCCTGAATATGTTGAAACGTTATATTCAAACTCGGAAAGTGCTTCCGGAATTTTAAGTCTGTTCTTAACCTTTGTGAGTGCGGTTTTAAGGTCAACGTCGGAAACTTCCGAAACGGAAGACCCCTGCGGATAGTAACTGTTGTAATATTCGCCGTAAATATAAACGTCGTCAACAACCTCTTCATCGTCTACGACCTCTGCTGAAACGGTCATAACGCCGAATGACAGCATCGCCGCTAACATCGCCGCTGTGAGCTTTAATTTTTTCATAGTCAGTAACCTCTTTTCCGTGTTTCTGATAATAAAACAATTTTGTTTGTTAATATTTTTCATTAAAAATAAAAATTTTCATTATTCGTCATTTTAACAAATTTTTATGTTGATTTTTATACATATTACACATTGCTTTTTTCGAGCTTTTATGCTAAAATATAATAAATATTAGATATGGAGGGATTATAGTGCCTACATACAAAAGTCCTATAACGGTTATTCTTCTGTCGATCGTTACCTGCGGTATATACTATATGTATTGGTCATGGCAGACAAACGAAGAGATTAAGCGCCTTTCCGGCAGCGTCGAAGAGGTCAGCACCGCAATGTTAATTCTCGGCTGGTTCTGCGGTCCTCTCGCATGGTACAACTGGTATAAATGGGACAAATCGCTTCAAAGCGTTTCCCAGTCAAGCACGGAAAGCTACAATACCAACTTCATTATCTGGATCGTTTTATCCATCTTTGTCGGTGTCGGTCTGTTCATGATGCAGTATCAGGTTCAGGACTACATAAACAGAGCAAACGGGCTCTCCGCATAGGGGCACGCAAATAAAAAGGTTATCCGAACATAGATATACCGTTAAAGAAAACATCCAATCCATCCTCAAGCAGATAAAGAGTGCTTGGGGAGTTTTGGCATTAACCGCCGCTTACATCGTTTTCGCTTCGATATTTTTGGGGACGGGCTGCCTATATGCCTCGACCACAGGACTTCCCTGTATGGGCTGCGGCGGAACAAGAGCCGCTTTCGCTCTCATGCACGGCGATATTCGTGAAAGTTTTCACTTTCACCCTCTTTTCATCCCCACTGTAATCCTTTTCGGAACGTATTTTGCAGTTTTGTTATTCAAAGGAAAAGCCGCGGCAAAAAAACTTGATAAATTTTTGATTATCTTTTTAGCCGCCGCTTTTATACTATATATAGTGCGAATGATACTTTTTTTCCCGCACACAGAGCCGATGGTCTATAACTTCGATTCGGTGGCAGGACGGTTATTCCTGTTCTTTAAAAACCTTTTTAGCTGACATCGGCAAGCTCAAGATATTTATAACCGTTTTCGGAGATATATTCCTTTCGTCCTTGCAGGTTATCGCCGAGGAGCATATCAAACATCCAAGCCGTCGCGTCGCTGTCGGTAGGCTGTACCTTTATAAGCCTGCGAGTATCGGGGTTCATGGTGGTGAGCGACATCATGTCCGCATCATTTTCACCCAAACCTTTTGAACGGTCAAGCTTGTATTTTTTATCGCCGATAGTCTTGATTATGTCGCTTTTTTCCTTTTCGGAGTATGCGAAATAGGTCTTGTCCTTGGTGGTAATCTCAAAGAGCGGCGACTCTGCGATATAGACATAGCCTTCGTTAATGAGCGTCGGGGTCAGCCTGTAAAGCATGGTCAATATGAGCGTCCTGATCTGGAAGCCGTCAACATCGGCATCGGTACAGATTATAATTTTATTCCATTTCAGATTATCAAGGTTGAAGTTGCCGATATCTTTATTGCTTTTTGCTGAAACTTCCACCCCGCACCCTAAAACCTTGAGCAGATCGGTGATAATTTCGCTCTTGAATATTCTGGCATAATCAGCCTTGAGACAGTTTAAAATCTTTCCGCGGACAGGGATAATCGCCTGAAATTCCGCGTTTCGTGCCGTCTTGCAGGAACCTAAAGCCGAGTCACCCTCAACTATATAAATCTCCCTGCGGGATAGGTCTTTGGTCCGGCAGTCCACAAACTTCTCAACCATATTCGAGAGGTCGATGTTCCCTGCAAGCTTCTTCTTAAGGTTTAAGCGTGTCTTTTCGGCACTTTCCCGACTTCTCTTATTGAGCATAATCTGCTCACATATACGAAGTGCGAAATCGGGGTTTTCGATGAAATAAACTTCCAGCTGATGACGTAAAAATTCGGTCATAGCCTCATATATAAAGCGATTATTTATCGCTTTTTTTGTTTGATTTTCATATGACGTAAGGGTCGAAAAGCCGGAATAGATAAATATCAGGCACTCTTCAATGTCCGAAAAGGTGATTTTCGTCTCGTTTTTGAGATATTTATTATTCTGCTTCATGTAGCTGTCAATCTGATACACAAAGGCATTTTTCACAGCCTTGTCGGGGCTTCCGCCGTGCTCTAAGAAGCTGGAATTATGGTAATATTCAAGCCTTTTCACCTTGTTTGAAAAACTAAAAGCACAGGTTATTTTAACGCGATAATCGTCCTTATCTTCTCTGTCACGCCCCTTGCGTTCGCACTCGATATAGTGCGGGGGAGTGATGAAATCCTCGCCGGCAATCTCGGCGATGTAGTCCTTGATTCCGTTTTCATAAAGGTATTCAGTCGTCTCAAATTCGCCGTCTTCGTTTTCATATGCGAACTCAAAGCGGATTCCACTGTTGACAATCGCTTGTTTTTTGATTATCTCTGCAAAATATTCACGCTCGACAGCAATGTCTGTAAACACCTGTAGGTCGGATTTCCAGCGTGTTATTGTCCCTGTCCTGCTCTTTTTATAGGGCTTTTTTTGCAGTCCGCCGATATTTTCGCCGTGCTCAAAATGCAGGGTATATTCAAAGCCGTCGCGGAAAACAGTTACGTCCATATATTCAGCCGAATACTGTGTGGCACAGGCACCAAGCCCGTTTAAGCCGAGAGCGAAATCATACTGACCCTCTGCGTTATTGTCAAATTTGCCGCCGGCATAAAGTTCACAATAGATAAGCTCCCAGTTATAGCGGTTTTCATGCTCGTTATAGTCAACAGGGCAGCCACGTCCGAAATCCTCAATCTCGATGGAACAGTCGGCATAGCGGGTGATCTTAATTATGCTTCCGTGACCGCCGCGTGCCTCGTCAATCGAGTTTGAAAGCACCTCAAAAAATGCATGCTTCGCACCTTCAAGCCCGTCCGAGCCGAAGATTACGGCGGGGCGTTTTCTGACCCTGTCTGCACCTTTGAGCATCTTTATTGATTCGTTTGAATAATCTTTTTTCTTTGCCAATTCTTAATTTCTTCCTATCTTTTATATACAGCAGCTACCCAGCCACCGCTTTCGGCTTCACTTATTCTTTTATATCCTAATTTCTCCATCGCGGAGTAGACTTCTTCTGCACGTTCTTTTATAATGCCGGAAACGATAATTCTTCCTGTCTCTGCAAGATATTCACCAAAAAGCGGTGACATTGCGATAATCACGTCTGCAACAATATTAACAGTTAAAACATCGTAACCGTTCTTTAGTTTATTCGCGAATGTTTCATCTGTAATAATATTTCCGCAATATATATCGAAAGTTTTCAGCTTATTTTTCGCGAAATTTTCACGTGCTGTTTTAACGGAATTTTCTTCAACATCAACGCCGCAAACATAGGCAGCACCTAAAAGTAATGCTGCTATTCCCAAAATACCGCTTCCGCAACCTAAGTCAAGAACCTTTGAACCCTCTGCATAACCTTCAAGCAGTTCCAAACACAGCTTTGTTGTGTGGTGCTGACCGGTTCCGAAACTGCTGCCCGGATCTATTTCAAGAACCGTTCGACCGCCTGTGTCGGTAATATCATCCCAAGACGGCTTGATAAGAAGCTTTTCGCCGCAAATAAACGGCTTAAAGTATTGCTTCCAGTTGTCTGCCCAGTCTTCTTCGCGGATATTTTTCAGATTAATCGAAAGTTCACCGAAATCAATACTATTTTCAATGCCGTATCTTCGGAGAGATTCAATCTGATCTCGAAGCATTGCGAGAGTTTCATTGCCCTGCTCATTTTCGGCGATATAGACCGTTACAGACGGCGTTTTGTCACGAAGGCTCATGAGCTCGTCATCAATATAATCCCAATTCCCCGTTTTATGCAATAACAGATCGTTAAAATCCTCCGGGTCGCTGATCACAAACCCGTTTATGCCTATGTTCAAAAGTCTGCCGCAAAGGGGTTCAATCCCTGCCGCGTTTGTTGTTATTAGAGCTTCAACCCAGTTTATATCAATCACTCCGCTGTAAATTTCAAATACAATTATACAACATTTTCTGTAAAATTGCAAGTAAAAATTTGTTTTATATGAACGCGAAGAATAATTTCACAAAATATTCATAAAAATATCAATATAAAGGTCTTGACAAATAAAATTAAATTGTGTAAAATTATATAGTAAGCTCTTGTGTGTCAAGCCGAAAGGAAAACATAAAATGGGAATATATGATATAACCGTGAAAGACATGGACGGCAACGACGTTTTGCTCGGCAATTATAAAAACAAGATTTTGCTTATCGTCAATACTGCCACCGGCTGCGGTTTCACGCCGCAGTATGATGGATTGCAGGACCTGTATGAGAAATACCATGATAAGGGTCTTGAGATTTTGGATTTCCCCTGTAACCAGTTCGGCGGTCAGGCACCCGGTTCAGAAGAAGAGATTCACAGTTTTTGCACCGGCAGATATGGCATAACCTTTCCGCAGTTTGCGAAAATCGACGTAAACGGTCCTAACGAGTCGCCGCTTTATACCTTTCTGAAAGACCAAAAAGGCGGGCTTTTGGGTGATGCGATAAAATGGAACTTCACGAAGTTTTTGGTGGACAAAAACGGTAAGGTGATAAAAAGATACGCATCCACCGACACCCCGGAGAAGATTGACAAAGATATTGCGGCATTGCTATAAAAAAACACCCTCTTATGAGGGTACATAATATAAAAGGAGAATTTTAATGAGATATTCTTACAAAACCGCAGGCACCTGTGCTACAATGATTTCGTTTGATTACGACAACGGTGTTGTCACAAATATTGTTTTCACCGGCGGCTGTCAGGGAAACCTGCTTGCAATCCCTAAGCTTATCGACGGCTGGACTGCCGATCAAATTATCGAAAAGTGCGACGGCAACCCCTGCGGGAGACGTCCCACTTCCTGTGTGGATCAGCTTGCAAAGGCTCTCAAAGAAGCGAAAGCCAAAGAAGCTACTCCAAATACCGAATCTGTCGATGTCGAGGCGTGAAGCTATGGAACTTGATCTGAAACTTGAGCATCAGCTCTGTTTTCCGCTATATGCCGCTTCCAAAGAGCTTATCCGGCGTTATAAACCGCTCCTTGATGAGCTTGATTTGACCTACACTCAATACATTTCAATGATGATTCTTTGGGAGAAGAAGAGTGTTAATGTCAATGAGCTTGGTCAGTTTTTGTTCCTTGACTCGGGAACTTTGACACCGATGCTCAAAAAGATGGAGCAAAAGGGACTGCTTTCCCGCACCAGGCAAGGCACGGACGAAAGAAAGGTACTTATAAAGATAACCGAGGCGGGCGAACTCCTCAAAGAAAAAGCAGAGAAGATTCCAAAACGGATTGCCGCCTGTGTTGACATATCCCCTGACGAGGCTGACACACTCTATAAGCTTCTTTACAAGGTTTTATCACAACCCGAAAAGGCGGATGAAAACTCATGAACCTTACCGACATAGGCGTAATCAAGCAGATTCAGAGCGAGTTCGGCTTCGAGTTTTCTAAAGGTTTAGGGCAAAATTTCCTTATAAACCCGTCTGTATCGCCGCGAATTGCGGAATATGGTTGTGATGAAAATACCGGTGTTATTGAAATCGGTGCAGGCTTCGGCGTACTTACAAAGGAACTTTGCATACGCGCAAAACGTGTTGTTTGCATTGAGCTTGACAAGAAGCTTTTGCCTGTACTGAAAAAAACGGTCCCTTTTGATAACCTCAACGTTATTAATGAAGACATTTTAAAGTGTGATTTAAGCGAGATTATCCGTACGCATTTTTCGGATATAAAAAAGATAGCTGTTTGTGCAAATCTCCCCTATTACATAACTTCACCGGTTATAATGAAGCTTTTAGAAAGCAAAATTCCTTTTGAAAGCATAACAGTCATGGTTCAAAAGGAGGCTGCCGAGCGTTTTTGTGCCGAGTGCGGAACTCGCGAATCAGGTGCTGTGACATATGCAGTGGCGTACTATTCAAAACCGGAAATACTTTTCGGTGTCAGCAGAGGGAGCTTTTTCCCGCCGCCCAATGTGGACAGCACGGTTATAAGGCTAACCCTGCATAAATCCCCTCCTGTAGAAGTTTGGGACGAGCCCTTTTTCTTTTCGCTTATCAAGGCGGCTTTTTCGCAACGTCGGAAAACATTCATTAACTCCGTTTCAAACGGGACGGATATCCCAAAATCGGATATATTATCTGCTTTACAATCCCTCGGTATAAGAGAAGATATCCGACCCGAACGGCTAACACTTACACAGTTTGCGGATATTTCAAACGTCTTAGGAGGTATGAAGTGATTATTCGCAATGCAACAATCCTTGATATACCCGACATCGTTAAGATTGCCGAAAGAAACTTCATCACCCCTTGGACTCCGCACGCGGTTTTGGAATCCATACACGAAAAAAGCGTGTATGTAGTTGTAAACAGCGAAAACGCGATTATCGGATATGTGATTATTTATCAAGGCTTTGATTCAATTGAAATAATGAACATAGCGGTCGAAGAAAAACACAAGCGAAGAGGTGTAGGAAAAGCTTTGCTTAGCTTTATGATCGACAATTACAGCGAAAATAACGAAATTTGGCTTGAAGTTCGCGATAACAATACTCCCGCAATCGCTCTTTATAAGGGTCTGGGATTTGAAAATATCGGCATAAGAAAGGGTTTTTATCGTGACGAAACGCCGCCGCGTGATGCTTTGACGATGAAATATCAGAAAAAAGATTAATTATAGTTACAATTTGAATAAATTTTTATAAAAACTTTAATAAAACTATTCCATTTTCCATTAAGATGTGTTATACTTAGAATATAACTTATCTTGGTGGTAATTTTATGAACTACAAAAAGGCTCTCGTCAGCTTTTTAACAATAATTTCAATCGTTTTCGGGATAATTCCCGGGCTACATACAGAAGCGGTTGTTTTCGACCCGGACATCAAAATATCTTCCGAATCCGCAATACTCATCAACCTTGATAAAGACATAACCGTTTTTGTTAAAAATCCAACGAAAAAAATGTATCCGGCATCGCTGACAAAGATTGTCACAGCGATGGTTGTTCTCGATAATGTAAACGATATTGACAATACCGAATTTGAAGCACCGCTTGCAGTTTTCGACGAGCTTTACGGTCAGGGTGCAAGCTCGGTAGGGTATTCCAGAGGCGAAGTTGCGAAGGTGACAGACCTGCTCCATTCGCTCCTTATGCTTTCGGCGTGTGAATCTGCGGGGATTCTTGCATGGAACGTCGGCGGAACTCAAACCGAATTTGTTCAGATGATGAACGAAAAGGCGGCAGCAATCGGCTGTACAGGGACAAACTTTGTGAATCCGCACGGGCTTTTCGACCCGAATCAATACACAACAGCGGCCGACATGGCTCTCATAGCCCAGTTTGCATATAAAAACTACCCCAAGCTCATTGAAATAGCCTCCACACGCGAATATGTTATGGGAGCATCAAGCTATCAGGCAGAAGGCTGGAAGACCATTAAACACACAAACAAGATGCTTGACCCCAATTCCGAATACTATTATCAATACGCGAAGGGCATTAAGACGGGAACGCTTGATGAATCGGGGCGTAACCTACTCTCACTCGGGAGCAGAGACGGCAACAACTATATGTTTATATCCCTCGGTTCGCCGCTTTATGACGCAGATGGGAATGCAGTTTTTGACGTCTACACCGACCATAAAAACATCTATGAATGGGCATTTGAAAACCTTTCATATCAAAAAATACTCAACACCGACAAGGAAGTAACAGAAATAAATGTGCGGTTCGGGCGAGGCACCGACTACGTTCTGCTCGTCCCGGCGAAGGATTTTACAACCCTTTGGAATACCGCAATTGATACCAACACAATAAAGGAAGATATCGACACATCGCTTTATGTCCCTGAAAACGGTATTATAGATGCTCCGATTGAAAAGGGTCAGGTTTTCGGCGAGCTGACGCTCTCGCATTCCGGGAACACGCTCGTCACAGTCCCGCTTGTCACCAAAAACAGCGTTGAGCTTGACCAAATTGCGTTCTTAACCGACAAAGCCGAGAGATTTCCGGAATCGGTGTGGTTTAAAGCGGCAATTGCTATGACAATAACCCTTTCGGTTATATACACAGCCATCTTTATCGCAGTTTCAGTCCGCCGCAAAAACAAGAAAACAGGGCTGAGTTTTTCCAAAAAGAAATAGATTTTGACCGCAATAAACATTTGAATGGAGATACTATGACCGAAGAAAGACAAAAAATCAATGTTATAAGCCTTGCACTTGGTATTGTTGCGATATGCTTTTCGCTTTTCCTGCCGGCAGTCGCATATTCCTGCGGAATCCCGGGGATAGTTTCTGCCCTCCGCCGCAAGACACATAACGGTAAAGCGGGATTTGTACTCGGTGTGACCGCTGTCACCATCGCCGCAATTAATTCGATAGTATCGATTTTGCTGACAACAAGAATGTTTCGCAAAGCAGGAATATAATTCGGAAGGTTTTATATGAACAGAGCAAAGATTTCATATATTGTTTCACATTTTTCAAGCTCTTCGCTTAGTCTTTTTTCGTCGTTTGCCGCCGCCGGGGTCTCTGCGGAGGTAATTCTTTTTTGTCCCGATAAATCAGAAACGCTTGTCTTTGAAACGATCGCCAACAACATTCGATCCATAAATCCGCATAACAAAAGCGACATTATCTATCTTGCGGCAGAAACTATTGAAGAAGCTTTAGCGGGTGCGGCGGTTGTTATTTTGAATTGTTATGCAGAGGGCGAGCTGATAAGGCGGTACTGCCCCGATGCATGGTGTTTATATCGCGGAGACGAGCCTTCGGAGCCTATGAAGAGGATGAAAAGCGGTTTTTCGGGTATAAAATTAATCCTTTCCGATGACCAGACAGACAGCGTTCGCGACCTTTTATACGACGTTGTCCGCGAAAAGATGAAGATCGAAAAACCACGCCGCAAAGACCTCACCTATAAGCTTTCGGGCATACCCTATCTCTGCTTTTTAAGCGAAATCTCCTATGACGGAAAACCGCTCACAGCCGATATTATGGCATTCGCTGAAAAATATCCCGATGATTATCGCCTTTCATTTTTCACAAAATACAAGCTCCTCCCGGCAGTTTCAAATGAACCGGACGAAGAGGAATCTCCCGAGGAATTTAAAAAACTTGTGCAGTCGCTCAGGTATGGTGAATCGGTGCTTCCGGTCGGAAATTTCACAGAAACTTCGCTTATGGTCAAATCCCTGTTGGGCGGAGGGAACCTCATCTCCGATGCAGGTGTTATGACCGAATGTGACGTTACAATGACCGGCGTTTTGATACAAAAAAATGCCGTCAGAAGGCTTTTGTAATGGCAGCTGTTACAATTTTTGCCGCAGGCTGTTATTATGATTATAAAAAGATCGTTTTGGGCGAACTTGTCATCGCAGCTGACGGCGGATATACATACTGTAGAGATAAAAAAATATCCCCCGATGTGATTATCGGGGATTTTGACTCGTTATCAGATATTCCGAGCGGGATTAAGATAGTGAAACTCCCCGTTGTCAAGGATATCACCGACACCGCCGCCGCTGTAGAATATGCCGGCGGTTTTGACGAGATTCATATATACGGCGGAACAGGCGGAAGAATCGATCACACGCTTGCTAATATCGCGGTCATTTCAGAGCTTTCAAAAAAGGGTAAAAAAGCATTTTTATACGACAACGGCAGGATTATAACCGCTGTCACCGACGGACAGGTTTCATTTTCACCGCCCGAAACTATGCCTTCATATATTTCCGTTTTCAGTTTCAGCGACATATCCGAGGGTATAAACTTAACAGGGCTTAAATATCCTTTAAAAGATGCTGTTTTAAAAAGCGGTGTTCCCCTTGGTGTCAGCAATGAGTTTACAAAAGAGATTGCAACGGTTTCTGTCAAACACGGGACGATAATCATCGTTTATGATGAAAACGCCGAAATAATCGCAACATAATTAATATATAATCGGCTGAAGCTGTTTATATGAAAGTGCCGCCGAAACCGCTTCGGGGATTTTACTATAATCGGCAATGCAGGAGCGCGGTTTTGCAGACGGATCGTCTTGCGAAATAGGAACAAAGAAGATATTACGGTAGTTTAGAAGCGTTCCTATATTCTTCGCGGATGCCGACAGAGCATCGTTTGTCGCTGGTGCTAAAAGCACGGGGCGATCGTTTCGCAGATGCGATTTCACCGCCATTGTGACCGGAGTATCAACGATTCCTATCGCAAGTTTTGCAAGCGTATTTCCTGTGCAGGGTGCAACTAAAACGAGGTCGAACAATGATTTGGGACCTATCGGTTCTGCCTGTTCGATGGTTAAAATCGGCGGATTGCCGCATATACCTTCAAACTCTTCAATATGCGTTTTCGCATTACCGAAACGGGTGTTTATTGTCGAGGCATTGAATGAAAATATCGGTGTTAAGATTGCACCCGAATCCGTGAGCGTAAACGCTGTTTTTTTAGCCTCCGCGAAGGTGCAAAACGACCCGCAAAGTGCAAAACCTATCCTTACACCCGAAAGCTCCCGAGACGACGGCTTATCAATATCTTTCTTCACCTGCACCCTCTCCCCTTTCAATTAAAATATTCTCAATCGTTTTTGCGATAACCTTACCTGCCGTAATCGGCGCAACCTTACCGGGGAGCGACAAAGCGTGTATAGCTTTTATCCCCAGATGCTCTGCCGCTTCAAAATCCACACCGCCCGGCTTTGATGCAAGATCGATTATCGCGGCAGATTCTTTCACCTGCGACAGGCGATTTGATGTTAATATTTCAGTCGGAATTGTATTGAAAATCAGATCAAATTCACCGATATTTTTATAAGCTTCAGCGAGCGATATTCCGGTTTTCCCGAAGATTCCCGCCCAAACAATATCATGAGGTTTTCTTGCCGCGGCGGTTATGTCATCGGTGAAGCCGCGAAGGTGCATGAGCAGAACTTTCGCTATCCTCCCCATGCCCAGAATTAAGATTTTTTGCGATGATATTGTTGTTTTTGTCTCCTCCATCGCAATCTGTATTGCACCTTCTGAGGTCGCAACAGCGTTCATAACCGCGAAATCTTCACGGTTGCTGTAGTCCACAACCGATATTCCCGCATCTTCAAACATTTTCTTATGTGTTTCGGAAAGCCGTCCCGCAAAGACTGTCCCACTCTCGTTAATGAGTGCAGGAAGCGAACTCATCGGAATATCGCCCGAAAAATAGCCGGTATTGACATGAAGCTCATCCTTTGCCGCCGGAATCGGCAGTATCAGATAATCGACACGATTTTCATTTAGTGTAACACTGCCAAGCAGTTTGGCTTTTCGTTCGCCCTTTTGTGTAAAGACATTTTTGTCAAACCCCATTGCATATACACAAAACCTTGCAGAAAGACTTTCCGCAAGCTCTATATATCTTAAGTCACCGCCGACAACGGCAAATGTTTTCATAAATCAACCCTCAACATTTTTTCTATAACAGTATATTACATATTGACAGAAGCGTGAAAGTTTTAATATACCAAAGGAGAAATTCATGTCAACCTTAATAGATCTCCATTCCCATTCTCACAACTCTTCAGATGCAAGGGCTGCGAACTTTTCCGCATATGAAATGGTCGAAGCGGCGATTCGCGCAGGGATTTCAATCTATTCGATTACCGACCACTGCGAAGTGAACCGCTTTTTTTCCGAAGCTCACTACGGCGGAAGAATGAGCGAATATAAATATGAGACGTATGACAACGGCTTAGACTTTGAAAAATCGATGGCTGAAAACGCTGAATGTAAAATCAAAATAGCCGATGAAAAAAAGAATATCAAATTCCTTTCAGGTGTTGAATTAGGTCAGGCAACCCTTGATTTCGGGCTGTCCGAATCGATAATTTCAGACCGCCGCCTTGACTTTACCTTAGCTTCGGTTCATCAGCTTGACGGGCTTGATGACTTCGCATTTATAAAGTATAACGAATACAGCGATGACGACCTTTTCGCACTCTGCGAAAAATATTTTTGCGAGGTTAAAAAGCTTTGTGCATGGGGGAAATTTGACGTGCTGGGGCATATGACCTATATCCTTCGATACATTGAAGGGAGTGCCGGAAGAATAGTCAATATCAACCTTTTTTATGAGATAATCCGCGAATGTTTCAAACTCTTAATCCATGCCGGGAAGGGAATTGAGGTCAACACAAGCGGTCTTCGGCAAAAATACGGGAAGACCTTGCCCGATATAAATGTGCTTAAAATATATCACGATGTCGGCGGCAAAATTTTAACGCTCGGCTCTGACTCACACACCCCCGCAGATGTGGGTAAGGGTATCTCCGAAGCTTCCGAGATGATAAAGAAAATCGGCTTCAAATGGCTTGTCTTTTATGAAAAACACGAGCCGCATTTCATAAATATTTAGCTTTTTTTACGATAGATATTTTTACGTGAGAAATTTTTTAATCTGAATAGCTTCTGTGTTCTTCGATAATTTTCCTTCCGCAGCGAAAACAGATTATAAAAAAACGCCGCCGCTATACAAATAATTAAGAGTACTGTGAGTATCAAAAATTCTTCAGTCATAACAAAAACACCGCCTGTATTTCATTATACGGCGGTGCAAGCATTTTGTGCATTTTGTAATAGTTGTCAGTTCGGAATAAATGCAGTGAGGATCAGAAGGAAAAGCGGAAGCAGAAATTCGGGCGAAACTATTGATAAAAATATTGCCGAGGTTTTGAGTGAATTATTCGCCGATATCAGCTCAATATCATCAGTATGATCTGTCATAAGGCTTAAGATTGCGAAAAATCCTGCCGCAAAACATATCAAGGCTACTATATATATACCGGACACGCTCTGCAGATCAAGCAACAGTATATGTGCGGCATTCGCCGCAGCGATAACGATACTCATACAGATAGGCGTCCCTACAGAGCCGGAGGTGAACGCGAAGTATCCGAAAACAAGATGCTGCAGGAATGCCATCGGGAAGATTAAAACCATAACCCCCGGGAACGGTTCATCCACCACCCCGGTTATATTCGCCGAAAGAAGCGCACACGAAGTCACCGCCGAGAGCATGGCAGATAAAACAACCGCCGAAACATCGCCGAACTGCCGTAAAAGCGAGAGCAAAACACCCCTGAATGCAAGTTCCGACAAAATCGGAATAATAATTACATATATGCCGAGCTGTATTATTGTTTCAAGCGGAAATTCGCCTGTACTCTCGGGGTTTACTATGAAACCAAATTCCGATATTCCGATAATTCTTCTTATGAAGGTGCCGACCGCCGCAAGTGAGAGGGCGACAGCAATGCCGACAGGGAACATTTTCTTTATAACAGGAACAATCGGAAAGACAACTGCGGCGGGGATTTTCAAAAGCAGTGTTCCCGAAATCAGAATAACGCTGTAGCAAAATACTGCACAAGACCCCGCGATAATTATCGACATCAGCTTGCCGTCAGTACCGTAAAGCTCGCCTTCGTGATAATCATAAACGATACCATCAAAAGCATATTCGATTATGTATGGAATCCCGACATGAAAAAAAACGATGAAAACCGAAATAAAAAGGATCAGCCGCCCGATGAAACTCAGGGTTTTTTTAAACGCCGCAAGCTCTGTACGTCTGTTGCTCGAAGCTTCTGCATTGATGAAAACGGAGTTTGTGAATGTGAATGTTTTGCTTCCGGTGTCGCCGGGATAATAGCCGAGAGTCTGTCTGTGACTCTTTCGCCACTCCGCAAACGCTCTGTTGTAGGTTTCGGATTGACGTCGAATCTTCAGTTTATCATCGCGGGCTGTTAAAAATTTTATCGCCGCCAAATACCCACCGCCTAATCCTTCTTTTTACTGACTATTGCTTTTGATTTTTTCTCTATATATATTTTCAGGAATACGCTGAGAGCTATGTCTATCACAAGCAGCAGAGCTAAAACAAGATGTATCATAAACATAGACAGAGAAAGACGTGCATGATGTTCAATCAAAACATAAACGGCAAAACCGGCGATAATCGCACAGAATATCAGTTTGAAGATGCTTATACCATGCCTTACATAGTTTGCAAAATATTCCTTACGCCAAAACTTATTAACAGCAATGAAGATTAAATCCATCACCGGCGCGAGATACACAAAGATAAGTAACAGACCGTAAACAAACCCTAATTCAAACATTTTTATAAGCCCTTCTAAAATGTACCTGCGACTTCAAGTGCTTTAATAAATTGAGTATCGAGAGTTGTTCGCAGTTCATATGTAATATCCGCAAAGGTAACCCCCTCTTGAAGCTTTACCTCAAAATCAGGTTTTATTCCGATTTTATCAAATTCAAGCCCCGAACCGGTTTTAAGATATGCAACGGAAAGGCGAATCGAGCTTCCGCTTCCCAGACGATGTGTCTCCGAAAGCATACCCTTGCCGGCAGTTTTTGTGCCCACAAGTTGTGCACCTGCATTATCTTTAAGTGCAAGTGCAAAAAGTTCCGCCGTTGCTTCCGTTTTCTCGTTAACAAGGACCGCCATCGGCATATTTATAACGTCAGCTTCGGTTGTTTTCACCACAACTGTACTTGAGTCGCGATAGTAAGCTGTTACTATATCTCCCTCACTCAAAATCACATCAAGCGAAGCACCGAGTGATGCTATGGTGCCGCCGGGATTGTCGCGAAGGTCGAATATGAGGGATACCGCACCTTCGGCGATCACACTGTTGATTGCATTTTTAATCTGTTCATCGGTACGGTCATTGAAACCGAAAATGCGGATATATCCGGCTGTGTCGTAAACGGTGTAGTTGACGGTCATAATCTCGAACCGTCTTGTTTCAAGCTCGGCATCAAAATATTCCATGATACCGTCAGCAGCGGTTCTTTTTACATAGAATTTAACTTTAGTGCCTTCACCGCTCATGAGGGCAACTGCCTCGTCATAACCGCCCGAAAAATGGAGTATATCGGTGTTGTTGACGGCGGTGATTACATCTCCGACACGAAACCCCGCTGTTTCGGCATCGGAGCCTTGTGAAACTTCCGTTACAAGAATATATCCGCTGTCTTCGCGTTCATATGAAAACCCGAGACCTACCCTATATCCGCTGTCATTTTGTTCCATAGACTGTGTTTGTTCTGCGGTGAAATATCGTGCATTGCTGTCGCCGATCCCTGCCACGTAACCGCTTAAAATTGAATCAAGAAGCAGTTTTTCATCAAGCGTTCCGACATAGCTTGCACGGACAAAGGTGTCAAGCTCGGAAATTCGTGTATAGTTTTCTTCCTTGTCCGAAACGCTTGCAATCATGCTGTTAAATCGAACCAAAGCATAGTTATAGGTGAAGATTACGGCGGCGGCGGCGACAAGCAGTGTTACCGCTATCGCAAGACCCAAAGATATTTTTTTATTCATAGTACCCTTACTAAAATTTAATAACTCACATACTGTTTGGGGTCGGTGTGCTTTCCGCTGATACGCACCTCAAAGTGAAGGTGGTAACCATAGGAGTTGCCGGTGTTCCCGATATACCCTATCGTCTCGCCTTGGTCTACAACCTCGCCGATCGCCACGGCAGTTTCGCTCATATGTGCATAAAGGGTGGATATGTTGTTTCCGTGGTCGATAATTACGCATCTGCCGTAGCCATTGTGGTTATCCCCCGCCTGAATGACGGTGCCGCCGGCAGAGGCTACTATCTCTGCACCCTTGCACCCCGGCTTTGTTATATCAAGTCCTTTATGGAAATCGGATTGCTGTTCTTCAATAATCCAGCGGTTGCCGTAACCGTCGGATGTGTTATGTACAGTCGGAACAGGCCAGATAAAGCCTGTGGCACTGTATGAAGTATATTTTCCGGTGTTATCCTCTGTATATTTATTTCCTGCGGCAAGAGCTTCTTGGCGTCGGCGTTCTTCCTCCGCTTCTCTGGCAAGACGTTCCGCCTCAAGCCTTTTTTGCTCGGCGATTATAAATGCTTCAATATCCGCTTCAACCTGCTTTGACTGTGCTTCAAGCTCGGAAGCACGTGCTGTATAGTCGTCTATGAGAGCCTGCTCCCTTGCAAGGGCTTCGGAATGCTCGTTATAAATAGATGAAAGCCTTTGTTTCTCAAGGTTTGCAAGTGCGATGGTGTTATCAAGCTCGGTTCTCACCTCGGTTAGTTCTGTCTTTTTGGTGTTCAAATCGTCTATCTGTTCGTTAAGCCCTGTAATGAGTGCATCATCACGCTCTGCCACACGCTCTATAAACTCCATGCTGACTAAAATATCATAAAACGAAGTCGAACCGGTAAGCACCGATGCAAGGCTGTTGCTCCTTGACATATACATAGCACGAAGGCGTTTTCTGAAATCTGCTATCCCCTTTTCAACAAGAACCTCGGTGTCTGCAATTTCCTTTAACAGCTCGTCGTTTTGACCTGATAAAATAACAGCTTGTTCGTTCAAAGATTCAACAAGTGCTTCTTGATTCTTCATCTTTTCATCATAAAGCGCAAGATATTCTTCGGTCTGACGTGTGCTGTCACCAAGCTCGTTAAGTTTATTTTCATTCGCGGCGATATCGTTTTGAAGCTGTTGCTGACGTGCTTTAAGGCTTTCCATATCTTCTGCGGAAACAGGAGCAATCCCTGCAAAAACAGAGAAGATAATGGATATGACAGTTAAAGCTACAAATATCTTTCTCTTCATAATTTAAACCTTAAGATATTTATGGGTGGAAAAGCCGGTTACTATAGCGGAAATGAGTGCACCGCCGCCGATTGTCGCGGCAATGTATGGCAGGGCAAGCGTTCCGGGAGGGATAAGCCCGCCTATGCCGAGTGCGGTGAAGAGAGTCGTATCGGAGTTTGTCAAAAGATTATCTATCATGTTGTATGTAATATAGCTTAAGGCGGCGGAAAAAGCACCCGAGAGGATACCCATAGAAAGCCCCTCGATAAAAAACGGTATCCTTATAAACTCGTTTGTCGCACCCACAAGCTTCATGATGGTTATTTCACGACGACGTGTGTCAACACTTGCCCTTGCGGTGTTTGAAATAACGATAATGCAGACTATTAAAAGTGCGGCTAAGACCGCTCCCGCAATAACGGTAAAGGCACTCCGAAGGCTGGTTAAAATCCCTATGAAGTCGGTCGGTGCCTGAACCTGCGATATCCCTTCAATACGATTTATCGCCATCAAAGCGGTACTTATTTCATCAAGGTCAGCAATCTTAACTCGATATGAATCGGGCAACGGCGAATCGTCGCCTATGTATTCAAAAAGCTCTGCCGAATTAGGAATACGCGACTTTATATCTTCAAATCCCTGTTCTTTTGAATAGAAAACAACGCTTGAAACATTTCCGACAGCAATGATTTCCTGCCCGATGAGCTCCGTCTGCGTGTCAGATAGGTTATCATCCAAAAAGACGATGACTTCATTCTGTGCCTCAACATCGCCTATCATCATGTTCAGATTAATAAGGAAAAGAAAGGTAAATCCGATAAGAAGCATCGAAACGGTTAAAACACAAAAACTCGCGAGAGACATAACGCGATTGTGTTTTATATTCGATATTCCTCGTTTTACAAGGAAATTAACGCTCGAAAATCTCATATCTATTCACACCGTTGGGTTCAAGAACCCATCAAATACAACCTTGCCTTCGCGAAGTGTTATCGTTCTGCCGCCGAACCCCCGCACAAACTCATGTTCATGGGTGACCATAATTACGGTTGTGTTGCACTTTTCATTGAGCCCCTTGAGAAGCTCGATTATTTCGAGTGAAGTCCTCGGGTCAAGGTTGCCGGTAGGCTCGTCCGCAATAATAAGCTTGGGATTTGCAACGATTGCACGGGCGAACGCAACACGCTGTTGCTCGCCGCCCGAAAGCTCGCGGGGGAAGCACTTGACCTTGTCCTTTAAGCCCACAAGCGATATTGCCTCGGGAACGCGGTTCCTTATTGTCTTGTTTGTCGCATCGGTACAGCGAAGCACAAATGCAACATTTTCATAAACGGTCATGTTGTCGATAAGCTTGAAGTCTTGGAATACATAGCCGATAGAACGGCGAAGCTTATGAGCTTTACTTTTTTTAAGCCTTGAAAGCTCAAAGCCGTTGACATAAACTCGACCTTTTGAGGGCGGAATTTCGTTGATAAGAAGCCTTATGAGCGTGCTTTTTCCTGCACCTGATTCGCCCACAATAAAGGCAAACTCTCCGTCATTCACGGTGAGGCTTACGTCGTTAAGGGCGGTCACTCCGTTATCGAATGTAACCGAAACATCTTTTAATAGAACCACTTTAACTCCTAAAGGAATTTTCTGTATAGCCCCGCGTACGCATTTTCAAGTCAGAAAAGAGCATGAGCGGCAATCAAAGGGCACGAGTGCCCTAAAACTTAATAGGATTTGAGGTAATGTATTTTTTAACCATGAGGGCTATTTTGAAGATTATTGCGTGGTCAAATTCGCGAAGGTCAAGCCCGGTGAGTTTTTTGATCTTCTCAAGGCGATATACGAGGGTGTTGCGGTGAACAAAAAGCTTCCTTGAGGTCTCCGAAACGTTGAGGTTATTTTCAAAAAATTTCTGTATTGTGAAGAGCGTTTCGTGGTCGAGGTTTTCAATCGAACCCTTCTTGAAAACTTCGGAAAGGAATGTGTCGCAGAGTGTCCTCGGAAGATGATAAATAAGCCTTGCAATGCCGAGGTTATCATAGGAAACAATGGTCTTGTCGGTGTCGAAAACTTTTCCGACTTCAAGTGCGGTTTGTGCTTCTTTGTAGGACCTTGCTAAGTCTTTCACGCCGCTGATGACAGAGCCTATACCGACTGCAATGCGGGTGTAAAACTCGCTTGAAAGCGTGTCTGAAATGGATTTTGCAAGCTTTTCAAGGTCTTTTGTTTCGGTGCTCCCCTTAACCTCTTTAACAAGCACAATATCGGTCTCGGTTATGTTTAAGACAAAATCCTTAGACTTGTCCGGAAACAGGTTTTGTATCACATCGAAGGGCGAAACATCGCTTGAGTTTAAAACGCGGATAAGCAGAATCGCTCTGTTCACCTCGCCGTTGAAATGCAGCTCGCGTGCTTTAACGATAATATCGCCGGGCAGAACGTTATCCTGAACGACATTTTTAATGAAGTTTGTGCGGTCATATTTTTCATCGTAGTACTGTTTTATCGATGAAAGCGTTACAGATAAGATATTAACATACTTTGCGGCATTCTCGTCCGTCCCCTCAACGAAGATAACATACTCCGGCTTACCCGGTGTACCGAACGGCTTGCAGGTGTAGCCGTCGCGTATAAACACATCAAACGAATCTCCGAGATCAAGTGTCATATATCCGCCCGGCGTGCTGAGCACACCCTGCTGTGCCGTCATACCTTCTGTTCCGATACGCTGGCTGTCACTGCAGGCTAAAACCTGTCCCGACATATCCACAACACCGATTGTGCAGTTCATAGATTCTTTGAGCTGGGTAATTATTCCTTGAAATAATCTGTTTGCCATATATTTCTCCAATTTAAATATTAATCAATACCTATACCTATTAATTATACAATAAAACTACAAAAATTGCAAGACTTTTTTATGAATTTATTAAAAATTTAATAAAATAAATACAAAAGAGCCTGCTCATTTGAACAGGCTCTGTATATGAAGGGAGGTTTTACGGATTATATTCGGGGACGTTATTGAGTTTTACAAGCTCAAAGGTTATTGTATCATCATCGTTTCGGGTGTAACGAGTGGCATAAAGATTGACAATCTCTCCGCTTTCGTCGGTTATCTGACTGCCGCCGGAAATCATCGGATCGTTATATTCAAGATTGAAATAATCCAAACTGAAAGTTAAACTGCCGCCTGAGCTGATTCCGGGAATTTCACCGAAGCTATATTCATATAAACCGTTTTCATCGGGAGAAACTGTTTTTGTTGTGCCTTCTATTACCGAAACGTCGGTCCAGTCAGCGTTCTCGAACATATAAACAAATTTTCGATGTTCAGGAGGGAGATCTGACTCGGCGATTGTTGCCGTCGCTTCGGCTTCACGTTCTGCCCAGTACTCAGCCGCCTTAACAGGATTGCCCAAAGCGGGGTCTAAAGGTATTTCAAATACTACACTTGAGCCGTCAAAGTCCGGATTCGGGGTTGTTATACCCGTTTCTGCATTATATTCAAACGCTCTCATATCGAAAATTCCGCCTGTTGAAATTGCCAAGGAGACGCCTGTGTCTGCAAAGATTTCTATGTTGTCACAACTCACGATGCGATAAATTTTGCCGTCGATTATGTTTTCGGTAGCACTTCCGTCTTTGAAGATCGCCGCTCCGCCCATCCAAGGCTCAACCCCGTGAATCAGCGGTGTTACGAAGAAACGCTGCATACCTACATTGGCATAATAGGTTTCCCTATCAAACGGCGTTCCGTCGGCATTTTCAATGGTCACAACCGTATAAGTACTTCCGTCTTCTGCTTCTTCAAACTCTCTTGAAAGGTCCTCGCCGCTTGTGATTCCGAGGAATGTGAAGATATAATCCCCCGATGTGACGGAAATCGGCTCGGTTATAACTGCCGCGGCGGTTGCAGCAGTATCTGTGCTGCCCTTTTCCGTCAACGATGTCTGTATCTCAAACTGTTCTGCAAGTTTCGGATAATAGAGTTCTTCCGCAACTTCCGACGGTGTAAGATAAGTTACAGCCGCATATACGCCCAGTCCCGAAACGGCTATAACTGCCGCGGCTACGGCGATTATGCTCATTTTACGAATGGTATTGCTATGTTTTGAACTGTTTTTGTCATGTGAAATTCTGCTCATGGTAAGCTCCTTAATGCGGTCAGACGACCACTCTTCTGTATAATTAATAGTTTTCAAGAACGTAACCCTCCTTGATTATATTCTGTCTGAGCTTCTCTCTGCCGCGTGCAAGGCGATGCTTCACGGCGGCTTCGGTAAGCCCTGTATTCGCGGCAACATCCGCCGATGTTTCCGAGTTATAATAGTATCTGATGAATATTTCGCGATCGGGTGAACCCATCGATAAAATCGCGTTCTGAACGAGCTTTTTCTCTTCTTCGGAGATGACAAACTCTTCGACATTTTTATTATCGGAAACCGCCGCCGCCTCTTCGAGCGGTAGCATCTCGCAAAGCTTTCTGAGCCGATTGAGTGCCATATTATGGGCGGTTCTGCCAAGATAGGCTTTAAGGCTGTCGTTCCTGATATTTTCCGCATTTTCCCAAAGGGCTAAAAACACATCAGATGCAATTTCTTCAATATCCTCATGGGTCACGCTCCTGCCAAGCGTGTTACGAGCTATGGTACAAACATATGAGGAATATTTGTCGATTACCGATTCGAGAGCACGTTCGTTTCCCTTTTTAATACCGCTTATGTAAAAACTGTCAAACACATTTTCACCTCCGAAGCCAAAGAATTTTAAATATTTAACGGCCGTCATCTATACAGACACATGAAAGTGCAAAAAAGAGCCTCTTTTTATATAAAGATAACATAAATTTTGTGATCTGTCAAATAAATATAATTAACAATCTATCCATTGACAATAATGCAAACACAATGTATAATTAAAATTGTCTGAAATATCACATCGGAGGGTTTCTAATGAAACTGAGTTTTAAACTTTTAATACCTATCACTATTTTATCAATATTATCATTGCTCATCGTTGGCGTTGTATCGGAACAGATGGCTGAAAATGAGGTCATGAGCCGCTTTGAAAGCGAAATCGACTCTGTTTTGGGTTCTACCGTTGACAGATTCATTGCTAACGACGAGACAACAGTTGCCGTTCTTGATGCCTTCGGCGAAAAAAATGTAGCCCTTGCCAACAGTATAGCGGATCTTGTTGATGCAGAAGTTAAGGGCGGGCTCCACGCTGTCAATGACTTTGACTATTGGCAGTCTATATGCGATGACCTCGGAATAACCGAAATATGTATAATCAGAGCTGACGGTATTATTACCGGCGGTAATATTGCGGCATATGACGGATTTGATATGAACAGCGGCGACCAATCAAGGGTTTTCATGGAAATTGTTGATAAACCCGATCTTGAAATCGTTCAAGACCCACAGCCCAATGCCTCAACCGGCAAGATGATGCAGTACATAGGCGTAAACAGAATTGATGAGCCCGGTGTTGTTCAGGTAGGTCTTGCAGCAGAGATTGTCGATGAACTCAATGTGCTTTTCTCGAAGCAAACTACCGTTTCAAATCTCAAATTCGGTCAGGACGGCTTTATAACCGTGGTTTCTGCTGACGGGATTTATGTTGCAAATGTTGATGCAACAAAGGTTGGTGCGGCTATTGACCCGTGGGCTGCGGATGCAATTAATAATGCAGATACACTCCTTGAAACTACCATAGGCGAAACACGTTATTATGTAAAAGCTATCAGCTCATCGGCGGGCGAGATGGTTATAGCTGCAATACCGTCAGAAGAAGTTACAGGCGGACTTGACAACATAACCGTCACAACCTTCGTTGTTATCGGCGTGACAGCAGTTATAACGATAATCCTCATTATCATAATGATGCAGCTTTTCGCTGTACGTCCTATAAACGCAATTATCACGCGTATGAAAGACCTTTCAAACGGTGATCTTAAAGAAAAAGAACACCATAATTTTTCCGGCGAATTTAAGGACCTTGATGATTCAATAAACAAGTTCACGGCTAATGTTACCGAATATATCAACGAAATTTCTTACATTTTAGGTCAGATGGCAGAGGGCGATTACAGCGTCAGAGCCAAGAGCGAATATGCCGGGGATTTCGCACCGATCAAAACCGGTCTGGACAAAATTTCGGTTGAAATCAGCGACGTTATGAAGAAGATTCGCAACGCCGCAAAGAGTGTGAGTAGGTCTTCCGAAGAGATTTCGGGGAGCTCCGGGCAGCTTGCAGGCAATGCAAGCTCGCAATCTGAAAATGCCGCAAGCATATCCGAGGGCGTTACCTCCGTGAACGGCAGTTCAAAGCAGTCAACCGAATCTGTCGAAGATGCTCTTCGTTTTATCGAAAACACATCTGCACTCATGGAACGTGCCCTCACACTTATAAAACAGCTTTCAGAATCGATGACTGCAATTAAAACAAGCTCCGAAGACATTATGCACGTGACAAACACCGTTGACAGTATCGCGTTCCAAACGAATATTCTGGCACTCAACGCCTCTGTTGAAGCTGCTCGTGCAGGCGTGAACGGCAAGGGATTTGCGGTTGTCGCACAGGAAGTCAGAAACCTTGCAACAAAATCCGCCGAAGCGGTTAAGGAAACAACAACGCTAATTGACACAAGCGTTCGTGAAATAAACGACGGTAACGCGATTGTAAACAAAGCTCACGATTCATTTGAGGATATGGTGTCGGCGTTCCATGAGATTACCGATAAGATTTCGCAGATTAATAATCTCACACTCGATCAAAACGCGGCAATTTCCGATATCACACCCAGAATTTCATCAATTGCCGAATCAATTCAACTTACAGCGGCAGAGGCGGAAGAATCGGCGGCGAGAGCCCAAGAGCTTTCTGCCCTTGCAAATGAACTTGAAATGCTTGTTGAAAAATTCAAACTGGGCACGTAAGTGCCCCTTGATTGCCGCTCACGCTCTTATCAGACTTAAAGATACGTACGCGGAGTTAATAAAAAATTCAAGCTTATTTAAATAAACGGAGGAGTATATGAAGTTTAAAAGGCTCACGGCTGTTCTTGCCGCTGCTATGATGCTTTTGATGTCGTTTGGAATCACCGTCTATGCAGATGATAACGGCGAAGAAATTATCATCTATCACACAAACGATGTTCACGGCTATTTCCAAGGCTCAGACACGACTATCGGTCATGATGTGATTGCAGGAATTGTTGAAACGACCAAAGAGGCTGATGCCGCAACATATTTAGTATCAGCAGGCGACATGATTCAAGGAACATATTTTGCAAACAACAACCGCGGCGAAGCGGCAATGGAGATCATGGATGCAACCGGTTATGACGTCATGACACTCGGCAATCACGAGTTCGATTACGGTATCGACCGCCTTTTGGAGCTCCGAAACATAGCGGATAAGCCCGAATTTATGACCCAAGCAGGATTTGGCGGTATACACTGGGCGGCACCGCAGGTTTTCGAGACTGCTGACTATACCGTCGGATTCTTCGGGATAACCACACCCGACACGATTCAGTCTTCAAGCGGCGGACGTGATGTTGATTTCGGAACGTTTGAAAACATTATCACCTACGCAAATGATACGGCAAAAGAGCTTAAAGACGACGGTGCTGACGTTGTTATCTGCGTCACCCACATGGGCATATATGACGAGGGCTTCGGCGATATCTATAAACTCCGTGACGGCACCTCGGGGATAGACCTTTTCATCGACGGACACTCACACACACCTCTTGCAGATATAACCGAAGAGGAGGGCAAGCCGCTTATCGTTTCAACCGGACAATACGCAGGCGTTCTCGGCAAGGTTACATTCACTCCTGATAGTAACGGCGGCTTTACAATTGACGCTGTGAGCATTACCCCTGAAGAAGCTTTGACTATACCCCTTTCAGAGGGCGGCAAAGCGAAAGAGGCTGAAGTTAAGACGATTATCGACAAGTGGACGGCTCATGCAGACGAACTTGGTAAAACCGTTTTAGCGAGGAACGACAACACTATGACGGCTGTTCGCGGCGATCTCAGAACACGCGAAACGATACTGGGTGATTTTGTATCGGATGCAATCAAGGCTGTTACCGGTGCTGATGTTGCGGTGATGAACGGCGGTTCAATCCGTGCCGATATTCCAGCAGGTGACATAACCGTAGCGGACATTGAAAATGTGCTTCCCTTCGTGAATTTCATCCTCATGGCAGAGGTTGACGGAAAGACATTCCGCGAAATGCTCGAACATTCCGTTGCCGAATATCCCAACGAAACAGGCGGATTTTTACAGGTTTCGGGAGTAACCTTCACCTTTAACCCCGACCTTGCACCGGGAAACCGGATAACAAGCATTACTGTCGGAGGCAAACCTCTTGCCGATGACGATGTAATAAAGGTTGCGGCTAACGACTGGATTTCCGGCGGCGGCGACGGCTACACAATGCTTGCGACTGCATTTGAAAAAACTCTGCCGCTTTCACATCCCGAAATAACCTCGCTCACCGATGCTGTAATCTGGTATATCGGAACAGACCCCGCTATTCCCGCAGGTAACGACCGCATCTTCATGGAAATGTCTGAATCGAGCATCCCTGAAACAGGAAACACTCCCCTCTTTGTCATCGGCGGCGTAATAATAATCGCCGGTGTCGGCATGGTTCTTTCTCGCAGGAAGAAGAAATAAATATACTAAATGCAAACGCCTCCGTTTTTTTATAACACGGAGGCGTTTTTTCTATAATTCTATATTGATTTCACTTATTCCGTCAAAACTGTAGCTTATCTTTTCGGCTGATTTATTAATAATCGAAGCAGAGATGAAATCGTCGGTTTCTTCAAGGAGATTAACATTTTGCGCGTATTTGACTGATATCCTATATGTCTTGAGCTTATCGGAAAAAGAGATATTAAGATCGAATTTTTCCGCTTTGGGCGATATGATATTAACGGCTAATTCTTCGGCAATAAGGCGGATTTTTTCGGCACTCGCCGGATCAATGCCTTGTCGGAAACAGAAATTATCAATTCCGGCAAGCATTGCAACTCGGTCAAAATCGGGGCTTTCCGCCTTGAAATTCAGGCTTCTGATATTGAAAATAAACCTCTTTGTCAGTTCCTTTTCGGGGTGTTCAAAAATCTGTTCCGGTGTCCCCGATTCGTATATGCCGCCTTGGTCCATATAGAAGATGCGGTTTGAAACTTCTCTTGCAAAGTTCATCTCGTGGGTGACGATAATCATCGTCATGCCCGACTGTGCAAGGCTCCTTATAACCGCCGTAACCTCCCCGACCATGGTCGGATCAAGGGCTGATGTCGGCTCGTCAAAGAGTATAACATCCGGTGACATTGCAAGACACCTTGCGATAGCGACACGCTGTTTCTGACCGCCCGAAAGCTCATGCGGGAAATGGTAAGCCCGCTCCGAAAGCCCGACCGTTTTAAGGAGGACCAAAGCCTCTTCTGTTGCCTCTTTTCGGCTTTTTTTGAGGAGTTTCATCGGTGCGGCAATGAGGTTATCTATGACATTAAGATGGCTGTAAAGCCCGAAGTTTTGAAACACCATGCCGATCCGACGACGTGTCATATCAAGATTTTTCTTGGAGATAAGCTCACCGTCAAACACAACCTCACCCCCCGTGGGAGGGTCAAGCATATTCATACCGCGTAAAAATGTGCTCTTGCCTGTGCCGGAAGGACCGATAACGGTGATAACCTCGCCCTTTTCAATTTCGGCACAGACATCTTTTAATATAACACTCGAACCATAGTGTTTTTCCATATTGCGTACAGATATAAGGCTCATATATGTTCCCTTCGTTTTGAAAGTTTACGTTCTACTGTGCTGTTTTCTTTCCGGCTGTTTTTATTATTGCCTTGAAAAGGAGAATGAAAATCGTTGTCACAGTAAGATAGATGAATGCGGCAAACAGCAGCGGGAAATATGCGTCATAGGTGCGGCTCCTTATGATATCGGAAGCACGCATGAGGTCTTGTATCGCAACATATCCGACAATAGCGGTTTCTTTCATGAGGCTGACAAAACTTGTGAGGTATGGCGAAAGGGCACGATTGACCGCCTGAGGCAAAGTCACTGTCCTAAACGCTCCGAAGGCTGTAAAGCCGGAAGCCCTTGCCGCTTCGATCTCCGTTTTGTCAATCGTTTCAATAGCACCGGCTAAAATCTCGCCGATTCTGATTCCCATGATAACCGAGAATGTTGCAACGGCAATGATAACATTATTAATCTGCGAAGATCCGAAGATGATGTAGTAAGCGACCATCAGCAGTGTTACCGTGGGCAGACCGTTTATAAGCCCTGCCACAAGCTTTGCGGCACGCTTCGCATAGCGGTTCTTCCTTGTGAGGAAATACGCTGTAATGCCGCCCAAAAGAGTTCCGGCAAACATTGAGCTCACAGTTATAATCATCGTTACTATAAGACCTCTGATAATAAGCTTATAGCGACCGTCTTCAATCAAATTGCGGTTTACGGCATCCTTTATATAGGTAATGAAACCGTTTTCGGGAACGGTTTCGGCAGACTTCATTTTATATACTACACCTGAGCGCTCATAGTAAACAGGGTCGGTAAAGAGAACAGATTTCGACCTTTCTTCCGTTATGGTAATAAGTCCGATAGCAACGTCATATTTTCCGCTTTGAATACTCGGCAGCAGTGCGTCAAAAGACATATTTGTAATCTCGATTTTTCGGTTTGTCGCCTCTGCAAAACGCAATATAAATTCAATATCAAAACCTGTCGAAACGTTGTTTCCGATTACATATGAAAACGGCTGTGATGTTGCATCTGCGGCAACCCTCAAAAGCTCTCCCGTGTTATCGTCAAGGTTTATTTCCGGTATCACAGTTGTGTCAGCATCAAAATCCTGTGATAACCAGCGTGCAGACATTTCAGCAAAAACACCGTTTGCATTAATATCGGCAATAAAAGCATTAAGCTCATCCGCAAGTGCTGTGTCAGATAGGTTTACAACATAACCGTCGGCAACGCTGAAATATTCATCCGGCACCATGAAATATGCGAAGTCTTCATACTGTTTTGTCGCTTCTAAGGATATGAAACTGTCATAGACAGCATAATCTATCTTGCCTTGACTTACTGCTTCATAAGCGGAAGCGTTGTCTTGAAATCTTTCCACCTTCGACGGATCGAATTTATCTGTTACAAGCTCGTCATAAACGGAGCCGAGGCGAACTGCAAATGTTCCGCCCATTATATCCTCAATCGTGAGGTTGTCGGGATTATACGGCTTACCGGTCGTATTTTCAGGATCGTTTGTGAAATCGGGATCCCTTACCATCAAAGCAAGGGTGTCTGTGAAGGTCGGGTCTGAAAAATCGACCATCTGCTCACGCTCTGCAGTTATTGATATTCCCGCCGCACCGAAATCGGCTTTGCCCGACTGGACAGCCGGAAGGATCGCATTAAATTCAACCGGAGTTATCAAAACGCCCCTGCCTATGGAGTTTGCAAATAAGATTAACAGTTCGGAATCGTAGCCTTTAACCTCGTTATTCTCGCCGATATACGTAAACGGCAGCGTGAGTTCGGAAAGATAGAAGATAATCGGGTCGGGGTCGTCTTTATTTTCAATCTCCGGCATCGGTGTGGATGAATTGGGGACGGAAACCATCCATTTTTCATAAAGTTCTGTCATAGTTCCGTCGGCATATTTTTCCGCTAAAAAGACGTTAAACTGCTCGAGCAGCACCGGATCGGAACAGACAAAACCCATAGGAGAGCTGAAAAACTCCTCCGGAACAGGCACAAACGTTAATTCGGGAATCCCTTCTTCATAGATAGCCGCCGCTGTATAGTCAACAAATGCGCCATCCGTTTTTCCGTTTCTTAAGGCTTGGAGCATAAGGGGATAGTCTTGAAAATATACGACATTTTGAGATTCAAAATGCTCTCTGACAAAGGGATCATACCCAAATCCGACAACCATTGAAAGGTTTTTGCCTTTGAAGTCCTCCCAAGTTAAAGGATCTTCGGATTCTACTTCCGTTTCACCCGGAAGATTATATATATCATAACCGCCGTCGGCATTCATAACACCGTAAACGTTGTCGGTAGGTTCTGTCGGGGAATCGGATTTATATGCAACTGCCGCATAGCAGGACATATAGGGCTTGGAGAAGATAGCATCGGAATCTTCTCGATCCTCTGTGAGCCCAAAACAGCAGGCAGACATATCGGCTTTTCCCGAAGAAACATAGGGCAAAATCGCCGCATAGTTCATGTCAACGAAAACAGGCTTTTTCCCGAGATATGCAGCAAAACGCTCGCTCATCTCTCTGTTAAACCCGACCATCTTGCCGTCTTCTCCGAGGTAATACATCGGAGCATAGCCCGCCGAAGCCGCGAAAATTATCTCGCCGTTCTCCTCCGAGCCGGTAATAACGGGGATATCCTTTGCATCGGGAAGTTCACCGGCAAGCCAGAAGTTAATGATATCTGCAAGCTCGCCCGACTTGATAAGCGTGTCTATAAATTCATCAAATTCATCAGCAAGCTCTCTTGTATGAAAAATCTGAGCGTTTTTTGATGTGAACATTTCGGGCGGCAAAAAGGTGAAAGCGAGGTTCTTATATTCGCCCGAAACGGTGTGCGAATATATCGAATCGGAAGCCATAACCCCGAAATCAATCTTCCCGAGGTCAACTGCGTTAAGCATATCGGTAACGCTGTCAAACTGGTTAATCCTCTTTGTCCCAAGCTGCTCTTCCATGATAGTGTCGTAGACTTCGCCTGCCTGAATTGCTCCTACAAATTCAGAGCCCATGAAATCGGTATAGGTCTTTGACGCACCTGAATTGGTGCTGCCGATATCCGCTTTATTAACACAACCTGTAAGGCAGGATAGTATTATCAGCATTGCAAGAACAGGCTTTATCAATCTTTTCATTAAACTATTCCTTTGCAAAGCCCTCTGTAAGTCGTTCTCACAGAGGGCTAATCTCTTGTTACGCCAGAGCGGGTTCTGCCTCTTCGTCGGTTTTCTTTTTAAGGGAGATTACATTCAAAAGTTTTGCTTTAAGCTCTTCATCGCTGATGATAGCTGCAAATTCATCTTTAGCGATATTGACGTTGAAGTTTACGAAATTGCCGCCCTTTTCAAAGTGGCTGCAAAGAACCCTTGCCATACCATAGGTGGATGTCGCTTCAAGAAGCGGAACAGTTGCCGCAACAAGGGGCAGACCCACAATAGGTATGCATTTTACAATCCCCTTAATCCCGGGTGTAAGGATAGCCGGAATAATACCGCCGCAAAGGGCGATGATAATTTTCTTTGCAAGTTTTTCGTTAAAATCAACTTTATAGAACTCTGAAAGCTTCTTCATCATGTTAAGCTGTACTCCGGCTGAACCAAGTACGTCAACAAACGGAATGGGGATTAAACCCACACCGGCGGAAGCGTAAACGTGCTGGCGGATTATGGTATCGCGGCGATCGGTAAGCAGGATATCCTTGCCTGTGTTTTCAGTTGCCGGAACGGTTTCTACGGTTGTTTTTTTATCCATTTTGATAGCCTCCGTTTTTATTTATTTAATTATATACTATTTGGTTAAAAAATGCAAGAGTTTTTTAAAATTTTTTAAATTGAAGTACCTTCGCTCATGGTGATAATGCGGTCTGCTATGTCATAATACCTGTCGTCATGGGAGATTACGAAGAGAGTTTTGCCCTCATGCTTAAGTTTCGGCAGGATTTCGCGATAATATTTCTCGCGGAAAAACGGGTCAAAATCCGCCGCAACCTCGTCAAGGAGCATCACCTTTCTTCCTTCGCATATTGCGGCAAGGAGTGCGGCACGTTTGCGTTGCCCGCTCGAAAGGTTTATTGTGGGCAGTTTTTTGATATCTGTAAACTTTTCTTCAAGTCCGAGTAGACACGCCCACTTGCGGAAATAGTCAGGGTCAAGGTCGGGCATTCCGTAAAGCTTATCAAAAAGGTGAAAATCGGTCATCACAAGGGAGAAGAGCGAGCGATATTCCGCTTCCCCGATCTCCGTTTTGTCAACCCCGTCAATGGTTATATTCCCTTCCGAAGGGGTCGTCAGCCCTGCCAAAAGCCGCATGAAGGTTGATTTTCCGCTTCCGTTGCCGCCCCGCATTATAACAAGTTCGCCCTCACTAAGGCAGATTTCGGGAATTTCAAGTCGGAACGGCTTCTTGTCGCCCTCACGGAGCTTATATTCATAGACAAGATTTTTACATACGATTTTTTTGTTGAAATCGGGCGGGACAGGATAGATGCCGTTTTCAGTCGGCGGTTCAAGATTTGCTTGGTCAAGCTTTTCTTCGATAGTCTGTAAACGCTTTATGGTATCAGCAGCCGCACTCGACACAGGACCGATCTGCACGAGCATATATGCCGGCCAGATGACAATTAGGGTTATTGAGATGATTTTTACAAGGTCTGTTGATGCAGTTTCGGCGAACATCGGAAGCACAAACAGGGTCAGCCCGAGAGGTATAAAGAGCGTAACCTGTTCTAAGATGCTTGACTGCATTCTTATGAGTTCCGATTTAAGCTGTCGCTTGCTTTTATTCACGCTTGCAGGTGCAATTTCGCTGTCAAAAAGGTCATCGGAGCGGCGGCGGTTCATCTTCAGCTCGTTAAAGCCTTCTAAAATATCCTTAATGCTTGAAGTATATTTGTCGGTCGCCTCGTTGTCCTCTTTTGCACGTTCATTCACCTTCTCGTCGATAGCTTTGCGGAATTTCAAAACTATGACAAGTGTCGCAGCAACCAAGAGTGCACCGGGAATCGAAACTGTGCACAGATATATTCCGGTGAGGAGCACGACGACTATGGAAGAGAGTGCAGAAAGAAGGAACCTTGCCGCCATAACGGCACCATACTTGTCGCCGCCCACAGCCGCATAGATATGCTCAGGGTCGGTGTCGGTGAAAGCGGCGTAATCCATACGGCGAAGCTTGTCGGTTATACGTGCCTCAATGGAGGTAAGCCCGTGCTGCATTGAGGTTGAAACAATTTCACCGCCGAGTTTCTGCGTTATGTAATAAGCGGCAAGCGAAACTGCAAAGATGATGAGCCCGCGAAGACTGACTTCGTTGTTCTGTGAAAAATCATCAAGCCCCACCGTGAGCGAATACATCAAGAGCGCCATGCACAGACCGTTCGCGGCGGCGGCAAGATATATTTTCTTTTTCTGACCGTCGGAATTTTCATAAATAAATTCAGTGAATTTTTTATCAATTATATGCAAATCGGTGACTCCTCAAAAAGTTTTCGTTGATATCCCAGACACTGGAATCCGTTTTCGTTTATAATCGGTATCATGCTTTCGGGTATGCCGATTTCGTTGCGAACCCAGTAGCAGATTGAAGTTGATATGCCATAGGTTTTTGCTTCGAGCATCAAGTCGCGGATTGTATCAAGGCACCAGGCACGATTCGGAGCAGTTCTGCCGCGTTGTTTGCGGTGATCCTTGTTTTCGGGTGCAAGATAAAATTCATATAAACCGCGTTCAAGCTCTTTGTCATGCTGCCCCAAAAGTTGTCCGATCCAAGCTAAGTTTTCCATACACACCGTAAGAAATTCCGGCTTGAAGTTGATGATATTATTTTCCTTTAGCATGGTGAAAAATTCTGCCGTGAGCTTCTTGCTTAAAAAGGAGGGGAAGATCGGCTGAACGAGGGCGGAGTTTGATAGGAGGTTTTTTTCCTGACAAAGCCTTACCGCCGCCATACGATCACGAATCGGAGCTGAATATGGTTCGACAATTGCACGAACGTTGTCCGGCATTATCGACAGGCTGGTGTTAAACTGCATTTTGCCGCGAAGCTTGCAGAGTAAATCAATAATTGATTCTCCGGTGTCATCCTTAATTAAAAGGTGCTCTAATCCCGCTTTTGAAGCTATGAATACTCTGCATTTTGACTCTGGATACTCGTCAAAATGCCTTATGAATGCCCGTAAAATTTTGTGTGCAATGCCCGTTTGAAGTGTTGCTTCCTGGAATGCTTCTGTTTTCGGCGAGAAATAGTAATAATGCTCGTTGTCTTTGTGAGATTTCAGATGGTTATAAACAAGCTCGTCATAGTTTTCATAGGCGATAAGCTTTTGCTCGTGAACGCCGTCTGTCACAAGGCAGTACAGGCATCCCACAAAGCAGCCGCGAACAGGCGAAACTTCATATGTAAGGGTTGGGCAGCGGCTTGTGTAGTTGTGAATTTCAAGCTCCGAATTAACGTCAATTTGAGCAATTTCAACATTCGGTGTCGGGATAACGGTTTTTGCTTCGAGCCTTTTTATGAAATTTTCAGAGCCGACACGAAGACCTTCCATCGTGTCATCGTCGGGAGATATCGTTACACCGATATCTTTAAGATATGCCCTGTCGATAATCTTCGGAGTGAACCCCAAAATACTGTAGACATCAGACTCGCGAGAATATATTGCACTTAGTTTCATTTGATTTCCTCTTTGGTATTAGATAATTTTAAGTATTTTTTTCTTCTCTTTCTTTAGAGACAATAACGAGCAATGCTCCTACAAGCGGTGTTAAGATGAGTGATGCAAAAAAGTATCCCCAGAATGTCATTGAGCGATTTCGTCCGAAATACGCCACGACAAAGCTTAACAGTAAACAGATGATTGATATTCCGTATATCATTTTCTTCCTCCAAATTTTATTCGGTTTCTTCGTTGATGGAAACCTGACCCTGCTGGGGTATTGTCGTATCTATATCGTAAGGTGCATCTGCGAATTTCTCGCTGACATCGTCCGTTATACCGGTGAGAGCTTCAAGCATTCCAAGCACTCTGTCGTAGTTCTCCTGGAATTGATCGGGACGTGTTTGTTCGCCTTCACCAACCCGATATTCATCTACCGTTATTCCGTCCGTGTCTCCATCGGTTTCGGTCAGAGTTTCGGGATTGAGTATAAGCGGCAATCCGTCCTTATCTCCGATAATAACAAGCTTTGCATTATCCGATTCGGAAAGTTCGGTTGTTGCTTCAATTCCGAGATAACGAAGATATGCTTCTGTCATGCCCTCGCTGATAAGTGCCTGCTCAAATCGTGTTGCTTCGGCATCAACATAGGTTTGTTTATAATCTTCGACTGCCTCTAAAACACGATATCGCTCTTCAAGGACATTCTGTTCGGCAACGAATTTGTTGTTAATCGCTGCAGATACCGACTGCGGGAAGGCAATCTGTCTGATTAAAACGGATTTGACCGTCAAAGGCTGGCCTGCAAAAATACTGCTGATTTCTTTGAGTGCATCATCTTGAATCTTCAAAATATCTGCGTCATAAAGTTCCGTTTGGGTTAGCTTTCCGACGATACTTCTCACAGACGAAAGTACAGCAGGATTGATGAGTTTTGTGGTGTATTCCGGACCGATAGTTTTATGAAGCATTCCCGCTTCATCTCTGTTTATGTAGTAGACGGCGGTTAGCTCAACATCAACACTCAAACCGCCTTTGGCAAGTGCTTTAATCTGATAGGCTTGGCTCTGCACACGCGTGTCATAGGGGATAATCGCATCCCACGGTAAAACAAAGTGTAATCCTTCATTAAGAACCTTACTTGTTTGTGTACCGCCGAAAAATGTAGAATAATAAACCCCTACATATCCGCCCTCAATCCGCTTTGTGCAAAACGGCCAGAGTACCGCAACTATTGCGATGGTGATGAGAAAAAATGTGAACACCTCCATTTTTGTAGGTTTCTTGAAAAACTTCCTGCTCTTCTTCTTTTTTGTGACGGCAGTTGATGCTTCTGCTTTCAAATTACCACTCCTTTCCCTGTTCTGGGGTCTGATTTTATTTCTGATACAAACTTTATATTCGCCGGAATCATTGCACGCGGGAGAGCTTTTTCGAGTTTTTGACGCAGGCTGTTTTCGTCGGAATCACCAACGCAAACGGCAGTAAGAATATATTCGCCGTTGTCATTTTTGGCGGTTGTTACCTTCACCGAAGATATGCCTTCACAGGCTGAAATTTTTGCTTCAATTTCACCGGGTTCAATGCGATAACCGCTGATTTTAATCTGTTCATCACGCCGCCCCCTAAACCGAAATTCGTCATTTCTGTCAATCTCGGCAAGATCACCGGTTTTATACATATTATCGATAAACACTTTCGCTGTTTCGTCGGGACGATTCAGATAACCGGCGGCGACCTGCGGTCCCGATATACATATCTCACAGTCTTTGAGCTCGACCGTGTTATCGCCGACCGGCTTGCCGATAGGTATATCAAAAGGATTTTCTTCATCCGCTTCGGTGAGTTTGTGTGCAAGAACATAGATTGTCGTTTCGCAGGGTCCGTAAAGATTCCAAACTTCATAGCTTCGCTTTGTATAATATCTGAGTGCCTCTCCTCCTGTCAAAAGAAGTTTTAATATTTTGTTGTCAAATGTCCGCATATATGAAACAGCTAACTGTGTTGTTAAAAAGGTAATATCAATCCTGTTTTTAAGCAGGAATTTATGTAAACCGACAAGTGATGCTCGCGACTGTTCGGGGACGATATAGATTGTTATTCCGAAGACGAGCGAGGGGAGTGACAGCAGTATAAACGCGTCAAAGGAAGGGTCGGAATTTATCGCGGCTCTGTCAAGTTCATTTGTATTAAAAAGTTCTCGGAAAGCGTTTACATTTGCCGCAAGCCCTGTGTGTGTTAAAATCACGCCTTTGGGAGAGCCTGTACTCCCCGATGTGTAGTAGATGAGAGCGGCTTCTTCGGGTAAATATGAGGCCTTTTCTATGTCGGCAAGGATAAAATCTGCACGTTCCTTCGGGAAAACTACGCTGATCGGAACGGCGGCTTGTTTTGCGTACATTATTCCTAAAACTTTGATGTACCAATCAATGCCGGCGTCTTCAAAAACCGGGATAATAGGGGCACCCGACGGCAATGATTTGCTGTAAGCGATTGCTTCTTCAAAAAGTTTTGAATAAGTTATCGTTTTTTCATTTTCTATGACGGCTATTTTGTCACCGTGACTATTTATAAAACTGCAGAATAAATCAATAAAACTACTCATAATCAGTGAATGCTTTCAGATATTTTTCATTGGGTTTTTTCCACTCAAAACCAAGCCTTGAAAGGAGTGTTACCGTCGCTGTGTTTTTAATTTCCGATGACACATCGCTCTTCTTTTCAACTGCCCTTTGTGCATAGATTCCGCGAAGCTCATCGGGGATTTCGTTCTTGTTTCCATCAGGATTAATGCCTAATATTTCAAACACATTTTTGAATGTAAGGATATTCGGATTTGATATGTGATAAATCGCTTTTTCAAAGATTTCTCGAGAGGCCAAAAGCGTTATAGCCTCTGCTGCCAGATCTGCAAAACAGTAGCCGGAACGACCGCGAAAATCGGGAAGCGTCCGTGATTTTATCAGAAGTTTCAAAAGATGAAGATAGGCATTTTTTTCGGAACCGATTGCTTTAATTCCATAACGAAGCGACGGTGTTATGTTTCCGACTCTGTATATACCGTAATTGCCTAAATCGCTGTTTATGACAAGTCTTTCAGCCTGTTGTTTTGTACGTTGATAAACATTTTCAAAGTCTTCGCCGTTATCAAAATTATTCTCGGTAATCGTCGTGTGATTAATGGCACTCCCTGTTGAAATATGTGCAAGGTATGAGTTATTCTCCTTTGCAAAATCTATTATTTTTTCTGTCGCTGTCACATTTGCCGCAAACGATTCTTGCAATGGTGCATAGTGACGTATGTCAGCCGCCGAGTGATAGATAATATCAATGTTTTCATCAATGCTGATATGATTTTTTGCTATATCACAATCGAAAATATGAAGTCTTTTAAAATCAATTATTTCATTCGGAAAATAATATTCCAAAACGTTCTTTATTCTGTCTGCATTTTCCCTTACAGGCAGGAAAATTTCCGATTGAGACTTTAATAAAGCTTCTCTGATAAGATGTGCACCTAAAAATCCGGTTCCGCCTGTAATTAAGACTGTATCTGCTTTACGCAATTTTGAAATATCAACAGTTTCACATTTTTTAACATAATCTTCATATGATTTTTCAGCGTATATATACTGTTTCGCGATATTTTTTTCACCGTTTGTTTGTGAAACTATTTCTGCAAGCCGGGATACAACAGGATATTTGATAATATCGTTAATGCTGATGTCTATACCGCGATTTGCAAACACTCCCGTTAATGCGAAAAGTTTCAGTGAATGACCTCCGAGAGCGAAGAAATCATCATTTTTGCCTACCTGATTTTCAGGCAGATTCAACACCTCTTCAAAAGTTTTTGCAATAATCTTTTCCGTTTTTGTGAGCGGCGTTTTATCGGTTTCTGTTACTGTCATTTTCAATCTACTGTAGTCAATTTTACCGTTTTGAGAAAGCGGCAGTTTATCAAGAATAACTATCTTTGACGGCACCATATATTGCGGCAAAATATCTGAAAGTTTACTTAATATTTCTCTTTCTGCTAAACTTTTTGATGCTGTGAACCCTGCAAGAATGCCGTTTTCATATATCACCGCAGAGGTTGAATCTGTAACCGCTGTGACAGCAGATTCAATCTCAGAAAGTTCGACGCGAAAGCCTCTGATTTTTACCTGTCTGTCTGCTCTGCCGAAGAAATCTATCGTCCCGTCTTCGTTCCACATTGCAATGTCGCCGGTTTTATAAAGTCTTCCCAGTGGCGGAATTTCTATAAAAGCTTTCGCTGTTTCTGTCAGTTGATTAACGTATCCGGTTGAAAGTTTATCACCGCCGATATATATTTCGCCGCGAATCCCGATCGGTGAAGGGTTGAAGTTATTATCGAGAATGTAGATATCAGTGTTTGAAATCGGTCTGCCGATACAGGATGTTCGGGTAATCTCTTTCGGTATACGATAATAGGATGCATTAACGCAGGTTTCGGTCGGGCCGTAAAGGTTTATAATTTCAATATTTTCGGTGTGTTTCGTACGCCTCGGAATATCAATTTTGTCGCCGCCGAGGAATATTAAACGCAGGGAATTTTCAGGCAGATTGTCGATTATTTCGTACGCGGCGGCGGCTGGCAGAGTGACAATTGTCGCTCCCGTTTTTGCGATGAAATCTGCAATCTTATCCGGGCTCATGCGTATTTCTTCGGGTACGATTTTAATTTTCGCACCCGATGCAAAAGCCGTGGAAATAATCCAAACCGACGGATCAAAAGCAAAATTTATGTAATGGATTATCACGTCGTTTTCAGTGATATGAAAATCATCAAGGGTCCATTTTATCTGACTTGCAAGAGCTTTTTTCGTTATCTTCACACCCTTGGGTTTACCGGTTGTCCCCGATGTGTAAATAACATATGCCAAGTCTTTTTCATACTGTGTTTTGTCGTTTCTGATTTGAACATTTCCGTTTTTAATTACTGCCGCGGGTCGGCAGTCGGAAATCATCTCTTCTTTTCGATGTTCGGGCAAAGCAGGGTCAATAGGCAAGAATCCTGCTCCCGAAAGGAACACACCCGCGTATGATGAAAATGCATTTTCGGTTCTGTCTTCTTCTATCGCGACAATATCGCCTTCCCCGATAGCAGAATTTTCGAGTGTTTTTGATATCTTCTCTTCATAAATTTTCAGCGTTAATAAGCAGTCATCGACAATCTTTTTTCCTCTTGAAAAAGACTTGTAAATTCTTTGTTCTTCACCCTTTTCATAAGCTGATATGACATTTTCAAAAGCATTTTCAAGAATACTCTTAAGCCTTCTTTTGAACGTATTCAAAAACAACGAAGGTATGGTTTTTTCGTCATATAAAATCTGTCCGCCGGATGTTATAACAAGGTTGTAATTTTGTGTGTCACCGAGTGAATATGGAAGATCAGCATCGACAAAAATGTACGGTAAATTCAAATATTTTTCGGGAATATTTATATGAGAAGTTGTGTCGGAAAGTGAGTTCATAACCTTTTTAGCCATATCGCCGAAAGAAATTTCGGGATTTACTTCAATCGGAATAGGAAAGGTTTGTGCCGCGCATCCCATGAGCGTGCCGGAATTACGAAACGAGGCTACAACAGGAAGATATACGCCCGTTTTGTTTCCGTAAATGCCGAGGAAAATACCGAACAGCGTCATTACAAAAACTGCCGGGGTAACCTGCAAGAACTTTGCATTTTCACAAATTTTCTCAAATGATGCAGTATCAAAAAAGCTTGTTGCTGTCAAAGTTTCAGGTGCATTTTTGCTTTCATAAAGTGATATCGGTTCAAAGCTTATAAGTGCTTTTTCATAATATTCGTAATCTTTTTCTTCATCTTCAAAAGCATTTATAAATTGTGCGTAAGAATCTGCGTTTTCGGGGAATTTCCCTTCGCAAAGCTCGGAAATAAGGAGGTTAACGCTGAATCCGTCTAAGATTATATGATGATAAAAAAGCTTCAGAAAACCTCCGCAAAGTGAAACAAAAATGAGAGTTTCGCCAAGCGGATCGATAAAACAGGGGAGTTTTTCATCTTCATCGATTAGGCGAATATTCGACGATTCGTTGATAACCGCAGAAAAATCATGATGTTCATTTTTAGTAAATCGACAACATAAAATGTCATGAAGTTTTGAAGCTTTTTTTATCCTTAAAATCAGTTCTTCACGTGTGATATCACATTTGTGTGAGGCTTTAATTGCATAGATTTTATTGCCGTATTTTTCCGATAGGAAAAGCATTGATTTAAGCACATTCGGGGGATTAAAACTGCTTTCTCCGTCGGTTTTTTCGAGACTGAATTTAAGCTTTTGCGACAGTAAATTAATGCTTTTTGATGCGAGAATATCGGAAGGAGATAACACGAATCCCTTTTCTTTAAGAGCAAACGATACCTTCATCGCCGAGATTGAATTTCCGCCTGAACAAATGAAGTTATCTTCAGCGTGAATATTTATTCCTGTTGCATCAAAGATCGTTTCACAAAGCTGTTTACATTCCGGCGAAACATCATTTTCAATCGCAGTACGGACTTGATTATCATATTCAAAAAGCTTGTCAAAATCAGGTTTTCCGCTTTCTTTCAGAGGAATTAAAGGCACGGGGATAACAACAGGAATCATATAGGCAGGCAGAATTTTTCGCAGAGTTTCGACTATCATTTCAGCATCTTCACACACGGCAAAAAGTGCGATATAATTATCTCGAAGAACAGCCGCAGATTCTATGCCGCAATATTTTCGAGCTGCAATTTCAATATCAGCGGTTTCTATTCTGTAGCCGTTAAGCTTTATCTGTCCGTCATTTCTGCCGACAAATTCTAACGTATAGCCATTATCGGTTTCAATGAATCGAACGTGGTCACCGGTTTTATAGATACGCCCTTCGCCGAAAGGATTCTTAAAAAACGAGGCGTTTTTTTCATCACCCTTGTAACCGATCGCAACCTGAACACCCGACACATAACACTCGCCGCAAACGCCGATCGGACAAAGGTTTTGGAATCTATCCAAGACGTAAATCTTATTATTTGGCAGCTCATTTCCGATCGTTATTTTATCACCTGCATTAAGGAATGTTTGTGTGCAGCAAACGGTAGTTTCAGTCGGTCCGTACTCGTTTGAAACAAGAATTTCACAGTCCGTGAAAGGCTTTATCTGCTCACCGCCGGTAATGATGTTTGATAGCGAAGAGGTTTTATCCGATATTAATTTTGTAAATTCGCCGAGCATCGCCGCCGGAATATCAATATGCGTTATGCCGTTTGAAGTCACATAATCCGTCAGTTTGTAAATGTCTTTTCGCGTGGTGTCTCTTAAAATATGCAGAGTTCCGCCCGATAAAAGCGGACTGTATATACTGCCGAATGCACCATCGAAAGTGAATCCGTAGATTAAAACTGTCGATGAATTTTCTGTGTAATTATAGGTCTTTTTTGCCCATGCAAGATAGTGTGAGATGGAAGCAGAAGAAACTAAAACCGCTTTCGGCTTGCCGGTTGTACCCGAAGTGGTTATAGCGTATGCGGGGCTTGTCGGAGGTATTTCAGGTAAAACGAAACCACTTCTTAATGACATAAGTTCAACGATATTTTCTTCTGAAATAACAAACGACGGTGATATGATTTCGATTATTTCCTGTAAGCGAATATCGGAAACATCGTTATCTATAGGACAAAAATAACAACCGGCTTTAAGTATCCCAAGTTCGGCTATAACATACTCTGTACTCCGCGGCAATTTTATCATCACACCGCCGTGAATATTCATGCTTACAAGTGATGCCGCAATGCTGTCGGAGAGCCGATCTATATCACTATATGAGTAACTTTTTTCATTGCAGATTATCGCTTTTTTTTCAGAAAACTCAGCAGATATTTGACGGAATTTGCTGACTATATCTATTTGGCTTTCATCAAGCAAATCTTTATTAAGACTTGCCCTGTGAATGAATGCTTTTTCTTTTTCGGTAAGGAAATCAGTTTTTGAAATGATGGTTTGCGGGTTTATAATTAAGGTTGAAATCAGGTTGATAAAGTGATCGCGAATCATGTTCACAGCGTCTTTTGAGTAGCAAAATCCGTTATATTCAAAACGGCATGAAATCTTTTTATCAAGCACAACAACAAAATCAAAATCAGTAACGAGCTTGCCATCGGATTTTATGAATGTAAGTTTTTTGTTTTCTGTCAGATCGGGAAATTCTATCGAAATAAGTGAATTAATCTTTCCGGTAAGCGGCGTTTGCGATGATTTTATCATGTCTGCGGCGTCGTCGGCAAATTTTTTTACAAAATCGCAAAAACGTGTATTTTCATCGAATTTAATGTATAACGGAATGGTTGAAACGAACATTCCAGCTATCTCAGTTATATGCGGGATGGGGGCAAAACGCCCTGAATCAACTGAAGCTATAAACGAGTTTGCATCTGTATATCTTGCACACAATATGCCCCAAACGCTTTCGATAAAACGCCCGAGCGGAACGCCAAAACCGACAGCGGTGTTTCTTATCTCATCGGAATTTTCAAGCGTAAAGGAAATCTCATCACGTCTGTAATCCGAAGATTCTGTATAAAACGGGAGTATCGCCTGCTCATAATTATTGCGGAGCGTAACCGCAGGTTTTGTGTTCAGCCATTTTTGATAGTAGCGAAAAGGCGTAGCTGTACCGATCGGTGCTTCATCGAAAAAGAGTTCACGAAGGAGCAAAGAAGCACTCCAGCCGTCTAATAAAATATGTGAAAAAACAAACAACAGTTCATCTTCGCTGACATAAAATTTTATAAGGATTTCATCTTCCAAGGGGTTAAGTGAAAACATTATTTGGGGGAGATTTTCGGTATAAAAAATCTTTGCTGTCGGATTTTCAGACACACACATGCACGGTTTCCCGTCGTTGATAACAATAGCAGTGCGTAAAATTTCGTGCCTTTTAACGAGTATTTCAAATCGCTCTTGAAGTGTTGGAAAATCTTCAATATAAATCTTCTCATTGAATTTAGAGCGAAGCGAAGTGACATATTTTGTGCTGTCTGAAAGCGACACCGCAAGCATCATTTCCTGTGACGGGGTGAGAGGGTAAATTCTGTTCATTCTGCCTCCCAATCTATTTCGGAAGCAGATATTATCAGCTTTGAAATGTCGCTAAAATTTTTATATCTTAAAATATCAGCGGCGGAAATGTAGTGCCCCTTCATGAGCATTGCTTCTTCAATCCGGATTGCTTTGAGCGAGGTGCCGCCTATCTCGTAAAAATCGCCCTCATCTTTACCCAGAATAGCTTTCCACGCATCCTTAAAATCATCAATCTGTGTTTTTGATGCAAAATTTTCGACTAAACGGGCCTGTGGTTTTTCATATGTAAAGATGACAGAAAATCCGCTTTCTTCTTCGCGGAGGTCGCAAACAAGCGTTACAGGAGAAGCAGGATAGCTCCCGCGGATAATGCGGGGCGAAAGCCCGTTTTCTTTAAGTTTTTGCGGCAACGGAAGTAAATTTACCATGACATCATAACGCACGCCGAAGTTTTCATTCATAAGTTCAAACGGATAGTTTTGATGAACAACAGCACTCTGTAAATATCCGCTTATGGTTTTTACCGTTTCGCTAAAATCATCGCTGACGTCAATATAGAGCGGGATAGTGCGAACAAGCATACCTATCGTGCGAATCGTTTCGGGTAGATTTCTTCCCGAAAGCGGAACTCCTATGCAGACCTTTTTGCTTTGCGTTATCCTTGAAATGTGTGTTGCCACAGCCGCAGTGAAGATACTAAAAATTGTAAACGATTTTTCATCTGTCTTTTCAACGCGATTTTTTATCTTTTCAGCTTCTTCATTTGAAAAATATACTCCGTTATCATCGGGTAACGGTATGTATTTGAAACCTTCAAGTTTGCTCTGCCAAAAAGCTTTATCTTTGCCGTAATCTATAGATTCTTCATACATTTCAAGGTCATGAAGCGAGACTGCAGATTCTGTTTCTTCTCCGTTATAAAAAGCCCAGAAATCTTCCATCAGAACACGCATTGCAGCCGCATCGGCGATAATATGATGTGCCGAAAATACTATTGAATTTTCTTGCGAATTTTCGCTCAAAACTGCGGCGAACAAAGGACCTTTATTCAGATCAAATTGACTCGGTTCAGTATCGGAAAATGTGATTTTATCATCTGAAAAATATCTTGATATTTCTCCGTTTTCTTCGGCATAAAAAGACGACAGGACAGGATTTTTTTGCAGAAGCTTTTCAAGCGATATTTTAGCTTTTGATATGTCGATTACACCATCATAGTCACATCGAATCCTGACTGTATATCGTCCGTTATCTTGTCCTGTACGCCATAAAAGCCACATCTGACGTTCCGGTGCAGTTAAGTGATAGGGGGTGTGCAGTTTCGGTTCTGTAGACTTAATCACTTTTCTATTTGTTTTGAGCAGTGCAATATTTCGCGGTGTTTGTGCCGCCAACAGATCGGAATAAGAGAGGTCAAAAGAATATTTTTTATAAAGCAGTGCTTGAAGCCTCATCAGCCCGAGTGAATTACCGCCGAGGGCAAAAAAGCTGTCATCCCTTGATACAATCCCCTTGTCGAGAGATAAAATTTCTTCAAAAGCAGATACGATAATCTTTTCCGTTTCCGACATATCAACATTGCTTGTTACAGTCTTTTTTATCTCCGGCAGTTTTAATGTTCTGCGGTCGATTTTACCGTTATCTGTTTTAGGCAATGCAGACAATTTTACAAAATACGAAGGAATTGATGCCGGAATCAGTCTTGTTTTTGCGAAATTTCTAAGAACTTTTTCGGATATTTCTCCGGCATAAAAACATGCTGTAAAAACATCACCGCCCGCACGGGTTATGGGTATTACTGCAGCTTCCTTCACGCCTGTGTTTTCAAGAATAACACGCTCCGTTTCGAGCGGATTTGTTTTAATATCACCTATCTTTACAATCCAGTCACGTCTGCCTTTATAGATATAATTTCCGTTTGTATCAAGCTCTGCAAGGTCGCCCGAAAGATACATCTTTGCATAATCTTCACGCCCGTTTGAATACGGATTTATAACTAACGATTTTTCGGTAAGAGCTTTTTGCCCTGCATAACCGGCAAAAAGTTTCGGTCCCGAAACGGCAATCTCGCCGTCGATAAGGTATATTTCGGTGTCATCAAACGCTTTTCCGAGCGGTATTTGACCGCTCATAGCTTCATTTATCTGCATAAGCGTTACAGAGCCGGAGTTTTCAGACATACCCAGACTGTAGAGAATTTCATATCCTTTCGGCTTTCCGCAAGAAGAGAGACGTCCGCCCGCAACGCGTAAAAAACGCAAAGCACCTCCGTTGTAAATTTCGGTGAAAATTCCAGCAACAGATGCCGGCAAAAAGATATATGATAGGTTATTTTTATCAATAAAATCAATAAGCAGTCCTGTGTCGTGAGCGGTCTTTTTATCTGCAAGAAAAAGAGTGAATCCGTTTGTGAGAGGAAACCATATTTCCCAAAACGATGCGATGAAGCCAAACTGTGCATATGAACCGGTGTGTGAGCCTACGGGAAGATTCATATATTCGGTTTGAAATCTGATTGTTTCGCAAAGTGCTCGATATGTCAAGAGTGCACCTTTGGGTTTGCCGGTCGAACCGCTTGTGAAAACAGCACAAACGACATCCTGATTTCGCTTTCTTATCGGTTTATAATCAGGATCGGGCATAGGGAAAACGCTGAAATCAATATTGTCATCAACAACAAGATCGGCTTTCAAATCCTCTTTTGCAGAGATTAAATATTCCTCCGGCGTGTTGTCGGACAGAAACGCAAAAACACCGCCCGACAGCATGACTCCGATTGCGGATATAATAGCTTCACTACTGCGTGCGGTTTTTATTATGACATTGCAGATATTTTTACTATTAAGATAGGCGGCAAATCGAGTGGCTTTTTCAATCAGAAAGCTATAGCTTACCCCTTCGCTGCCGTCGCTTATCGCGTCGGAATGGCAAAATTTAAGATTCATTAATGATTTCAGAAAATCCATATGGCAATTATAACATATATTTAACTTATTGTCAATACGATTTATAATGTTTTCTACAAATTTTGTTGACAATTGTTGTAATTTATGTTATTATACATAGTGAGGTATGGTATGAAAAATGAGATATTATTTACGGAATTGTCAAATATTAGTGATAAAGTTGACGATAGGTTATATGAATTTGTTTCCGAAGAGAAAAAAGCCTATCTGAAAAACTTTAAATATATTGTTGATTGTAAACTGAGCCTGTATGCCGAACTCTTAGTCAGACAGAAAATCATGAATATCACAGGGATCAAAAATGAAGAAATCATCTTTTCAAAAGGTTCAAACGGAAAACCCTTTTTAGTTGGGTACCCGAAGATAAATTTCAATATTTCACATACAAGAAATGCTTTGGCGGTTGCCTTTTCGGAAGAAGAAATCGGGGTTGATATTGAAAGGGCGGCGACAGCAGATTTACAGGTAGCGAAGCGTTGTTTTTGCGATGCCGAACTGGATTATTTATATAAACATGAAAATATCAATTCTGCCTTTTTTGAAATATGGACAAAAAAAGAGGCATATATAAAATCGTCCGGAATCGGTCTTAATATACCTCTGAAATCGTTTTGTGTTATCGGAGACAGCCGATATAAAACCTTTTACGCCGGTGATTATATCATTTCAGCGTTTGAGGATTCAGACAGACTGAGCAGAACAGAACTAACGCCGGTCATTCCGGTTTTTTAACAACAAGCACCGTGGTGCTGATATAGTCGGGATTTCCGAAGATGAAGGCTTCTTTTCGCTCCGGCGTGGCATAGACACTGCCGCCGATATCGGCTTTTCCCAATTCGACATAGGGCAGCATTGCACCGAAGTCCATATCAATAAATTCTACGTCCATATTAAGATAGAGGGCGAAACGCTTCATCTGTTCAATATCAAACCCTGCAAACTCCCCGCCTTTACCGAGGAAAGTAAAAGGTGCATAGGTTGCCATAATTGCGACTTTCAGCGTGCCTAACGGGTTTTGAGGGATCTCTATATCCGGCATAACAGCATCATAGGCATAAGAAGTAAGCCAACGATCCTGCATCGCTTGAAGCGTTCCGTCGGCTTCGATTTCGGCTAAAAATGTATTATATTTTTCAATAATAACCGGATTCTTCGAGAACACACCATAGGGCATATCAAGCCCTTCGATAGGCACCGGAATCGCTGTCAGATCGGGATATGATCCCGATTGCAGACTTTGCGCCGCTGCTGTGTTATCAAGAAGTGCAGCATCGGTTTTCCCGAGCCTGACGGCTTCGATTTCTTCAACGACATTGTTGAAATAAAGCTTAGCGGCAGGGTCGAAATGTTCGTCCGCAACTTCGTCAAAAACCGATCCTACAAGGATAGAAAAGCGTTTCCCCGAAAAATCATCATAGGTCAAAACTCCGTCAGCCCCGAGGTCAACAGCGGTCGAGCCGCCCCCGCAACTTGTCAGACATATTGATAAAGCTAAAATCAGTGCGGGAAATGCCTTTTTTATATACATTATTAATCCACTCCGAAAAATTTTTTCGATTTAATTATACCATAGAAAACCCGGTTCGTCAAGGAATAAATAATCAATATTTAAAGAATAATATTGGCGAACTGCACAAAAATCGTGTCGAAAATAATGAAATTTTCTATCACTAATCCTGCATTTTATGCTTGACATTCTCGTAATATAGCGATATAATAGAAGCATAACAAGCAGAAATGCAGGATTAACTAAAATATATTTCATTTAACGCAACGAAGCTCTATTATTTGAGCTTCGTTTGTTTATTTTATAAAGGCGGTATGATCTTGTCTAACGAAATCACAATTAAAAATGTAAATATGGTTTATGGCGAAGGCGGAGGTCATAGGGAGCTTCGCAACCCCGCACGCGGAACTGTCGCTCTGAAAGACGTAAACCTTGACATTAAAAAGGGCGAATTTATATCGCTTTTAGGACCGTCGGGCTGCGGAAAAACCACACTTCTCCGGATTATTGCAAATCTTCAAAATCAAACCTCGGGAAACGTGGAAGTTGCCGGCGGAACCCCCGAACAGGCACGCAAAAGCCGAAAATACGGCATTGTTTTTCAAAGCCCCGTGCTTCAAGATTGGCGGACGATAAGACAAAACGTCGAGCTGCCGCTTGAGATTTCGCACTATCCAAAATCAAAAAGACACGAGTTATCCGAAGCGATGCTAAGGCTTGTGGGGCTTGAAAAATTCAAAGATGTCTATCCTAATGAGCTTTCCGGCGGTATGCAGCAGCGTGTCGGAATCGCCCGTGCTCTAATTATGCAGCCCGAAATACTGCTCATGGATGAGCCGTTTTCGGCACTTGATGAGTTCACACGCGATAAACTCCAAGAAGATCTCCTTAATATCTGGTCGAGGAGCCTTTGCACGGTGGTTTTTGTCACCCACAATATCGCCGAAAGCGTGTACCTTTCCGACAGAGTATGTGTCATGTCGCCCCGCCCGGGAAGGCTTTCCGCAGTCATAGATATTGATCTTCCCAGACCGCGAAAACTTGCGATGCGTGATACCGTTGAATTTGTCGAATATGTGTCGAAAGTTAGAAATTCATTTGAAGGTATATAATGAAACTCAAAAAAATTCTCTTTTCTTCCACGTTTATAACAATTGTCTGGATAGTTCTGCTGTGTTCTATTTGGGAGCTTGAAGCTTTACATATAGAGCAAATAAAACGCACCCCGGAAAAGGTTTTCCCGCATCTTATGCAGATATTCGAGAGTATCGCCGACCCGAAGATAATATCAAACGATCAAACATCAATAGAGCTTGTGCTGACAAACGCATATGCCACACTTGAACGTGCAGGAATAGGATTTTTAATAGGAGCCTTAAGCGGATTTATCCTTGCACTTTTAATGAAGTTTTCGGGGATTATCGAAAAGATCGCATTCCCCTATCTCATGCTCATACAGATGATACCGATTTTAGGTATGGCACCGATTGTATTTGCAATAACGCAGGACATCGGCGTATCAAGAATCGTCATTTCAGGGGTCCTCACATTCTACCCCGTTGCGGCAAACACCCTTGCGGGGCTCAAATCGGTATCGGCTGAGAATGAAAACCTCTTCCGTTCATATTCGGCGAATGTGTTTCAAACATACACAAAGCTATATATTCCGACATCAATTCCGTTTCTCTTCACAGGGCTGAAAATATCCGCACCGCTTGCAATAACCGCTTCGATTTTAGTTGACACTCTCCAAGGCGGCGTGGGGCTCGGATGCTTACTTTCACAGAGTTTGAAGGGCGGTATGTCACCCTTTGTGTTCTGGCAGATTATCTTCCTTTCGGCAGCAATCGGAATACTCAGCCTACAGGTTATGGTTATTGCAGAAAAAATCATAATGTCACACAAAGTAAGGTGGAATCGTGAAAAAAACAAAAATCTCATTTAGCGGTGTTCTTTTGCCGTTAGCGTTCGGGGCTTTAGTATTGATAATCTGGCAGACGGAGCTTTTACATAAAATAATCGGCACAAACACTTTCACACTTCCGCTTCCGACAACGATAATCCGCATAATCGGAGAGAATTTAGATTCCATCTCCGCGAATGCTTTCGACACCATAGAGGTTGCCTTAATAGGTCTCGTTTTAGGTTCAATTATCGGATACCTCATATCGATTTTAGCTGCGATTTTCCCGAAATGGGGCTCCGGGGGATTAAAGGTTATAGCACTCCTCAGTGCTATTCCGATTATAGCCCTCGCCCCCGTTATCACCAATCTGACAAAGGATTTCTCGACCATCGCACCGGAGCGGAGTATGTTCGCCAAGATTGTGCTTGTGACGCTTTTGTCGGCGGTATCAATGAGTGTCGGAGTATATCGCGGACTGACAGATCTAAAGCCTTTTTCCGAAGATCTTTTGCAAACATATGCGGCAACAAAATTTGATATCTTCATTAAACTTCGTCTTCCAAATTCGGTTTCATACATCTTCACAGCACTTCGTGTGTCCATCCCGACGGCAATAATAAGCACACTCATTGCAGAATATTTCGCCGAATACATAACAGGTGTCGGACGGCAGATCCGTGAAAACATCATAACATCACAGTATTCAACGGCATGGGCATACATAACGGTCGCCTGTGCTATAGGAATAATCGCGTATATGTTTTTGGTTTTGGCAGAGCGTCTTTATAAAAAGAAAAAGCATAAAATTTAAGTTATTTTCAGCATCAGCTGTTAATATAGAAAATATTGGAGGTAGCATTATGCTAAAGAAAATTACTGCCATGATTGTGGCAATGGGATTAGTGATGTCCGTATCGGCGTGTGGAAATACACAGGTACAGACACCGACAACACCGGCATCTGATGCTGCTCCCGCAGTCGCAACTCCGACAGATACAAAATCCATCCTTGAAAAGTATGCTGGTGCAGGTACAATCGGCAACTGGGGTTTGGGCAACGAGTATGAGCTTTACGCACTCCTTGCAAAGTATAATCTCCCGCTCGACTTTTTAAGTCAGGATTTCACAATGGACGGATTTGACGACAATTCAATCGGGCTTGCTTCGGCAATGACCTACAACGAATTAGGACTTGTTAAGAACAGTTATGACGGCGGCTATAACTACGGCGACACTGTTGCCTATATCGACATGAACGACGAAGGCGTGGCAATGCTTGAAGATAATCTCTTCACCACAAAAACATTTGCCGAAGCAAATCCCGAAACCGTTAAGGCTTTCGTTTATGCAAGCATGAAGGGTTGGAAGTATGCTTCCGAAAACCCCGCAGAGGCAGCTGAAATTGTTTACAACAACGGCTCTTCCGTTTCAAAGGAACATCAGCTTTATATGGCAGAAGAAGTTGCAAAGCTTGTTGACCTTTCCGTTCCCGTCGGCACAATGAACGATACTGCAATGCAGCAAACTCTCGATATCGCAAAACAGTATGTTAAGCTTGACGACAGTGCGGCGGCAACGAAGTTAGCGGCTCTCACCCTTGATGATATCCGTTCACAGGCGTACTGGACCGACATTGCAAATGCCGCAACCTTCACCCCCGAAAAAACAGATGTCAGCGTACAGCTCAAATGGCTCCCTCAAGCACAGTTCATGGGATATTTCGTTGCCAAAGACAAAGGTTTTTATGACGAAGTAGGGCTTAATGTTACCATCGTTTCAGGCGGCGGCGACATATCCGAAACAACCGCTGTTTCAAATGGTACCGTAGATTTCGGCGTAACTTGGGTTTCTAACCTCATTACCTCGAACGCCGCAGGTATGGAGCTTCTTGAAGTAGCACAAGTGTATCAAAAATCAGGATTGGTTTTAGTTTATAAAAAATAGTAGGCTATAGTATGATGGCGTTCACGGGCAGATATCTGCAATCTGCCCGAGACGTCTATCCTTGGAGAGAAAATATGAACGTACTTATAAAAAACGGTACGATTGTTACCGAAACATCAATATTCAAATCGGATATCTTAACAGACGGCGAAAAAATAAAAGCTGTAGGTATAAACCTGACACCCGAAACTGCGGATACAGACGTTATCGACGCGGCAGGAAAATATATTCTGCCCGGTGCTATAGATGTACATACGCATCTCGCAATGCCGTTCGGCGGAACTGTTTCGTCGGATGATTATTTCGCAGGAACGCGAGCGGCGGCGTGCGGAGGAACAACAACCGTTTTCGATTTTGCTATGCAGGATTTCGGCGAAAGCCTTCTTGATACCGTACTTCGCCGAGACAAAATATGTGCTCCCGATGCGGCAGTTGATTATGCTTTTCATGTCGGCGTTAAGGATATTTCGGGCGATCTTTTAAATACCATTAAGGATGCTGTTGATTTCGGCGTGCCTTCATTTAAAGTATTTATGGTTTATGATTTCGGGGTATCCGACGGCGTTTTTTATGAACTGCTTTCAAAATCAAAAGCTTTTAATGCTCTTATTTCCGTTCACGCAGAGAATAAAGAGATTATCAGTTTCTTAACCGATAAGTTCATTTCTGAGGGTAAAACCTCTGCATACTATCATTACCTTTCACGCCCCGAATTTTGCGAAGAAGAGGCTGTGACAAGAGCGATAGCATGGGCGAAAGCCAACAACTCCGCACTTTATATCGTTCACCTTGCCTGCAAAGGCGGAGCGGAAGCTATTGCACAGGCAAAACGCGAAGGTGTGAAAATATTCGCCGAAACCTGCCCGCAATATCTTGAATATAACAGTGAAGTATATAAAAGAGATGATGCGAAAAATTTCGTATGCTCCCCTCCCATGAAAAACGAAGACAGCCGTCAGGCGATAATAAAAGCACTCCAAAGCGGTATTATCGATACCGTCGCGACAGATCATTGCCCCTTCAAACTGTCTGAAAAGGAATGGGGTAAAGACGATTTTCGTAAAATTCCAAACGGCTGCAACGGCGTTGAAAATATGTATCCCTTTATGCTCTCGCTTGCCGGTGAAGGCGTTATATCCTATTCAAGAGCAGTAGAAGTTTGCTCATATAACCCAGCGAAAATCTTTGGATGTGCCGACAGCAAGGGAAGCCTTGCACCGGGTAAGGATGCAGACATTGTTATATACGATCCCGAAAAAACCTTTACCGTCACACAGGAAAAAATGCATTCCGATAATGACCACACAATTTGGGAAGGGAAAGAGCTTCGCGGTTATCTCGAAAAGGTATTTTCACGCGGCACACTTGTGTATGATAACGGCAATTTTATGGGCAAGCGCGGCTACGGCAGATTTGTAAAAAGACAGCTCACCATTTACGATTGATTAACAGTTTTATCGGAGGATTTGATGATAAAAGAATATGAACGCTGTCTTTTCTGTGCAGGTGAAAACTGCTCAAAAGCCTGTAAAAAAGGCGGTGCTCCTGCAAAGTTTATACGCTCGCTGTATTTCGGAAATATTACCGACATAAACGCGGATTGCCAAAGCTGTGAAACTGTTGATTGCGAATCAGCCTGCCTTCGCGGAAAAATTGATTATCCTGTTCATATAAAAAAGCTTGCAAAATATTCTGCGGTATTAAAAATCAGACCGAAAGTTTCTCTTGAAACGACATTCTGCGGAGTGAAATGTGAAAATCCTTTCTTTTTATCAAGCAGTGTCGTTGCAAGCGACTATGAGATGTGTGCACGTGCTCTTAAAATGGGCTGGGGCGGCATCGTCTATAAAACCATAGGTTTGGGCGAGATTAAAGATGTTTCTCCGCGTTTCGGACAGCTTTCAGCCGGTTCGCTCAAAGGCTTCCGCAACCTTGAACAGATTTCCGACAAGCCCGCCGACGTTGATTTTGACATTTTAAGAAGGCTCAAAAAGGACTTCCCCGAAAAGGTTGTCGTTGTTTCAATAATGGGTCAAAACGAGGCTGAGTGGGCGTATCTTGCAAAGAAAAGCGAAGAGATCGGAGCGGATATAATCGAACTTAACTTCTCCTGCCCGCATATGTCGGCAGAGAAGATGGGTTCGGATGTGGGCACCGACTTAGAGCTTGTAAAAGCTTTCACCGCCGCCGTAAAAGCTGCAACTTCTCTTCCGATTTTAGCGAAGATGACACCTAATATTACAGATATCACCGAACCTGCTAAGGCAGCGATGGAGGGCGGTGCAACCGGTATCGCCGCCATTAACACCATAAAAAGTTTGACGGGATTTCTTTCCGCTCCCGACATGATTGATCATAAAACAGCGGTTTCAGGCTATTCCGGAAGAAACGTTAAGCCGCTTGCTCTGCGTTTCATCTGCGATATAGCAAAAGCCCTGCCGGGAACGCCGATAAGCGGAATGGGCGGAATCGAAAACTATAAAGATGCTGCGGAGTTTATGGCTCTGGGCTGCGGCAATGTTCAGATAACTACCGCCGTGATGGAATATGGTTATCGGATAATTGATGATTTAAAACTCGGGCTGTCAGAATATCTTTTCAGTTTAGGATATGAAAATCTGTCCGATTTTGTCGGTTCTTCACTTCAAAATATCACATCGGCAGATGAACTTGACAGAGAAACGATAGTATACCCGCTGTTTGATGAAGAAAAATGTGTCGGCTGCGGCAGATGCTATATCTCATGCCGTGACGGCGGGCATGATGCAATTATATTTAACGAGGTGCCGAAACTCTTGGGATCAAAATGTGTCGGCTGTCACCTTTGCAGACTGATCTGCCCTGTCGGTGCAGTTGCATCTTCAAAAAGAGTTACGAAAAAAGTACCATTAAATTAGATTGAATTAGGGGAAAATCATGAATATTTCAAAGCGTCAAACATCTTCGGTGCTTCAGTCATGGAGCAAACAGGGAAATCTGAATCCTATTCCCGTGAAGGATTCGGATGGTATATACATATGGGACCACGACGGAAACAGATACACCGATATGTCGTCTCAGCTTGTCAATCTCAATGCCGGGCATAAATGCAAACCGATAATCGAAGCGATAAAAAAACAGGCTGAAAACTACTGTTATATTTCACCTTCATATGCAAGCGAACCAAGAGCAGAGCTTGCAGAGATGCTCCTTTCAAAAGCTCCCGAAAACATGGGGAAAGTTTTTTTCACCAACGGCGGTGCGGATGCGAATGAAAATGCTGTAAAAATAGCGAAACTCTTCACCGGAAGAAGCAAGGTTTTTTCCCGCTACAGATCCTATCATGGTTCGACCTTCGGTGCAGGAAACCTCACAGGCGAACCGAGACGTTACCCCCTCGAGCCGGGCATACCCGGATTTGTGAAGTTTTTCGATCCCTATATCTATCGTTCGGGGCTCCCCTTTCAGACCGAAGAGGAGTATACAAAATTTTTCACCGATAGGCTTAGAGAACAGATTGTTTATGAAAATCCTTCTGAAGTTGCGGCAATAATACTTGAAACGGTGACAGGTTCAAACGGCGTTATAATACCGCCTGTAGGCTATCTTAAAAAAGTCAGAGAAATATGCGATGAGTTCGGAATCTTGATGATCTGCGACGAGGTTATGACCGGATTTTACAGGACAGGAACGTTCTTCGGCTTTGAAAATTTCAATGTTGTCCCCGATATGATCACCTTTGCAAAAGGCGTCAACAGCGGCTATGTTCCGCTCGGCGGCGTTATCGTTTCTAAAGAAATTTCTGCACATTTTGATAATAATTTGCTTTCCTGCGGACTGACATATTCCGGGCATCCGCTCGGCTGTGCAGCCGGTATCGCCTGCCTTAAATTTTATGAAGATAACGGAATACAAGAAAACGTCATCAAAACAGGAGAAGTACTCAAAAACACTCTTGAAAAAATAGCGGCAAATCACAAAAATATCGGCGAAATCCGATCAATAGGGCTCTTCTCCGCCGTCGAATTTGTCAAAGATAAACAGACACGTGAAGCCCTTGTTCCATACGGCAAAGACCCCGAAAACCTCATGGGGAAAATCATCGGTGCTCTCGCTAAAAAAGGATTTATGACATATTCACACGAAAACATGGTTTTGATCTGTCCTCCGCTTATCATCACACCGATTCAGATTGAAGAAGAACTTAAAAAATTTGACGAAACGATAACCGAATTAGGATATTAATATGAATTTTAGTTTTTATATGCCGACTAAAGTTTTAGTCGGCTCACTGACAGAGTTTTCAGATTTAATTAAAGGTTTCGGCGTGAAACCGTGTGTAGTCTGCGGGAAGAGTTCTGCAAAGCTTTGCGGTGCTCTTGCCGATATTAAAGAAATCTTCGGTGATATCGCAGTTTTTAATAAAATCGAACCGAATCCGACGATAACTTCTGTGAAAGATGGTGCGGAGTTTGCCAAAGAAAACAATGCCGATTTTATAATCGGAGTCGGCGGAGGTTCACCGCTTGATGCCGCAAAGATGATTGCAGTTTTGGCAGAGGAAGACATTTCTTTTGATGATTTATCAAATGCAAAAAGGCTTCCGCTGCTCCTTATTCCGACAACGATAGGTACAGGCTCGGAAGTTACAAAATACTCGATTTTAACTGATGAAAAAAGCCATTCAAAAATAAATATCGCTTCCGATCTGTTATTCCCTGATATTGCGGTTTTAGATGCAAAATACTGTCGTGGGCTCCCCGTTTCGGTTGCAAGAAATACCGCTCTTGATGCACTTTCGCACGTAATCGAAGGGATGCTTTCAAAAAAAGCTTCTCCAATTTCAGATATGTTTGCCGCCGAAGCAATCCGCATTATTTCATCGAAGTTTTCATCGCTCATTGAAGGGAAAATCACCGACACGGATTATGAAAATCTGCTTTTTGCTTCAAACCTTTCCGGATTTGTCATAGCACAGACAGGAACCTGTGCAGTCCACGCCTGCGGCTATGCTCTGACCTCGGAAAAAAATATAGATCACGGCAGAGCAAATGCACTTCTTTTATGCGATGTTATAAGAAGATTTCCTCACGAAAATACAGATAAAATCTTCAAAATCATGCACCTTTCATATATAGAATTTTCACTTATAGTAAATACGATTATCGGCGAAAAAGAGCAAATCACGAAAGAAGAAATCGAAAATTTCACAAAAAAATCTATGCTTGCAAAAAATATCTCAAACGGAATATGGGCACCGACAGAGGATGAAGTCCGCGAAATATATGCAAACAGTTTGGAGGTGGTTTCATGAAGAAAGAGTCACTTAAGGATGCAACCGAAGTCAGGCTTGCGGATTATTTGAAACTGAAAGATTTGCGGCTTGTTGAACAGCGTTATCTTGATATTCCTCCCGGTGTCGGTGAAATTAAAATCATATTTGAGCTTGCAAAAAAATCGACAATTGAATTCGGTTTTGATATACCGATTCAATACGGGTATGTGCGTATTACCGACTTTGCAAAGGAAACGCTCGGCTTTTTACCGAACGAAATTTCACTTCATGACTGGCAGGACGGAAGCTACCTTTTCGTCACAAAAAACAAACTTGATGAAAAAATGTTCTTTGTTCGTTATGACGATGTGAAATATTACATTCAAAATGCACGTAAAAATCAGTTGGCTGATTAAATTTTCATGGAAAAAGGCGGATAGTCATGTTTAGATATAGATGCAACAGAGAAAACCTCGGTGAAAAGATAAAATCATTTTCCGATTTCGGTAAAGTAAGCCCTGCTTCCGACAACTGCAAAGGCGGCGTTATTACGAGATTGTCGCTTTCACCGGCAGCGGTAGAAGCGCGAAAAGAGATAATAAAAAGATGTGAAAAGATAGGCTGTGAGGTCGTTTTCGACGATATAGGCAATATCTACGCTACCCTTCCCGGTTCTGAAAACCTCCCCGCTGTAATAAGCGGATCTCATGCCGACAGTGTTGTTCGCGGCGGTAACTTTGACGGGATTTTAGGCGTTTTGGGTGCACTTGAAGCAATCGAAACAATAAAGCGTGAAAACATACCGCATAAAAGACCGATTACCCTTGTTATCTGGACAAACGAAGAGGGCGCAAATTTCCCGCCGGCAATGTTTTCATCCGGTATAATTTCAGGAAAATTTGACAAAGAAACGCTGATGAAATCCAAAGCCTCGCAGGATGACAGTTATGGTGCAACCTTTGAAGAAGCTCTTAAAAACAGCGGCTTTAACGGTGATGAGACTAACAGATTTACGGCAGAAAAATACTTTGCACTCCTTGAACTTCATATTGAACAGGGACCTGTTTTGGAATCGGAAGAAAAGGAGATCGGAATCCTTGAAGGGGTTGTAGGTATGGTCAACTACCATATCACTCTTGAAGGGCTGACCGGTCACGCCGGAACGGTTCCGATGGGATATCGAAAGGATGCTTTATATGCCGCATCAAAGGTGATTATCATGCTCCATGAAGAGCTTGATAAAATCGATACAGACGGGACAATTGTCTACACCACAGGGCATATTGAGGCTTTCCCGAATGTGCATACAAACATACCCGAAAAGGTGACATTCTCGCTTGACATAAGGCATAAATCTCCCGAAGTTATTGCGAATGCCGTAAAGGTAATCGAAAATCTGCCGTCAGAAATTGAAAAATGCAAGCTTAGTTACACTCCACAGTGGACAAGAAAAACAACGCCGTTTGACAGCGTTGTTGTCGGGATTAATGAAGATAATACAAAAGCTTTGGGCTATTCTTACAAGCGTATGTACAGCGGACCGGGGCATGATGCACAATTTATTGCGGATATGGTGCCTTCTGCGATGATTTTCGTGCCGTCGATAGCAGGACACTCTCATTCCGAGCTTGAATATACTCCGACTGAAAGCTGTGCAAAAGGTGTTGATGTGCTCTTAAATTCTATTATTGAGCTCTCGAATAAGTAAGATTATTACCCTACACAACAAATGTGTGTATACTGTCGGGTTTGGGCACGTCTGCTGTCCAAACCCTTTGCCCTTTTCGGAGGGCAATTTCAGTTGTTGCATTAAGACAGGTGAGCTTGTAGTCGCCGCGGAAGCCTTCTATGACAGCTTCGCCGTTTTCGTCGGTGATAACTTCGGTGTTTGTCCACCATCTTTTACGGATTAATTCATAAAGAGCATCGTAAGCGGGTTTGGCAGAGCCGTCTTTGCGAAGCAGACCGGCAGGGGCGTTCAGCCAGCCTCCGTCAACAAATTCCCATGAATAGGCTGTAGAAACCAAGGGGTGCGAGAAGAGAATTTCATACATTTCGACAAATTCCCGTGCCTGTCTGTCTTCAAATTCGGGCGTGGTCGCCCAGTCGTCATTCTTAAAATCGTTTAGGTCTACGATTTCGGGCGGCATTATGGCACCGGAAATAAGGGTTATCTCGGTAAAATGCAGAGGTAACCCGAATACTTCGTACCTCGCAAGCACCTCTTCAAGGCGGTCGCCCCCCATGTATCCTTGGTGCATATGTGTCTGGAGACCGATTGCATCAATGGGCACACCGGAGTTCAGGCAACCGTCAATAAGAATCTGGTAGCTTTGGGATAGGTTGAAATCGTTGATAAGGAATTTGCCTTCGGGGTTAGTTTCACGAGCGGTATCAAACATGGTTTTAACCGTTTTCACACGTCCGAGTTCTTTGCATATGCGGGTTATGGCGTTATCGTATTTGTCGAAGACAGGCATAATGACCACTTCATTTATGACGTCCCACATATCTATTACACCGGCGTGGTAGCTTACATCACGCTTTATACGCTCGATTTGTTTCCTTATTATCTCGGCGTTGGAATACTTCAATAACCAATTTGCACAGCCGGTGTGCCAACAGAGGGGATGACCTTTGAGCGTTATGCCTCGCTCTTTGAGAAACTTGGCACCTGCCATAACTTGCACATTCCGAGGCTTGCCCTCTTCCGGCTCAAAGCCGCCCCAGTAGAATGGCAGGGTTGCGTTGTTCATGAGAGCTTCCCACTTCTCAAACCTCTGCTCAAATGCTTCGCGGTTTGCTGAATCCTTCATCTCACCGGAAGCGTAAGACACCACATCAAAGGTCGGTGTGCCGAATACACCTGCACCGAACAGAAATTCGTGCCGCTGCATCTCGACCTTGACGGGCTTACCCGCTAAAGCTGTCCCATCCTTTGATATTACTCGTATTTTCTTCTGCCCCATTCTGTGGGAATAATTTTTTGACATTAAAAATCTCCTATCTATGTAAAGCGCGTGATTCTAATGTTTCTCTTTAGATTATAACATAAAAAGCATCGCAATACAATGCTTTTTTTGGAATTTCACCCTTCAACGATCATCAAAAACGGTAACAGTCCATCGGGTGTATCGGCTAAAATGATGGTCGGATCTTCGTCGAATCGGTAGAACTTTGTTCCTACAGGCGTCAAATTTGCCGTACCATTTTCTATTTTGTGTAAGTTTCTTTCGTCGCTGTTTGCAAGAACTTCGCCGAAAAAGTCGCCCTTGATATACTTATAACCTAATGCAATCCAAGAAGGCTTATTTGCAATATTTGAGTAGACTATGCCGTCAAATACAACAAAATCGGTGAAAGACTGTGAAATTTCGGGGGGATCGGTTGGGGGTGCCGGAGTTTCAATTTCAGGATCATACGAAGTATCAACGGTAGCATAACTCACTTCTTGCGTGGTTTCTTCAACTGTTGTAGTAGTCTCTTCGATTGTTGTAGTAGTAGCCTCTTCGGTAGTAGTAGCCTCTTCGGTTGTAGTAGTCTCTTCGATTGTTGTAGTAGTTTCTTCAGCTGTTGTTGTAATCTCTTCGGTTGTTGTAGTAGTCTCTTCGGTTGTTGTAGTAGTCACTTTGGTTGTTGTAGTAGTCTCTTCGGTTGTTGTAGTAATCTCTTCGGTTGTTGTAGTAGTCGTGCTTTCGAGATTAGAATCATTAATTGATTTACTACACGCACAAAGTACAACTAATAACGCCAAAACTGGTATAAGTCTCTTCATAATCATTATAATGCTCCTTTAACAATAATATAACTTATGTAATCGCGTAAGTTGTTTAATATTTTCTACGCTATTTCAGGTATTGCCCTGCCTGAACCCGCCACATCTCTGCGTACTGTCCGCCGGCGGAGAGGAGGTCGGAGTGGGTACCGTACTCGATTACCTGTCCCTTTTCAAGCATATAAATGGTATCGGCAATTCGCGTTGTTGAGAGCCGGTGCGAGATGAAAACCACCGTTTTACGCTCGGCGGCGGTGAGCATGGAGCGATTTAATGTATACTCCGCTATCGGATCGAGGGCGGATGAGGGTTCGTCTAAGATAATCAGATCCGCATCCTTGTAGAAGGCTCTTGATACGGCAAGTTTCTGTGATTCACCGCCGGAAAGATTTACACCGTTATCGTCAAACTCTGTAGTGAGTTCGGTGGAAAGCCCGTCCGCAAGAGCCCCCAGCCTATCTGCAAAACCGCTTTTTTCGAGAGCGGTTTCTATATCAAGATCATTACCCTTTTCAGGCATATCAAGCAGAACATTTTCCTTGACCGTTGCGGCAAATATCTTGAAATCTTGGAACACAGTTCCGATTCGTTCACGATAGCTTTCGAGCGGGTATTCCTTAATATTCACGCCGTCCAGGTATATCTCCCCTGCTGTCGGGTCGTAAAGCCGCATGAGCAGTTTTATAAGCGTTGTTTTTCCTGCACCGTTATAGCCGACAATCGCCGTCTTTTCAAGCGCATTTATCGTCATATTAACATTATGCAAAATATCGCCGTCCGCTTCGTTATAGGCAAAGGAGACGTTTTTAAGCTCGAATGTGCGGGGATTTTCGGGCATGGGATGGTTACCGGCGGAAACCACCGTCGGTTCAAGTGCTAAGAATGTGTCGATCTTCTCGGCATACAGGCTGACCTCTTCCAGTTTCGGGATGAGATCCGCGATGTTTGATACCTGCCGCCTCATCCTGCCGATACGGCTGTAGAGTACCACCACATTCGCGTAGGAGATACGATGCAGAATCATTGCACTGAAAACTAAGTAGATCATAAACAGCACGTCGGTGATGAAATCCCGGCATAGGTAGCTTTTCAAAAAGGACAACCCGAATCGCTTTTTAGCATTATCTTTGTCTATCTTCAACAGCTTCTCGTTGGTGTCGTCAAAATCTTTAAGGATCTCTCCCGAAAGCTCGGTATTGAGCCGTACCTCCTTGGCATAATCGGCAAGATACATAACACGGTTGATATAGGAGAGCTTACGCTCAAAGGGGTTTTTCTCGTTACGAATGCGGAAATTGAAACGGTTTTGTACCTTTCCCACAGCGAGGGAGGCTATAAACGAGACGGCGACAAATATCACCGAAACCGGGTCAACGGCGATAAAGAACGCGCCGGTGAGGAGTACGCCGGTTCCGCCCTCAACGATAGTTTTAAGCAATCCGATAACGCGGTCAAGCTGATTTTCCGCCTCTGAAACCGCTAAGACATAGTCGTTATATACGGTGGTGTCATCGTAACATTTAAGGTCAAGCTTTGCCGCCTTGTCGTACATCACCTTTTTAAGTCTTGCGCGTATAACCGGCTCTGCTTTAATTTGTACCTTCTGCCAGTACAGCGAATCGAAGAGCAGTCCCCCAACGGCAAAGGCAAGTATGGCAAGCAGGAAGATCACCGCGTTAGAGAACGGTCTGCCGTATTCGGCACACTCCAAAACGTAGTTAAAGCCGACTGTGAATTCAAGGAAGATAACCACTTCATTCCGGAAGGTGTTGATGATGGTCATCCACATATAACCCGGAGCGGCTTGAAAGCAGATACCCAGCAACTTAAGATTATCACGGAGCACCGTTTTCATATTGCGTTTAGTTTTAGTAATATTTTTTCGTTTCATACGGCAACCTCCTCATCCGCGAGGTAGTTTTTCGCCTGCATACTGTACATTTCGGCGTAACTGCCGCCCGCGTTCATCAGTTCTGTATGTGTTCCCGATTCAATTATGCTTCCGTTTTCGAGCATATACACAATATCGGCATCCTTTACGGAAGAGAGGCGGTGGGAGATGAAGAAGGTCAAAGAGTTTTTACTCTCGGACATGATGTTTTTATAGAGGTCGTATTCCGCGATAGGGTCAAGGGCGGAGGAAGGTTCGTCAAATACCTTAACGGAGGCAGTTTTAGCAAATGCTCTTGCTACCACTAATTTCTGCGTTTCGCCGCCTGACAGCACAGCACCCTCGTCGTCAAATTCCTTTGTTAAGATAGTATCCGCACCGTATTTAAGGGATTTTATCTTTTCAGCTATTCCCGATTTTTCGAGGGATTTTTTAAGATTTGTTTCGACAGCGGTATCATCTCCCTGCTCTCCTGCAAGGATATTATCCTTCACACTCATGGAGCAGAGCTTGCCGTCTTGGAACGCAGCGGCGAAAAGCCGTCTGTATTCACGAAGGTTATATTTCTTAATGTTTATATCGTTGACGAGGATTTCGCCTTCATCCGGGTCATAAAGCCTAAACAGCAGTTTGATCAGTGTTGACTTCCCTGCACCGTTATGACCGACAAAGGCACAGATTCTGTCACCGGATACATTGAAGCTGAGGCTATTAACTACATTAGCTTCTCCGTCATATGAGAAGGAGACATTTTTAAATTCAATCGAGTGAACCTTCTTTTCGGGGATAATACCGTCCTGATCCTCCGGGATAGTCTCCCTATACTCGATAAAGGAGCGGAAATACTCCAAAAATTGCCCGTTTTTAAGTGCCTCCGATACATTATCAAACATTCCGATAAGAATCCATGAGGATGTACTCATAGCGGCGAACATGATGGCGAGTTCGGCGAGATCCATAGTTTGTGAAATCATAGTTCTGTACGCCGCATAGATCATAATACCCTCGAAAACCAGTGCGAAGGTGAGAACATTTTTAATCCAGTTGATGATGATGCCCTTTTTGGCGTATTTATCGGCAACATCACGATTGCCCGTTACGGAATCGTCGTAGTATTTCGTGAGGAGTTTATGTATATTCGATAAGCGGATCTCTTTAGCATACTCCGCCAGGTACATAACCCGATTTACGTAGCCCATCTTGCGGTTATTTTTAACGCTGTCAACATACCGCCCGGCGTAGATTTTATTCATCATGCCGCCGAGCAGGAAGTTTCCGATTATGGGCGATATGACAAAGAGTACAGAGAATTTGTCGATCATAAACATGGAGTAAAAAGCCGCCGCTGCCGCTATCACGCCGAATATCACACCGAAGAATACATTCACCGATGTAATCATCCGCTCCGGTGCACCATTCATTGCGAGTGTATAGCGGTTATAGAAATCTGCATCCTCAAAACAGCGGAGCTCAACATTCCGAGCCTTTTTATAGAGCTTGGAATAGAGCTTTTTTCGGATAAGATTATCGGTGAAGGGAATGACCGCCGCGTTGGAGTAGTTGTTATAGAGACTTATTAATAAAAGCACACCGTAACATATCACGATGCCAAGGATTATGCTCGCAAACGGTGCTTCCGTCTCTATTTGATGTATAACGTAACGCAGGAAAAAGATACTGGTGAAAACCCATTCCGCGTAACCTAAAATGCTCAAAGCGGCGATGTTTATAACACGTTTTTTGCTGATTTCCCACACCGTTTTTACAGCATAGGCGTTATTGGCGAAGATGCGAAAACGTCCCTCTTTTTTCTGTTTCATTACGCCCTCCATTATTCTTCGCTATAATTATAATATTTTTGTGGCGGTTTGTCAATAGTGGTGGTGGGCAGCAGGATGGCAATGATAATTACATAAGTATGTTTCGGATTCTATCCTCAATTCGTTGTTGAAGCTCCTTATAACTTTTCCATAAAATCAAATTGTTGTGCCGTTCATCAAAATGAACCGCTTTTTCTAAACCACCCTCGTATTCATTTGCCCAATTTTCATCACAGCAACGAATAATCGGTAAGCCCAAGGCATCAGCATAACCCGCCTCAAAATAAACATTTTGGCTCTCATATGTATAGTCAACAATGACTGCTTTACTTCTCTTTATTTCAGCTTTAAGCCTGTCACTAATACCATCATTGTACTCAATATCAGAAACAATTATTGCGTGGTATTTCCCATCACTTGCCTTTTCAGCAGCATCCTTAACGCTGTTTACAAAATATTCACGAAAAACGCCCGTATCGGGATTGCTAAACTTACAGGCAATGAAAATTTGATTTGATTCGGTATTGGTAGAAATGAGAGATTCTGCTCGTTGAAGACCCTTAAAAGAAAGAAGGAAGTTACAATCAGTTGTCCACATTTTACTATCAGAATTAATTAGACCTGCGTCTTGAGCTAATTTTATAATAGAATTAAGTTCGTAAATATCCTTAGCATAAGCAATCTCACCTCTATAATTGTGGTGAGATATAGTTTGAGCGAATTCGCTATGACATAATCCTAATCCGTACCAAAAAGTAAATTTTTGAACGGATAAATTACCAAGTTTATAAATATTCGTTATAAACTTATCAATTTTCTGCAATGTTGTCTTTGGCACTAACCCGCTATTATAGACCTCGTCTTCAAAACTATATTGTTGTGAATTGTCTTTTTTGAGCTTTATAAACTTGGTTGATCTTGAATTATGATTTGTTTCATATAGATACCCTGCAAAATCTCGTAATTTATTTATAGTGTAATCAAATGCGTTTAATACATCATCCGCTCTAATGTCAAGTTGATACTTTCCGCACGATGGGCAATCATATTTATTATTTTCGCTTGAAATTTCTTTGCAAGAAGTGCTTTCGCAAAAAGGACAAGTTATCATAGTCATAATAAAACCCTCCGTTAAAATATATTTGTGAGAAAACCTCTCACCCCTTAATATCATCAACCTTATCCTGATAAAGTTTCATAAGCTCAGCGACACATTCGCTTTCGGTCATTTTCGTGGTAAACCCGTACGCCTGCATAACAGCCCGGTCGTTGTTTTGGTGGGCGGTGAGGAGTTTCGGGTATAGATACATTTTTTCGCCGTAAAGGTCGGCAAGAGAGCAATCGGGATACTCCGCTCTTGCATCCAAAATCGCTTGTGCGGTTTGTTCGATTTTCTGCTTTTGATTATCAGTCGGGTTACACCATGGGAAGTTGTTGTAGACGATGTCTTTTGAATAGCGATAATCGCTTTTAAGCCGCCCGCAAACAGCACGCATCCACGCCATGTGAACGTTTGAGGTTAGTATGCCGAAATGGTAGATTGATGCGTTAGGTATAATTAAATTCGCATTTGTACTGATGATATTTTTGTCTAAAAATCCAATTGGTATGTATTTGCGATTTTCAGACGAATGACTCGGTACAAGTATGTAATCGCTATTTGGTTGCCTTATTTCCATAAATCTTGTAGGATTATCTGCATATTTGCGAGTAGCTTCTTTTTTGCTGTTCAATCGAAATTCGCGAACGTTTTTTATTCGTTCTAAAACTTTCGGCATTTTCTGTAACTCATTCGGATCAGCATCAACAAGCCACAGGCAATAACGATTTTTATTATGTAAATATTCCTCTGCACCGAGAAGTTTTTTTATGTATTTTTGTGAGTTAGGCTCTGATTTTATGAATTGCGAATAGTCTTCTTCTTCAATAATTAAATTGCCGTCGTCAACAGGAATACTGCCTTTTTGCATAGTAGGTATGTCACATATCGGCTTGCTCCTGCTTTCAATGAAAACCGTCGGAGCTTTTAGCAGATACGGATTCAAATCATGTTCTGTTTTTTGACGTGAAAATCCTACAATTACGCAATGTACAGCCGCTTTTTCGGTTGCTTCGCTGTCCCATCTGAAAGTCTGTACACCAAAATTGATATGTATTCCCGATTCAAAAAGCGGTTTCCATAGTATCGCAACTTGCTCGCCTTGTGTGATAGAATTTGTGCTTACATAAGCTGTTTTTATTGATGATAATTTCATCATATCAGCGGCTTTTTTATACCATGCACAAACATAATCAAGCTTTCCGGCGGACTTTACGCCGTCGAAAATCTTAAGCATATCGGATTTTTGCTCACTGCTTTGATTGGAATAACCCACAAACGGCGGGTTGCCCATAATATAATTAAGCTTGTCCTTGGGCACGACAGTTTCCCAGTCCATACGCAGGGCGTTGCCCTCTGTGACGTGAGCGTACGACTTCAAGGGCAGGAAATCTATGTGCACTTTGATTATATCTTCCGTTGCTTTTATCATTTGACTTTCTGCAATCCATAACGCCGTTCTTGCGACCGTCACGGCAAAGTCATTTATCTCTATGCCGTAAAATTGATTCAACGAAACCTTTATCGGACTGTCGCTTTCAAAAACAAAAGATATTTGATGATGTGCAAGCTCTGTAAACACGATATTTTCAAGTTTGCGGAGCGATAAATACGTCTCGGTTAGGAAATTTCCGCTACCGCAAGCCGGGTCTAAAAACGTAAGAGACGAGAGCTTCTCTTGAAACGCCTTAAGCCGCTTTTCTTTCGTCTTAACGACCGTGACAGCACAAATCTCCGCCAGTTCTTTTTCCAAAGCACCAAGAAATAGCGGGTCAATAACTTTGTGTATATTTTCAAGCGAGGTATAGTGCATACCGCCGGAACGCCTTGTTTCGGGGTTTAGAGTGCTTTCAAAAACCGCACCGAAAATCGTCGGGCTTATCTCCGACCAGTCGAAATCCGCACT
>JAISIC010000033.1 GCA_031262225.1 Ruminococcus sp. | reverse complement strand
ATTTTATTGGTAAACCCGACAAATCCGCACATGATCTTCTCGCTTTCAAAAATATGAATACTATTATACTATATTAATACTCGTAATGCAAGTTCCCATTCATAAAAATATTATGAATTTTTTTAGGCGGTTAGACTACAATAAATTATTTTTTTATCAACCTCGTTCGACAGAATTTACGAGATTAACGATTTATAATAGTATTACGAAACGAAGGAGCACGCTATGATTGTATATGTTGATGTTTTGATTGTGGTCAGTTTTTATATTAACTACCTGCTTTTGCGGGCGGCGGCGGTTCTGATACATAAAAAGGTCAAACGCTTACGGGTCATAATCGGTGCACTTCTGGGAAGCCTTTCATCGCTTATTATATTTCTGCCCGATCCGGGCAACGTCACAATCCTCATTGTCAGAGTTATAGCCGCCGTTTTAATGGTCGCAGTATCCTATAACATTGACGGATTCAAAGAGCTTTATAAATGCTCGCTTTTATTCTTTTTTGTCAGCTTCCTTTTCGCCGGAATTGAATACGGTGCCGCAATGCTCCTTGGCGGTTCGTCGGCGATATGGCATAATTCAATTTTCTATGTTAATATCTCGCTTTTAACCCTCGTTATCTCAACAACAATTGCATACGGCATATTGTGGCTTCTTCGCCGCCATTTTGACAGCACGAGTGAAGCGGATATAAAATACACCGTGACGGTCGAGAGTTTCGGTAAGACTGTTCAGTTCAAGGCTATCGGCGACACCGGGAATAACCTTTGCGATCACCTTTCCGGCAAGCCCGTGATAATCTGCCCGAAAACAAGCCTGTCTTCAATTGTTGACACCGGCGTTGTGGAGCAGATGCTAAGGTGCGATTATATCAGCGATTCGGTTATTCCGCCCAAAGGCTGGCGGCTTATCCCCTTCTCCACTATAAATTCAAACGGACTTATTCCCGCCTTTGCTCCGGCGAAAGTTTACATAAAATCGGATTATGATAAAAAAACTCACCTGATTGACGCTTTCATCGGCGTTTCGGAAAACGACCTTGATTATGCCGTCTTCAATCCGAAAGTTATTGCAGTTTAGAGGAGTGTAAAAAATGATGCTGACAAAATTGGCGAATATATTTGATATATTTAATAGTGCTATAACCCCGCGTTTTATAAAACTTTGGCAAAAACTCGGGATAATCTCGCGTAAGCCGTCGGGGATATACTATGTCAACGGTGCGGAGACGCTCCCTCCCCCGCTCTCAAAGGAATATGAGGAGGAGGTTTTTTCAAAGATTGACCGCCTCATAAATTCCGAGACAAACTCCCCCGAGCTCATAAAGCTTCGCAAGCTCCTCATTTCGCATAACCTCAGACTTGTGGTATATATCTCAAAAAAATTTGAGTCAACCGGAATCAATATCGAAGATTTGGTCTCCATTGGGACTATCGGGCTTATTAAGGCTGTGAACACCTTTTCGCCGCAAAAGAACATCAAACTTGCAACCTATGCCTCGCGTTGCATTGAAAATGAAATATTAATGTTTCTTCGCAAATCATCCCAACATAAAAACGATATCTCCCTTGACGAACCGCTCAATATCGACTGGGACGGCAACGAGCTTCTTTTGTCCGATATTTTGGGCTCGGACGGCGAAGAGGTAACAGGCAACTGTGAGTCTCAAGCGGAAAAAAGTGTGCTTTTGGAGGCTGTCAACCGCCTTCCCGAAAGGGAGCGGGAGATAATGATAATGCGGTTCGGGCTTGCGGGCGGCGGTGAGAAGACGCAAAAAGAGGTCGCGGATATAATCGGCATATCCCAATCATACATATCAAGGCTTGAAAAGCGGATTATAAAGCGTTTGCGGCATGATATAGAGAGGATTATACTATAATAACAACGGAGTTAAGCTTTTTTCTTAACTCCGTTGTCGTTTATTCAACCGTGGTTATCTTAAGCATATTTGTGTTACCGGCGATTCCGAGGGGGAGACCTGCTGTCACAACCGTTGTGTCGCCTGTGTCAAGGATTCCGGAGTCCTTCGCGGCTTTGACGGCAGCGAAGAGGAGATCATCGGTGCTCTCCTTCTCGTCGATTAAAACAGGGATAACGCCCCAGCTGATGGAAAGCTGACGAAGGGCGGTTTCGGAGGGCGTACAACCGAGGATAATGCAGGAGGGGCGGAATTTTGAAAGGTTTCGTGCTGTGTTGCCCGATTTTGTGACAGTGACGATAGCTTTCATGTCAAGGTCGTGTGCTATGGATACTGCCGCGTGTGATATTGCGTCGGTGGAGTTGTTGCCGACAACCGCAGAGCGCGTTTTGAGCCGCTTTTTATAGTCGATATCGTCCTCGGTGGTCTCGGCGATCTTTGCCATTGTCCGCACCGCCTCAACGGGATATGCACCTGCCGCCGTCTCGCCCGAAAGCATGATTGCGGACGTACCGTCATAGATCGCGTTTGCAACGTCGGTTATCTCGGCTCTGGTGGGGCGGGGGTTCCCAATCATCGACTCAAGCATCTGCGTTGCGGTGATAACATATTTACCCGCTGTATAAACTTTGTTAATTATCTGTTTTTGTATAGACGGAATAAGCTCAAAAGCGATCTCAACTCCCATGTCACCACGGGCAACCATAATACCATCAGCGGCGGCGATAATCTCATCGATATTCTTAACGCCGTCGGAATTTTCAATCTTTGCGATAATTTTCGGGTTGCTCCAGCCGAGGCTTTTCATACACATTCTAAGATAGTTCACATCTGCGGAGGATCGGCAAAATGACGCCGCAACAAAGTCATATCCCATCGAAGCCCCGAATTTGAGGTCTGCCATGTCTTTTTCGGAAACATAGGGAAGCGAAAGGTCGGTTCCGGGGACGTTAATGCCCTTGTGGTCGGAGACCTTGCCGCCGTTTACAACTTTGCAAATTATATCGGTGTTAGTGAGCTTTTCAACCTTCATCTCAATTGCACCGTCATCGATAAGCACATCACGCCCGACAGCAAGGTCATTCACAAGCCCCTTGTAGGTGATGGAAGCACGCTCTGCTGTGCCGGGAACGTCTTCGGAGGTGAGGGTGAAAAGATCGCCGGCTTTCAGAATGACAGGCTTGCCGTCAACAAAACTTCCGAGGCGGATTTCGGGACCTTTTGTGTCAAGGAGTGTCGCGATGGGAAGACCTAATTCATGGCGGATTTTTTCAACCTGATTGAAGCGGGCACGATGGGTGTCGTAGTCGCCGTGGGAAAAGTTGAAGCGTGCAACGTTCATCCCCGCAAGCATCATCTCGCGCATAACGTTATCGTCGTCGGTCGCCGGACCGATGGTACAGATTATCTTTGTTTTTCTCATACAAGCCTCACAGTATTTTAATTTCAGGATAATTTATTTTAATGTTTTTAACAATTTCTTTTATAGTAATCAAATCACAATCGGGGAGTTCTTTTTTTATATCAATATAATCGGGGTTTGAGATAAGTCTCCTTGCAAGGGCGGAGCGCTGTTTCATTGATTTTGAAATATATGCGTTTTCATCAACAAGTGCTGTATCTCGTGCACGATTATACTCTTCCTCTGTCGCTTGGATTTTGCCGTACATGATATTTTCGCGAACAGACCGATTTTCAAGATATATGTTATCTTCGCCTGAAAAGGGTGATTCAGACTGAATCAAATCCGCCGTCTCGCGAAGGGGTGTTATCAGCCTTTTTTGCAGCAGGTTATCAAGAAAGAGACTGTAAGCAAACCACAACAAAGCTGAACAGATATATAGTATATATGAAAATGCAATTAAAATTCGCAAGCCCGGGGTTAAAACGGAATTACCTCTCCGTCTTTTCAAGTATATCAGAGAAATCATCCTCTTTTTTATCGTCTGTTTGATTTTCGGCGGTATACATTTCTTTATAAAGCGGGCAGTTTAACATAAGCTCATCATGCTTGCCGACAGCGATAATCACACCGCCGTCAATCACGGCAATCCGCTCGCAAAGTGCCATATCGCGAATCCTGTTTGAAGCGATAATAATCGTTCGCTCGTCTTCCGCGTTGATGATTGCCGGTACTCCGTCAAAGACATTTATCCGCTTCTCGAAAATATCGCCGAGTGCAGTTTCAGTCAGATCCTTTATCACCGCACCATTAATGAGCACAAGCCCTTCGGTCGCATCCGCTTTACGTTTTATAAGGTTTATGAGCGTCGTCTTGCCCGAATCGCTCCTGCCGACAATTCCGAATCGTTCCCCTGCGTATATATTTAAGGTTATCCCGCCGATGGCGTCCTTCTCCGTTTCGGGGTATCTGTAATGCACGGCGTTGAGGGTTATATCCGCACCCGTTTCGTTGAAAGGGATATTATCAAGGCTTCCGTAATCCATCGTTTTCATATGCCTTTTTGAAAAAACTTCGGAGTCGGAAAGGTCTATCTTTCTAAAGCAGAATACTAATGAAGCAAGCACCACGGCGGTTGCGGCAACGGCGAAAATCGTCTCGGGGACATTAACCGCCGCTTCGGAAAAGGATATTATCAGTGCTCCGATAACCGCCGCACCTGCGATAAGCCGCAAAACGAACGCTCTGGTGCGTTTCACGGTGAAATACATCTTCGCAACACTTGCATAGTTGTCTATATCGGAGGTCACACGATGAAACTCAAACGCCACCCGATCAAACTCTCTGATCGTTTTAAGCTGCTCTTTCAGATTTTCGGCGTCGTTATCTGCAATCTTACGGCGAAGTTCAAGTTCCTTTGAAAGAACATACAAAGACTGTGCCGTCAGTTTCATTATGACAAAGGTCGGCACAGCCGCAATCGTCACCGGGAGCCCGTAACCTAAAATCCACAGACTGACTGTCATGAATATGATCACGCCGATATAAACCGGGAGCATTTTGTTTTGACGGAAAGCTTCCATAGGTTTATAAATCTCCATGTGAAACGGCGGTGAGATATCCGCTCATAAAGCTGTCAAGGTCGCCGTCCATAACCGCATTGATATTGCCGTTTTCAACGCCTGTGCGATGATCCTTTGCAAGGGTGTAGGGCATGAAAACATAGGAGCGTATCTGCGCGCCCCACGCGATATCCTTCTGAACGCCCTTTATATCCTCAATTCGGTCAAGATGTTCTCTTTCCTTGATTTCAACAAGCTTTGAAATGAGCATCTTCATTGCATAGTCTTTGTTTTGATACTGGGAACGCTGTGTCTGGCATGACACCACAATCCCTGTGGGGATATGGGTCAGGCGTACTGCCGACGATGTTTTATTAACCTTCTGTCCGCCTGCACCGGAAGCACGGAAAAAGTCAATCTCAAGGTCTTCGGGGCGGATTTCAATATGTGCCGCTGTCTCGTCCATCTCGGGCATAACTTCAAGCGAAGCGAAGGAGGTGTGCCGCCTGCCGGAGCTGTCAAAGGGGCTCACTCGGACTAAGCGGTGAACGCCGTTTTCGGATTTGAGAAAACCGTAAGCGTTAAGCCCTTCAATCAGCAGTGATGCAGTTTTAATTCCCGCCTCTTCACCGTCAAGATAGTTTAAAAGCGTGATTTTATAGCCGTGAGACTCCGCCCACATGGTATACATTCGATAAAGCATCTGCACCCAGTCCATAGCCTCGGTACCGCCTGCACCTGCATGGAGGGTGATAATCGCGTTTTGCGAGTCGTATTCCCCTGTTAAGAGCGTTGAAAGTTTGAGGGCATCAATCTCACGCCTGATTCGCCCCGATTCAACCTTCATGTCGATAATCTGGGGATCGTCGTCGGCAAGGTCGGTTTCTTCCATCAGCATTTCAACCATAGTTATCGCATCTTCAAGTCTGGAAGACAGCTTTGAAAGCCCCGAAATGCGGTTTTCGTTCGCCTTAATCTCCTTCATGACCTTGCCGGAGTTTTCAAGGTCGTCCCAGAATCCGGGCTGACCCGACAGCTCTTGAAGCTCTTTGACTGTCGCTTCCGCCTTTTTTATATTAAGTATCTCGTGAAGCTCGGTGAGGTTTCCCCTCATCCCTTCAAGCTCTACCTTAAGTTCGTCTAAAATTACCATAATAGCTCCGATTTGTATTTATTAATACTATATTATACCACAATTATATCACTCTCGGACGCCGCTGTCAAGTATTTCTATAACTTCACGCATGAGGGTTAAAGGTGGATCGTTTTTTATTATCACCGCGATATGCGGTCGGGAGCTTCCTGAATTGATTGTAACACGCTTTTTGAAGCTTGTCACAAGCCTTGATATGTTTTCGGGGTCGGCAGTTTTAATATAAAACATCATGACATTCCCCTTTTGGGTGACCTCGGTTATCCCTGCCGCCGCCGCACGGTTGCGGATCAGTGAAACGGTGATAAGCCCATTTATTGAATCGGGCGGCTCGCCGTATCGGTCGATAAGCTCGTCAATAAGGTCCAAGCTCTGTTCGTTTGATTTTAAGGATGCAATCTTGCGGTATATGTCAAGCCTGTCGGCAAGGGATGGGATATATTCCTCGGGGATATGTGCCTCGATTTGAAGGTCGATAAGGCAGTCCTCGGGCTTTTGCGGCAGCTCCTCGCCGCGTTCGTCAGCCATAACCTCCGAAAGGATTTGAAGATACATATCATAGCCCACCGACTCCATATGCCCATGCTGGCGTGCCCCCAAAAGCGAACCGGCACCGCGTATTTCAAGATCACACATGGCTATTCTGAAACCGCTCCCAAAGCGGGTAAACTCGCGGATTGCATCAAGCCTTTTTGCCGCAATTTCGGTTAAAGTCTTGCCTCGCTTGAATGTGAAATATGCAAAGGCACGGCGTGAGCTTCTGCCCACACGTCCGCGAAGCTGATATAGCTGTGAGAGCCCGAAGCGGTCGGCATCTTCGATAATAAGCGTGTTGCAGTTGGGAACATCAACCCCTGTTTCGATTAAGGTTGTGCATACCAAAATATCAATTTCGTGCTCAACAAGTTTTTGCCAAACCTCCGACAGTTCCTCTTCATCCATACGCCCGTGAGCGATACCTATCCTTGCATCGGGGAGGTGCTCGGATATCCTTGCCGCCGCAAGAGCAATCGACTCAATGCGGTTATGGATATAGTAAACCTGCCCGCCGCGGCGAAGCTCCTTTTCACACGCCTGTGCGATAACATTAATATCATACTCCAAAACATAGGTCTGGACAGGGTGGCGGTCGTGAGGAGCTTCTTCTAATACGCTCATATCGCGTATGCCGCTCATTGCCATGTTGAGGGTACGCGGAATGGGTGTTGCAGATAACGTCAGCACGTCAACGCCGGTAAAATACTGCTTAAAACGCTCCTTGTGGGCAACGCCGAAACGCTGTTCCTCGTCGATTATCACAAGCCCGAGGTCGGGGAACTTAACCCCCTTTTGAATGAGCATATGCGTTCCGATTATGAAATCTATCTGTCCGTTTTCAAGCTGTTTTTTTATTTCGGTCTGCTCTCTTGCCGTGCGGAAACGCGATAGTAACTGAATCCGAACCGGAAAGCTTTCAAAACGCTTTAGGGCGGTTTGGTAGTGCTGCCAAGCCAAAACTGTAGTCGGAGCTAAAAGCACGCACTGCTTTCCGCATTCTATGCATTTGAAGGCGGCTCTGAATGCAACTTCCGTCTTCCCGAAACCCACATCGCCGCAAAGAAGCCTGTCCATCGGTAGGGGGCGTTCCATATCCGACTTGATCTCTGCCGCAGACTGTAACTGGTCGTCCGTCTCGGTGAAGGGGAAGCGACTTTCAAAATCATTCACAAGGTCATCATCAACGGGGAAGGGATATCCCGGGGTTTGGCTTCTTTTTGCATAAAGCTCAATAAGCTCGTCCGCCATATCGCGAACCGCCGCCCGCACTTTCGCCTTTTGCTTCTCCCAACTGTCGGAGGAAAGCTTATTGAGTTTGACAACCTCTTTGTCCCCGCTCTTGCCTCCGGGACCTATATATTTTGAAACGATATCAAGCTGATTGACGGGGACATAAAGAACGTCCGTCCCTGCGTATTTTATCGTTATATAATCCTTTGTCACACCCTCCAAAGCAAGCTTTTTTATCCCCTCAAAACGCCCGATACCATGCAGAGAATGAACGATAAGATCGCCGATTTTTATATCGGACAGCGATTTTATCTCTTCATTTTTATTGTGCTTTTTAAAACGCTTTCTGCTATGCTCGTGGGTGGATTGGGCTATGAAAGCAACCTTTTCGTCATAATAATCAAAGCCGCCGCCGGTCATACCCTTTGCGGAGGGGAAAAGGTAGATACGCCCTTTTGTATAATAACTTGTCGGCGTGATAATTTCGGAGGTTATCCCCTCGTCCTCTAAGTCCTGCTTTATAATCGGGAGGGTCTTTTCCGAACCTGCACTGACAAAGACTGTGTAATTTTTTTCGCGAAAACTGCTTAAATCCTCGATCAGCTGCCTTATCTCGCCGCCCCAAGGTGCCGTCTGTCCTGCGTTGAGGGTTACAGCCTGCTCAAAGCGTATGCCGCCGCCGTGGGTGAAAGCGTCCATAAAGAAGCTGTCGAATTTCGTTATTCTTTCGCGGGTTATATCAAAATCTTCAAGATACGGGTCGGAATTTTTGCTTCCCGAAGTCATTCTAAAGAGCTCGCCCGATTCGTAAAGTGCCCCGGTCTCTTCTCTATGCCTGCTGTATACGCCTTTAGCGGCGTTTTGGCAGTTTGTGAACTCCGCAAAGACAATAAGCGAATTTCGGGGCAGGTAATCTAAAATCGTCTCCGGCTTTTCATAGGCAAGGGGATAATATTTGTCGATATTCCCCAAAACGTAACCCATTCCGAAGTCGCGGATAGCGGTTATATCCCGGCTTATGTTTTCGCGAATCTGCTCCGCCTTTTTGGAGCGGACAGCCCTTGAAGCCGCTTCCATACGCGATATCTGCTCCTCGGGACTGTTAAAGAGCACCGTCCTTGCCGGGGGTATGGTGATCACCCCGATGTCGCCGGTGCGGCGTTGGGTGTCGATATCAAAATAGGCGGCGGTGTCGATCTCATCGCCCCAAAGCTCGAACCGAACGGGGTTTTGCTCATTGACGGGGAATACGTCGAAAACAGAGCCGCGGCGTGAAAACTGCGACACGCCCTCGACCCTCTCAACCCTTGTGTACCCTGCCGCGACAAGCCTTGCCGTGAACTCATCAATATCCACGGTGTCGCCGTTTTGAATGGTAATCGTGTTTGCTTCAAGCACCGATTTCGGGATGGTGTACTGCATTAACGCTTCGGCGGAGGTGCTTATTATTTTGACAGCACCGATTTTTGAAAGTGCCCCGATCGCCGCATATTCATACTCCCTTGAAACCGCTTCGGAGGTTATGAAGGCAAAATCCTTAGCAGGAAAAAGCCCTGCAATGGGCTCCCCGGCAAAAGTATTTATATCATCCGAAAGCCGCCTTGCCGCCTGCTCCGACTCGGATACTATAAGTATTAAGCGGATATCCGCCGGGATATCCGCAGAGGCAAGCCCTGCCAAAAAATGTGCCCTGTGGGTATGCGAAAAGCCCGAAGCATAGACCGGGGTGCGATGTGAGTAAGCGGCACGCTTCAGTTCGTTAAAGGCATTATTCGTTGAAAGTGATTCTAAAATCAATGACATATTAGTATTATACGTTTTTTTATTCATGAAGTCAAGAGGAATTTTGTGATAGTATACAAAATTTTTGTGAAAATTTAAGCATTTTTTTCGGGGCTAATCTATTGACAAATATGCATTAAATATGTATACTTGATATTGTGGAAAATTTCGTTCACAGGGGATTTTTTATTCTTCCCTTGTTTTTATCGTTATGCCTTAGCCTATCATCTTGTACCAAAACCGAGACAATAACAGTGCCGCTCCTTGACACTGCCGTTACGATCACTTCGCATGGAGAACTGCCTGTATCTTCGATTGAAGCTGTTTTAACCGAAGTCTCCGATATGACAGAATCGTCTTTTGCTTTTGAAAGCCCCTATATATCGGAAACATCAGATATAACGGAAAAGACAGTGGCTTTGAATGAGCGTTTCGGAAACGAGATTGACATTCGCATCGGTGCCCTCACAAGACTTTGGGGAATCTCGACAGATAACCCGAAAATCCCGACTGAGACAGAGATTGCGGCGGCGTTATCAGATAAAAGCTATCTTGATTTGGGTGCTGTTGCAAAGGGCTATGCTCTTGACAAGGCATACGAGGCTTTGAAATCTGCCGACAGCAACACGGAAAGCGGATATGCAATTATCTCCGCCGAAAGCTCGATTCTTCTATACGGCAAAAAGCCTGAAAGCCTTTTCAAGACAGCGATTAAGAGCCCTTTTATCCCCGAGGAGTTAGTCGGCTATATCGAAACAGATGCGGCTTTCATCTCCACTTCGGGCGGAAGCGAAAGGTATTTTGAGGCTGACGGCAAGCGGTATTCGCATATCTTAGACCCTTTTACCGGCTACCCGGTTGACACCGACCTTGCAAGCGTGACGGTGATAGTCCCGACTTCAACCCCCGACGGCGGGATTATGTCCGATTTTCTTTCAACGCTGATCTTCATACGCGGTTCAGACGGACTTAAGGATTTTGATGATAACGACGCTTTCTCCTTCATAGCCATAGACAAAAACGGTAATATCCACGGTAATCACGAGCTTAAAGCTATATGAAAAAGATAATCAAGCCAAAAGAAGCGGTCATAATAATTGTCTTAGTCATCCTCTTAATCGTGGTTTTCTTCATATCAAAAGGCAGTGCAAACACCGCTGAAATCACCGTTATTACAGACGATTTGAAAGAAACTTACTCGGTCGATCTGTCGGAAGATCGGATATTTGACATTAAAAATATGCAGTTTGAAGTCAAGAGCGGCGACATATGCGTTATTTCAAGCGGCTGCCCGGGGGGTGACTGCGTTCATATGGGCAGAGCTTCCGAAAACGGCGGCGTGATTGTCTGTGTGCCGAACAGGGTGACGGTAAGGCTTACAGATATAAAAAACGAGTACGATGCGATTATTTAATAATACAAAAAAGATAACCCTCGCCGCGATTTTACTGGCGGTAACGATAGTTTTATCGTGGGCGGAAACGGTGCTGCTGCCGCCTCTCCCGACAGGAATACGCCTCGGGCTTTCAAACATAACGATAATGATCGCGATTATTTTTGTCGGAGGTAAAACGGGTCTCGCTCTGACGATCCTCAAATCAGGGTTTGTGCTCCTCACAAGAGGGGTTATCGCGGGCTTAATGTCATTTTCGGGCGGAATTTTCGCGTTTATCGTAATCGTTTTACTTCTCAAAAAAACGGATTCGAGTTTCGTTTTCGTGTCGGTCACAGCGGCGATTGCACATATAATCGGTCAGCTTATACTGTCAAGTATAATCACAGAAAGCTATTATGTCTTAGCCTTGACCCCCGTGCTCCTTATCGCAAGCGTTATAAGCGGAATACTCACAGGGATAATCACGGGCGGTATAGTAAAGAAAATGCTAAAAATAAAGAATCAGAGTTAAAATATGAAGAGTCTGGGCGGAATAAAACTACCGCATTATAAGTCAACTGCAACCTCCGAAACGGTCGAATTCGGGATACCGGAGAAAATATTAATCCCGATGTCGCAAGCGATGGGTGCAATGCCGGAGCCGCTTGTTAAAAAGGGCGACAATGTCACTGTCGGGCAGAAGATCGGCTCAACCGATGCTTTCATGTCCGCACCGATTCACTCCCCTGTTTCGGGTGAAGTGACCGATATTGTCGATTACATTAATCCGAACGGTGTGCGTGCAAAGGCTGTTGTAATCAAGCCTGACGGACTTCAGACCAAGGCGGACGGCATTACCCCTCCCGAAATTTCGGACAAGCAATCCTTTATCTATGCAGTCCGCGAATCGGGGCTCACAGGGCTTGGCGGAGCGGCGTTCCCGACCCATGTCAAGCTATCCTTTGACGAGCTCAAAACCCCGATCGATACACTTATTATTAACGGTGCGGAATGCGAGCCGTATATTACAGCCGACAACCGCTGTTTTTTGGAGGATGCAACCGACATAACAGACGGCATTTTGCTGTGCCAAAAGTATCTGGGCATACCGCATTGCAAAATCTGTATTGAAGATAACAAGCCGGAAGCCATAGCACTCATGAAAAAGAAGACGGAGAATATCAACGCGATTGAGGTTGTGACACTTCCTTCAAAATACCCGCAGGGTGCCGAAAAGGTTATAATATACCACTCCACAGGACGGGTTGTGATGGAGGGCGAGCTCCCCTCAAATGCGGGGGTTATGGTCCTCAATGTGTCAACCGTTGCCTTCATTGCAAATTATGCCAAAACAGGTATGCCTTTGACAACGAAGCGGATTACCATAGACGGCTCTGCCGTGAAGCAAAATCGTGGGAATTATAATGTATTTATCGGCACGCCGATTTCGGATATCTTAAAATTTGCGGGTGCGGAGGCGGCAAAGAAGATTCTCTATGGCGGACCGATGATGGGTACTGCCCTGTTTTCCCCCGACCAGCCGATATTAAAAAGCACCAATGCGATTTTGGCGTTTGATGAGGAAGAACAACAAATAGGAATTGAACCTTCAAACTGTATTCGTTGCGGCTCCTGCACGAGAGCTTGTCCCCTTAATCTCATGCCTATGCGTTTTGAAACTGCATATAAAACAGAGGACACAGAGGCACTTAAAAAACTCCGCCTCCCCCTTTGCATGAGCTGCGGGTGCTGCTCATATGTCTGCCCTGCAAACCGTCCGCTCGTTGAAACTAATTTGCTTGCAAAAGAATTATTAAGAAAATAACCCGATTTAAGGAATTATAAATGAACAGCGAAGAAAAAAACCTGAAATTAAAATTACTTACAGTATCCCCATCGCCGCATATAAGAGGGAATAACAGCACAGCGAAGATCATGCTCACGGTGATTATCGCCCTTGTTCCGGCGGTGTTTGCCGGCTGCCTTATCTTCGGATACAGGGCTTTGACGGTCATTCTCATAACGATTATATCCTGTTTGGTTTTTGAGCGTTTGTTCGATTTAATCACACGGCGTCCGAACACCATCGGCGACTTCTCGGCATTTTTAACAGGGCTTTTATTGGGAATGAACCTGCCGTCCTCTGTCCCCTATTATATCCCTGTTATCGGTGCATTTGTTGCAATTGTCATTGTCAAATGCCTTTTCGGAGGCATAGGTCAAAACTTCGCCAACCCGGCAATCGCCGCAAGAATAATCTTAGCTGTATGCTTTGCGGGGCAGATGGGGAATTTTGCTGTTCCGGTGAAAAGCTTTACGACTTTTGATGCAGTCACAGCACCGACCCCTCTTTCGGCGGAATATTTTACTGTCGGGACTGACAAGGTGTTACCCTTCACCCTCACCGATATGCTTTACGGAACGACCGGCGGGACGATAGGCGAGACCTGTGCAATCGCTTTAATTATCGGCGGCGTTATTCTTATCATTGCAAAGATAATCACCCCGACCATTCCGCTTTCCTTCATCGGGACGGTGTTTATACTTACATTTCTTTATACAGGCAGTATAGATGAGACGATTTATTACACACTTGCGGGCGGTCTGATGCTCGGGGCTTTCTTTATGGCAACCGATTACACCACATCTCCCCTCACCGAACGCGGCAAGCTTATCTTCGGGATAGGCTGTGGGTTAATTACATTTGTAATAAGGTTTTTCACCAAGATGCCGGAGGGCGTGTCCTTCTCAATATTGTTAATGAACCTTTTGACACCGCTTATTGACGACATAATGCTCACCCACCCGATCGGCATGAAAAAAATTAAGAGGGTGAAAGAATGAAAAGTAAACTGAAAAAAATCGTTCCGACAATAACACTTCTTATCGTCTGTGCCGTTTCGGCTCTGCTTTTGGTCTTTGTTCACGACCTAACCTCAGTTAGAGATGAATCTAAAGTAACCCCCGAAATTTTGACGGCTCTTGATGAAATTTACGGGGAGTCTAAATATTTTTCGGTTATTGACACCCCGGTTGCAGTCTCGGAAACAACCTATGTTTCCATCGCAATGCGGGACGGCGGCAATTCTGCCTATGTCATCGTTTCGGACGGCTACAGCAAAGAGGGGCTGACCCTGCTTGTGGGGCTTGATGAAAACGGTGCCGTCAAGGGTATAAAGGTTTTGTCGTCGCTTGAAACGCCCGGGCTCGGCTCGAAGGTGAATAGCCCCGAATATATGGCACAGTTTGAAGGATACACATATAACCATCTGCCCGCTCCCGAAGCTCCCGATAACACCAAATATAAAGTTCGTTTCCCCGCTTCGGACGAAGAGCTTTTGGAACTCAAAACTGCTGACGTCCCTACAGAACAGGGCTTCGATTTTGATGCCATAACCGGTGCGACACTTTCATCAAACGGCGTTTATGAAGCTGTGAAGCTTGCCGTAATAGCGAACAGAGAGGTGTAAATTTAGATTTATGGATAAAAACAGCAACCTTTACGCCTTGATAAAAGGGATAGTTAAAGAAAACCCTACCCTCGTCATGCTCCTTGGTATGTGCCCGACCTTAGCCGTGACGACCATGGCTTCAAACGGCATCGGCATGGGGCTTGCCACATCTTTTGTGCTTATCTGCTCGAACATCGTCATATCCGCACTCAGGAGGGTTATTCCCGACACGGTCAGGCTTCCCTGTTTCATCGTCGTGATAACCACATTCGTCACCCTCACCGACTTCCTGCTCAAAGCCTATATCCCCGCTCTCCATTCAAGGCTCGGGATATTCCTGTCGCTCATCGCCGTGAACTGCATAATTTTAGGACGCGCCGAAGCGTACGCATCAAAAAATAATGTTTTCCGCTCCGCTTTAGACGGGCTCGGAATGGGTCTGGGCTTTACCCTCGCCCTCTTTGCCATGGGATCAATACGTGAGATTTTGGGCTCGGGAGCGTTCTTCGGTATTGACCTTCACCTCCCCCTCACCTTCCCGATATTCGTTATGCCTGCCGGCGGATTCTTTACGCTCGGTATATTAATTGCGATATTATACAAATTCACGAATAAAAAACCGCCTGCAAAGGTCGGCTGTGCAGCCTGTCCTATCGCGGCTGATTGCATAAACTGTGCGGCGAGAGCAATTAAAACTACAGGGGAGGAAGCGTAAATGAAAATACTTCTTGTTATCCTCCTGACATCGATGCTCACCGAAAACTTTGTCTTGGTCAAATTCATGGGTATCTGTCCGTTTCTCGGCGTATCGAAAAAATACGACTCGGCAATCGGCATGGGGCTTGCGGTTATCTTCGTTATGGTCTGTGCCTCCATCTGCACCTACCCTGTCTATACATTCATCTTAGTCCCCCTCGGAATAGACTATATGAAAACGGTGGCTTTCATCCTCCTTATCGCGACCTTTGTTCAGCTTGTCGAGATGATAATTCATAAAAAAGTCCCTGCTCTTTATAAGTCGCTGGGCGTTTATCTGCCGCTTATAACCACAAACTGTGCCGTGCTCGGCGTGACAATCCTCAACACCGACAACAGCTATAATTTTTTACAGTCTATTGTCAATGCTCTGGGCGGCGGCATCGGTTTCACCCTTGCACTCATTATCTTTGCTTCGGTCAGAAGCCGGATAGAAGCTTCTAATATCCCGAAATCGTTTGCCGGAGTGCCGTCAACGCTTATCGCGGCGGCGATTGTCTCGGTTTCGTTTATGGGATTCACTTCGCTTTTAGCGTAAGTTAAAAGCTTTTGGCGTAAGACAAAAGCTTTTGCAATAATTGATTTTGATATTACACCTCTTGAAAGGTATTTCATGGAAACAGCTCTTATATTTGCAGGACTCGGTCTTCTTGCCGGAGTGCTCCTCACCGTCGCTTCAAAGCTCTTTGAGGTTAAGGTTGACGAACGGGTGATCGAAATTACCGCCGCTTTGCCGGGGGTAAACTGCGGCTCGTGCGGATTCGCCGGCTGTTCGGATTACGCCGAAGCGGTTGCGGGCGGAGCTTCCCCGAACCTCTGTAAACCCGGCGGTCAGGAATCCGCCGACATTATAGCCGGAATAATGGGGATTGCAAGCGGCAAGATTGAAGCCATGACTGCCGTGGTGCACTGTAACGGCAGCTGCAACGTCACCGAAAAAAAGTTTGACTATAAAGGCGTTCAAAGCTGTAAGGCGGCAAATCGCTTCTATAACGGCTCTGAAAGCTGTACCTACGGCTGTCTTGCGTATGGCGACTGTGTTAAGGTCTGCCCCGAAACGGCAATATCCATCATAGACAGGCTTGCGGTTATCGACAAAACTCGCTGTATCGGCTGTGGGATGTGTGCGAAGGTCTGCCCCGACGGGATTATAAAACTTCGCCCGCTCGGCTTTGACTACGACGTGGCTTGCAGTTCTCATGACAGCGGAAAATTTGTGAGAACTGCCTGTAAGGCGGGCTGTATCGCCTGTAAGATCTGCGAGAAAAACTGTCCCGAAGGTGCGATTAAGGTCGAAGATAACCTTGCGGTGATCGACTATGATAAATGTACTTCCTGTGGGCTATGTGCCGACAAATGCCCCGCAAAGGTCATAAAAAAGTGCGGATAATAAAACTTATCTGACAAGTTAAACACCATATTCGCGTATTATACGCGGGTTTGGTGTTTATTTAGATTTTATATCGAAATCGTTAATTATCCGTTCATAAAATATGCTATATTTAAGGTTCGCATTATGTTAAAATGAAGCTGTATAGTTATATACAGTTGATATTATATACCCGGAGTGAATATGTCTGAACCCGCAGTAAACCCCGAAGTTATAAAATTAGAACGTGAACTGCGTCTTACCAAGACCCAGCTTATGAAGTTTACGCAGCTTTTGCGTGAAAAAGAATCGCTCGAACAGGCAATAACGTCACAGAAAAAGCAACAAGAAGCTTATACAAATATCCTTCTTGAAAATTCGCCGGTTATTATCGCGGTGACCGACAGGGACGGCATATATAAGCTCTGTACGCGTTCCTTTTTGAACGCACTCGGATTCAAAAGCTACGGATTTGTTATCGGAAGACACTACAGAGATGTTCTGACCGATTCTCTTTCCCCGGAAGCTGTTGATATGATAGATCAAAATTATCAGCAAACCCTCAACACGGGTGAACCGGTTCGATATTATTCATACCTCAAGCTCCCTATCGGAGAAAGATATTTCCACTTTGATTTTAACCGCATACCGCCGACAGACAACATAGATGAATGTTTTATTGCGGTGGTCAGCGACAGCACCGAACTTGAAGAGCAAAAGAGTGCCGCTGAAAGTGCGAATATCGCAAAATCTGCATTCCTTGCCGCAATGTCACACGAAATTCGCACACCGATGAACGCCGTTATCGGTCTTAATGAACTGTTAGCACGCACCGAAGTTGATGATAAACAATTCAAATACCTTGTTGATATGAAAAAGAGTGCCGATGCACTGCTCGGAATAATCAACGATATTTTAGATTTTTCAAAGGTTGAATCGGGCAAAACCGACATCATCAATGCACCCTATAATCTTCATGCAATGCTTGACCATCTCCATCGCTCCTATGAGCGTATCTTCGCGGAGAAGGACCTTTATTTTCGCATCATCAAATCGGACAACCTTCCCGTTTGGGTTGAGGGCGACGAACAGCGTGTGCGTCAGGCGGCTACCAACATAATCTCCAACGCCGCAAAATATACTAAAACAGGCGGAGCAGAGCTTACCGCAACCCTTGAAGGAAACTTTTTGATATTCACCCTCAAAGATACCGGAATCGGCATTAAAAAAGAGGATATATCAAGAGTGTTTTCACCGTTTGAGCGTCTTGATCTCATGCAGAATCGTTCCGTTCAGGGGACAGGGTTGGGTATGCCCATCAGCTTTAAATACTGTGCTCTCATGGGCGGATCTTTAGACTTTGAAAGTGAATACGGTGTAGGTTCAACCTTCACCATGAAGATACCCTATGTTCCTGCGGAGCCTATTCTGGCACCGTCAACCGGTGAAAATGATATCTTCGCCGCTCCCGAACTTCATGTTTTGGTTGTGGATGACATTGAAATCAATGTTCAGATTGCGGCGACTATGCTTGAAGCATTCGGAATAAACGCCGATGTAGTGCTCTCCGGCAAGGAAGCCATTGAATACTGCAAAAAAAATACATACGATATAATCTTCATGGACCACATGATGCCCGAGATGGATGGCGTTGAAACGATGCTTCATATAAGGAAGCTGTCGAAAGCCTACGAAAATCTCCCAATTATTGCCCTCACGGCAAACGCCGCAAACTCCGCCGAAACATTCTTCCTCCGGAGCGGTTTCTCCGGCTTCCTTTCAAAACCTCTCGAATTTTCAACTCTTGCAAGATGTATAAAAGGTATATTCCCGAATCTATAAGATAAAGGGAACTCTTCATGAAAAGACGCAGACTGTTTGTAAAGATACTAATTCCGCTTGTTTTAGCGTCAATAACGCAAGCGGTCTTGTTTGCGTTCATCGTTTTTTTATCGGGAACACCGCAAGACATAAATCGATCAGCTGAAACCCGCTTTGAAAACAACCTCATTACCGCTGTTTCGCTTATCGATTCGCGTGTCAAAGAGATTGATCCCAACTTTGCACCCTTTGCACAAGCTGCCGAATCCGATATGCAGTCGGTTATAACAAGAAATCGTGCCGACATTGAAACTTTCATGAGCGACCCTGCCCTGATAGCACAGTTTGAGGCAGAGGTTGTTGCCAATCTTAAGGTTCTAATTAATGAAAACAAAGCCGACGGCGGTTTCGTGATTCTTCCGCCGTCTTACGGTTTTCCTGACACAGAAGTCCCCGGTTCATATCCCGGACTGTTTCTTTATAACCCTCCTGTCGGTTCATCAAACGATCTTGTCGCACTTCGCGGCGATGAAACGGCGGTTGCACGCGGCGGAATAAGCAAATCGCTTAACCACAAGCCGGAATTTCTGTATGTCCCGGGCACAACAGCCCTTGACTGGATGTTTGAACCAATGAAAGCCGGAATCGGTGCCACTCCCGAAGTTTTGGGAGACCCGGGTAATTTTATATACTGGAGCTTCCCTTTTTATCTGACCGATCACAGCGTTTCCGACTCCTTCACAGCTATTTCTGTTCCGCTTGTATTTGATGATGAGCCTATAGGAGCATTCGGAATAGTCTACATGACTTCCGATATAATGCAGTATCAAATTCTTTCGGATATTGATAATCTTTCGCTGATGCTTGCATCATATTCATCCGAAGGCAGCGGAAATATTGATATCTCAGAAGCAGGACTGATGACTCGTTTTTCGGCGGAAAATCCCTTCGGCATACAATCCCGTCCCGCCATAACCATAATCCCGAAATATACGATGGACAGCAAGAATATAACCTATCCCACGGGAACAGCGATAACCCTGAATCCAAGCACCGAATATCCCGCACTCTATTACTCCGATATACTTACATACGCCGGAAATCCTTCGGTGCTCACCATCCGCGATATCCCGGTATATCCCGAAGATTCACCCTACAATAACGTCCGTTGGGGGCTTGCGGCGGTTGCCGATGAAGTCTCTGTTTTCGAGCTTTCAAGGCGGCTTGTTGCACAGCTTTTGATTATACTTTTTATCGCACTGCTCAGTATGCTTGCCGTTTCGGCATTCATTTCAAGAACACTTTCAAAAGGACTTCTTGCAATCTTTAACAGTGTTGAAAATGCCGCCGGTGCTGATGTTATTCCGATAATCGATGACGGAACATACGAAATATACAGGCTGTCAGAACGTTTACATGATTTGAGTGCGGACTATAACGCGATGACAGCCGAGCTTACCGAGGAACATCGCAGATACTACCTCACCCTTATTAATTCAAATACAAGCTTCCTTGATTATAATGCCGAAACCGATACTTTACGGCTGGACACCCTTACGGGTGAAACCGAAGACCCCGAAATTGAAAACAAGATTATCAGTGCCGAAGTTGACAGGTTTTTAGAGCGTGTGTCGGCAGGTGAATTTTGTCTTCCCGACGACATTTCCGATACAATCAAATTCATGACCGGTGAACTGACCGAAACAATAACGATCAGACTTATCGAATGTGAGCTCGTTGACAGCATAGGTGCTGCCGCCCATTATGATAACGGTATAAGGTATGTCTCCGGTACGCCGTACCATATTTATGATGCGACAACAGGCAAACTGCTTCGCACTCTGACCTGTATTTCAGACGTGACGAGTGAAAAGAAAAAAGAAATTGCCTCCCTTCACGATATCAGCCTTGACAAGACCACAGGCTTTTTACGTCCCGAATATGCTCATTCGGCGATACGTGAATTCCTTACCGAAAAACACATTGATGAATATTCCACAATACTTATATTTGTTGAAAACTACTGGTATTTTACCGAGAAATACGGGCGGTTTTATTCCGATGCACTCATAACCGAAGCGGCAAGACCTATTGCAGCTGTCTTCGGCGAAAACTGCGTTATTTCACGTGAATGTACCAATGAATTTTTAATAGTACTGCCTGCCGACGGACGTGACCAACAGACTATACAGGCAGAGCTTAAAGATAAACTTTTCGATCTTGTCGATGCGGTTGAAAATATAGTGATATCGGACGAAGAACAGCGTCGGATCCGATTCTGTATCGGAGTATACTATAACGATACTGCACGTTTCATTTCTGCGGCAAGGCATAAAGCCGAAATTGCTGCAGCGGCGGCTTTCAAACGACTTCCTTCAAGACATCTTTCAAACGAAGAAGCAGGTAACCCTCGTGCCTTCACGGTGCAGTTTTACAGCGATGTTGAAAACGATTTTGATTTCACCGAGTCTGAGGATATCGGTGCGATTCTTTCCGATATCCGCGTTACCGATGACTATGGTATTGACTCCCGCGATCTTAACACCTTTGCTTTCAATATTCTTGAAAAAACAGACGATATGAAATCCGCCGTACAGATACTCTTAACCAGAATCGGCAACAGCTTCGGATTCTTTGCGGCAAAGATTTTCCTGTTTGATAAAAACACCAACGCTTTCGACTGTGCTTGGGAATGGAACATTTTTGGCAAATACGGAAACCGCTACAGTGTCCCTGTTGACAGTCCCGGACGCAGTAGCTTTGACCGCTTCATGCAGGGTAAGGATCAGATGATAATCACCCCCGATACAAAAGGTGTACCTAAAGCCCTCTCAGACGGTCTTGAAAAAACTTTTGACAGCGAAAATAACGAAACCTACTTTGCCGCTGTAATCCCCTGCCCGGCAGGTGAAAACTTTATCGGCTGTGCGGTTTTTGAAGCTGACCCTATTACCCTTGAAAATTGCGATTTTGAAGAGCTTAAATCCATCGTTAAGCTCCTATCGGCGTTCATGGCAAAACAAACTTCAACCAAAGAAAGTCGTGCGAAATCAGAGTTTTTATCAAAGATGTCCCACGAAATACGCACCCCGATGAATGCGATTTTGGGTATGACAGAAATAGCCCTCGGAGATGAGGAGCTTTCCGAAAATCAAGAGGGTTATCTTAAAAAGATTGAATATTCGGCGAAATATCTCCTCACCCTCATTAACGATATTTTGGATATATCGCGTATCGAAAGCGGCAAAACAAATATCGAAATGACAGAAGCTGATCTTGATGAAATTCTGCACGGCCTCGGAAGCATAATCGGTTCACAATGCGAAGCAAAGGGCATTGAATATATCGTTGAAGACAAGGTTAAAAATCGCAGATTTTTAACCGACATATTAAAGCTGAACCAAATTCTGCTCAACCTTTTGGGCAACGCTGTGAAATTCACCCCCGCAGGCGGAACTATAACGCTCAAAGTTAACATGGATAAATCTGCGGATAAATCGGCAATCGGCGAAATCGCTGATATGACATTTGTTGTTTCCGACACAGGCATAGGCATAGCCAAAGACAGGCAGAAAAAGATTTTTGAGCCGTTTGAACAGGCGGACAACTCCACCGTTCGTCAGTACGGCGGAACAGGTCTCGGGCTTCCGATTTCTGGCAGCTACATATCACTGTTGGGCGGTGAAATGGCCATCGACAGTGCCCCGAACGAGGGTACGACCTTCACATTCACAATTCCGGTAACACCGCTTGCCAATTCTGCCGGAGATTCTGAAAAAACCGCCGAACGCGAGGTGAACTTCTCCGGAAAGCATATCCTCATTGCCGAAGATGACGCGCTTAATATGGAAATCGCCCGCACCCTTCTTGAAAAGTCAGGTTTTATCGTCACGGGCGTTCCCGACGGTGAATCCGCTCTTAAAACCTTTGAAGATTCAGATGAAAACTTCTTTGACTGTATCCTGATGGATATTCGTATGCCTGTCATGGACGGGCTTGAGGCAACAACAAAGATACGTGCACTCTCCCGCCCCGACGCGGTGTCGGTTCCGATAATTGCACTCTCTGCAAACGCCTTCGCCGAAGATATCAAAACATCTAAAAATGCCGGCATGAACGACCACGTCATCAAGCCGCTTGATATGCGTGTACTGCTTCAAAAATTGAAACAGTTTATTCAGTAGACATCTGCTGTCCCTGCTTCGCTGTTCTGCACCGATTTAAATTGTTGAATTTATTAATAAACTGTAAATTTAACTTTCTCTACTTGACTATCAAGATTTATTTTGATATAATATTAACGTTACTGAAACGAATATTTCAAGCTGCTATAGCTCAGTCGGCAGAGCGCGTCCTTGGTAAGGACGAGGTCACCGGTTCAAATCCGGTTAGCAGCTTCCGGTGCAGATTTAGTTACAAGTTCCCACCCGACCACAACCCCAACCCCGACTCCGACCCCTACCCCTACCACGACTCTGACCCCTACCACAACTCCGACTCCTACCACGACCCGTTTTGTGGGCTTTTTTTGTTTTTGAGGATTATTATGCGTTTGGATAAATACGTAACTTACGCAGGCTTAACACGCTCTGAGGCGGCGGCGGCAATCAAAGCCGGTCGTGTTACGATTGACAATATTATAGTAAAAAATCCTGCCGAAAAGGTCACCGATGAATCCATCACCATTGACGGCAATCTAATTGACGGCTCGGAATATGTTTATCTTTTACTTAACAAGCCGACAGGATATGTATGCGAAGCCGGACGGGGTGACAGTGTTTTTGCTCTCGTTCCCGAAAAATATTCACGCAGAAAACTGTCTGTCTGCGGCAGGCTCGACAAAGATACCGAGGGTTTCCTGCTCATAACTGATGACGGCGATTTTGTTCACCGTATCATATCGCCCGTAAAGCATCTGAAAAAAACTTATCTCGTCCGCTCTGCAAATCCTTTATCAGAAAGTGATATAAAGAAATTAGAAGACGGAATAGTTATAGACGGCAATGAAAAATGCAAACCCTGTGAATGCAAGAGAACCTACAAGGCGAATGAATATCTGCTGACCATAACCGAAGGTATGTACCACCAAATCAAACGTATGCTAATCGCTGTAAACAACGAAGTTATCTATCTGAAACGTATAAAAACAGGCGGGTTCCCTCTGCCTGAAGGTCTTAAAACGGGCGAGATTTTAAGGCTTTCCGACTCCGATGTTTTAAGGATATTTGCCGATTAGCGGTTTATACTAATCACGCGGGAATAACATATGTCATATTGCATAAAAATCACCCTTTTGATTTGTAGTATTTTTTGCCTATTTAGTCAACATCAATAAGACAATAACAAAAAGTTTAGTTATTTTCCCACTTGTATTTACCCCCTCAAATCTGCTATTATATATATATATAAAGCTAAACTCCATACCTATTATTGCGTGTGAACGCTATAAAATATATCGGGAGGAATATCTAAAATGGCAAGTCTGTCGCTTAAGAATATTTACAAAAAATATCCCGGAGGCGTTGTTGCGGTTTCCGACTTCAACCTCGAAATCAGGGATAA
>JAISIC010000025.1 GCA_031262225.1 Ruminococcus sp. | reverse complement strand
GCAATTGCTTTAAAAAGCTTGCCCTCTTTTGTGGAGGTATCAATCTCCATACCATCCATAAGCCCTTGCAGATAGGATACCTTCTCGGGTAGTTTCATAGCAACCTCCAATATTGATTAAAATTCTTGTATTTATTATCACAGCATGCGGCGGGTGGGGTGTCGTCTGACTATGCACGTGCGGAATACTTGCCGGTTTCGGTGTCTACGATGATTTTGTCGCCTTCGTTTATGAAGAGAGGAACGCGAACCTCTGCACCGGTTTCGAGTGTTGCGGGCTTTTGGGTGTTTGTTGCGGTGTCGCCGCGAACGCCGGGTTCGGTTTCGGTCACAAGAAGAGTGATATTCTTCGGGGGTTCAACTGCGAAGACTGTGCCTTTATAGGAGCAGACTTTGCAAATTGTTTGTTCCTTAACGAACTTAAAATTGTCGGCAAGAGTTGCTTTGTTTATGGGAACGGTGTCATAAGTCTCTTGATCCATGAAGTAGTAGAGATCGCCGTCGGAGTAGGAATATTCCATATCTTTTCTGTCAACGAAAGCATTTTCAAACTTCGCTGTGGGGTTATAGGACTTTTCGACTACCGCACCGGTTATAACGTTTTTAGTTTTTGTGCGAACAAATGCCGCGCCTTTGCCCGGCTTAACGTGCTGGAACTCGACTATCTGTAAAACCTGTCCGTCTTCTTCAAAGGTCACGCCGTTTCTGAAATCACCGGCTGTTATCATAAGAGATATCCTCCAAATTTATACATCTAAAGCTGTGTATAGTAGTTTTTTTATCATTATTATGTTCTATTATACATTAAAATAAGAAGGAAAGCAAGAGAAAAAGATAAAAAAGTTGAAACAGCGGTTCAGTTTGTGCAAGTCTACAAAAATTTGACGGTAAATTCGGGCATAATTGACATAGAAGCCAAATTGTCATAACCCGATTCGGTAATAACTACCATGTCTTCGAGGCGGACACCGAACTTCCCGGGGATATATATGCCGGGTTCAACGGTCATTATCATACCCGGGGTTAAAAGCTCTTCACAGGTCTTGTTGAAGGCGGGGTATTCGTGGATTTCAAGCCCAACCGAGTGCCCCAGCCCGTGCCCGAAACAGTCGCCGTATCCCTTCGATGTGATATAATCGCGGGCTATTTTATCAACCTCATTGCAGGGGATACCCGGCTTTATCGCCGCCATTGCAAGATTTTTAGCTTCAAGGACAATTTCCCATATTTTGATATATTCATCGTTAATGTTATTAATAAACGCCGTCCTTGTCATGTCGCTGTGCAATCCCTCATAAACCGCACCGAAATCGATCAGCAGAGCATCGCCGTCACACACGGAACGCTCGGACGGGACACCGTGCGGCATTGAGGTGTTTTCACCCGAAAGCAGGATCGTTTCAAATGAGATATCATCCGCTTGCGGAATGACCTCCGCACTGCCGTCCTTCATGTGGTAGTCAAGCTTTGCGGCAAGCTTTCTTTCGGTGTTATCATATGAAAAACCGTCGTCAAGAAGTCTTAAAAGGGCAGTTTCAGCGATGGTCTGTGCAGTTTTTATCGCTTTTACTTCGTCGGGAGTTTTTATCATACGAAGTGAGCGAATAGCCTTGAAAAGGGTTTCGGAAAAGTCAATCGTCACATTCTCGAATTTGCTTTTCATAAACTCAAGTTCACCCACTGTGACCCTGTCGGATTCAATGTAAACCGATTGAATGCCGTGCGAAGCGAATAATCCGTTAATCTGCTCTGCGGCTTTTTCAAGCAATACAACATTTGCTTTAACACTTTTTTTTGCCGCTTCAAAGTAACGCGAATCTACAAGGAAAAACGCTTCGTTTTCAAATATCAAAAGATAGCCGTCGGAGGAATTAAAGTCGGTGAAATACCGGCGGTTTACCTGCGATGTTATCAAAGCGCAAGCCCCTTGCAGGGGCAGTTTGAGGCGAAGTTTATCGAAAATGTTCATGCAATTATTCCTGCCAATGCAACAAGTGCCGCCTTGTAGCTTACCTTGCCGAAGCCGGCGATCGAACCTTTGCAGGCGGGAGCTATAACCGATTTGCGGCGAAATTCCTCGCGGGCATGGATATTTGAAAGATGGACTTCTATAACCGGGATTTTTATAGCTTCAATTGCATCCGTAATCGCGTAAGAATAGTGTGTGTATGCCCCGGCGTTGATGATAACACCCGAAAACTCGTTTCGTGCGGCATGAAGCTTGTCGATAATCTCGCCCTCGTGATTTGTCTGAATCACTTCACATTCGACATATCCTATCTTCGCAGCTTCACTTTTAATATATTCGACCAAGGTTTGATAGTTTTCGCTGCCGTATTGGGCGGGATTGCGTTCCCCTGTGAGATTGAGATTCGGTCCGTTAATAACTAAAACATTCATGATAATCCCTCGAAGTATCCTTTCATTTTTGCCGCATCTTCGGCTTGTGTGCCGTCGCTTTCGCAGACGATAACGGGAGTGAGCCCTCGCTCATGTATTATATCCAGCAGAGGCTCGTAATTCGGTCCGTATTCGTTATCCGAAAAGGTTAGGTGCTTTTTTTCGCCGCCCTTTTCGGTGTACATAATTTTTGAAAAATGAGAATGAAAATTTTCGTACCGATACTGCCCGAGGCGGTTCTTAATCGTATCCAAAATATTTTCATAATCTGCTTTTGTTTTAATTCCGCCGACCGTTCGAGCGTTAAGGTGCCCGAAATCTATGCAGGGGATGAAGCTTTCATCAAGGGAACATAGCGATATGACTTCATCGAGGGTTCCGAGCTGATTAAACTTCCCCATCGTTTCGGGGCAGCAGATAACATCGTCATAGCCATTATCGGCTAAAGCCTTCTTTGCAAGCAAAAGTGTGTCGGAGGCAAGGCTCAAAGCCTCTTCCCTCGTGATCTTTGCACAAGAGCCGCTGTGGATAATAATCCGTGTTCCTCCCAAAGACTTCACAGCCTTTGCCGATTCTAAAATATAACGGAGAGAGCCAAGCCGTTTATCCTCTTCGGTGCTTGACAGGGATATATAGTAGGGGGCATGGAGTGAAACGGTGATACCCTTAGCTTTCAGTACCTCACCTAAAGCGTTGCCCGAAGCCTCTGTCACCCTAACGCCTTGTCCTGACTGGTACTCAAAATGGTTCAAACCGAAAGCGACAAGATAATCGCCGGTTTGAACCGTTTTTTTATAACCCATTTCGGAGAAGCTGTCGCCAACTCCGGCTGTGCCGAACCTGATCATTTTTATATCCTTTTAGTTTAATTCTCCTTTATAGTATCACAAATTTAATATGTTGTCAAGGGTAAAGTGCAATTTCTACAATATTACGTTGCCGAAGTTATAGACAAACGGAACTATTTCATTCTCCATGGCAAAAACGACGTTCGGCTCATCTGTTAAGGCGTCTTGAACACCGACACAAAGGCGGAAAGACCGTTCGTTTTTAAATGATGACAGCACAATCGTCTCCTCGACGCTTGCCTGTGTCCCCGGTTTTATACTGCTTAAATTCAGTTCCAGAGGGAACTTAACAAGGATATTTCCGCGTGAGTTTACAACATATAAAACGGGCTCTTTGTCTGTAGGGAACGCCGCATTGCCGCTGTTTGCAAAGGTCATATTGACGGATACGCTTTGCGTTTCGTCGTCTGCCCATGCGAAGGCTTCCGTAACTTTAAGTACATACCCGACATTTGAGAGCACAACGTCGGAAGGACGGCTGTCCGAAACGAGGTAAGACAGTCCTATGTTCATGGTCGCTGCGGTATAATCCGAATCATCATGAATATGTGCACCGAAAACCTTACCCGGGGTAAATCCGTCAAATCCGTCCGCGATGTCGGGATTATATTCGCCCAGTCCGTATTCTTCGGTGAAATAACCCTCTCCCGGTGTTAAGAGCACTGAATTTTTAAAGCTGTTGATATAGTCTTCAATATAGTTCTCAAGAAGATATCTGTCAATTGTAATATCAATTTCGTCGGAAACCTTAAAATTGCCGTCGTGCCCCACCGAGCCGATTTCTATGAACGCGAAAAAGTCGTCGCCGCCGTACTTTTTTCCGAGTGCGGTAATTGTCCGCTCATGGGTCCGCATGAAATTCAAATTCGAATAATCGGGGGAAAAACCTTTACCCGTTTCATTATCATAATGTTCGCCCGTCGTCCTGTCATAAAGCCACTCCGGTATATCGATATGGTCGGTGTCGGTCGGGCGGTCGCTTATGAGTTTGAAGACAATTCGTTTGCCTGCCGCACGGAGCATATTAAAGTTATATTTCTCTTCAATTCCTTCAAAATCAAGGTCGCCCTCAACCGGTTCAAGCTCCGCCCATGTGACTTCAACATAGGTCAGATCGGAAGCGGTTTCCGGGTTCGTTGAAGCATATCCCATATAAGGATTATCAAGAGGACGGATTTCGGTCGGCTTAATGTAAAAAACAGTTTTTCCGCCGTTTGCGATTATCGAGAAAAGTGCCGCAACCACAATTAAAATCGCTGTAACAAGAACGAGTGTGAATGTTACACGCCGTAATTTCGGTGTTCTTTTATCCATAATATTCTCCGTTATACTGCACGAGAGTCAGTTCCGAAACTCCCTCAAGGTTCTTGATTTTCTCGGCAAAAAGGGTTTTGTTTTTAGCGATTCTTACTTCAAGGGCAAGCTCGGTGTCCTCCTTCCTTGATGTGCGGGATTTTACCGTATAGCGTTCCTTGCTCATTATACGATATATCTCATCCTCCGCAGCTGATCCCGAAAAGCGGATTACAGCAATATAAACCTTTGAGTTTACGACCTTCGCACTCATGATGAATACAAAAATCGTAACTACTGCCGCACCGATACAAACAAGCAGGAACATCTTCGCACCCGCCGCGATGCCGGTTGTAATCGCCCAGAACATGAACATAAGGTCGAATGGCTCCTTAACAGCTGTTCTGAAACGTACAATTGACAAAGCACCGACCATACCGAGCGAGAGCACAACATTTGTGCTTATCGCAAGGGTAACCATACAGGTGAGCACCGTCATTCCGATTAAAGACATTGAAAAGGTTTGGGAATATACAACACCGCGATATGTAACCTTATAGATAATGCTTATGTAAAATCCCAAAAGCATCGAAGCGATGAGGGCGATGATGATACCGACAACGCTGTCAACGGTAAGGGTGTTCTGGAATATTCCCGATTCAAGAAGGGAATTTTTAATAACATCATTTATGCTTAAAGCATCCTGTTGCATGGCAGCTCCTTTATTCCCAAGACGAATCTTCCGCCTCGGCTGTATTGTATTTTTCACAGCACATGACATATTTTGACTGTGATGTATATGCAGCATCGACTTCACTTAAAGCTTCGCCGATAAATCGCGGTAAAAATTCGGTGAATTTAACCTCTAAGATAGTTTGACGTCTGTCAAGGCAGTATGACACCGGGCGGTCGGGGTCAAAAAGGTCATATCCGTTTGTTCCGGCACGAAGGTTCATGTCAAAGGTTATCCGCACGTCGCCGCCGGAATAAACATACGGTTCGCGGTCGTAATCGACAATAACACGCGGACGCATTATATTTGACCTACATTCAAAGTAAAATTCCTTTAAAAACGGTTTATCGGAGGCAAATAAAAATTCATAATCACCCGATAAGATCTTGTCGTACTCCTGACGTGTTATCGCTTCCGACTGCTTGCAGATAAGTTTATCAAACTTGCTCTTTCGTTCCAAGCGTATAAACGAATCGTCATCGTTATAAGCACGAATACGATACTTTGCCCGCCTTGACGTTCCCATCAGCTTTTGTGTATAAGACCGCCGCCAAATGTCGTCAAAATAAAGGCTTCCGATTTTATATACCCCCGATTCGCCTGCATTCTTATCGGGTTTTATCACAGGCAGCAATCTTCGCCGCAAAAGCTCTGTCTGGGTGGCGTCAAGAAGATATTTTTGCTCATGACGGTATCTCCCCGGCGGAATGTCTGACTGTATGAATTCGCGTATTTTCTTTATCGGATTCATTAACTCTCCTATGTATAGATTATTGAACCATCGCGCTTTACTGTAAATGCAATCACGCCATAATATTTAGTTGTTGCATCATCTGTTACATATTCATTGGCATATGTGAAATGTCCCGCAGCGTCTGAGGCTGACATCCTTATATAGTAGTCGCCGGGCGGAAGTGAATTTTCATATGTATAACGAACACCCGACAAATCTTTTTCCTCAAACACAATATCTGTAGCTAAAACGTCTCTTGTAACGGCAAGATCATATTTAACTGCAAGCCCTGCGTAGTTATGAGCGGCAACCCATGCGAAAAGAGTTCCGTCTTCCGTTACCTGCGGAAGAATTATAAAAAACGGAGTTAAGCCGCTGATGCTGTCGTGGAAGGCCTCGACGGTTTCGTCTAAAAGTGACGGTATGAGGTCAATTGTCGTGTCGTAAAAAGACATCCTCTGTTCGGAAAAGAGTATAGTTTCCGGCTCGCGGCTCCTAAATGGTTTACAGATTGCAGCGTATTCCTTTGCAAGCCCGTAAACACGTTCGTTGGTGATATATTCGGCACGCATCCATTCAACCATATCTGAAAGTTTCTTCACATATTCTTTTTGTGTGAAAACCCGCTCGTAAAGCGTTACGCCGAAAAAATTTGTGATACCGAACTGATACTGCCTTCTTTCTTTAAGCGATTGTGCAGTGGGGTCGTTGTAAAGAGCTACATTATCGGTGTTAAGGCTTAAAATACCATCGCAGTCATAGATTATAAAATAGAATTTATCACTATTTGGCGGGCTGTAAAGCAGATAGTTTCGGTTTATGACATCGGTATTGCCGAGCAGTATCTGCGATGCCATCCACTTCATCATGTTATCTTCATCAAAATAACGCTCAAGCGTTTCGGAAATCGGAATGGTATAATCGTTAATGTCGTTGACCATGTTAATCAGATTAGTGTGGTCGTTATCCCTGCCCTTGTTTTCGATAACATTGCCGAACGCGACTTCTTTATAAAGCGGGTCGGTGACAAGCTTCAAGTCGCCGTAAAGATCATTAAATTCAAAATATTCAGCCTTATAAAACTCTCCGTTTTCATCAAGTCCGTGGTTTTTAAGATATGAAACATTGGGCTGTTCAAGCTGGGTGAAAAGTCCGTAATCAACAAACTGCGGGTTTTCCTCCCCTGTCGTTTCGTCCTTAACATAAAGATGTACAAACTGTGTCCGGAGCGAAAACATTCCCGGAATAGTTTTTACAATATCGCAGGTGAGTTTCTGAGAAAATCCCCACATTTCGCGAGCGTGCTTATTAAGATTAATGACAGTCTGAGAACGCCACGGTTTTGCACCGTCATGAAGGGTAATCTTATAGGATTTGAGCAATGCAGTTGATGAGGAATTTCCTCGTATTGAAACAGTTGCGTTGGGGGCGGTTACACCGTAACCGTAATAGCCCTCTTTCGGTCCGTTTTCGTCCCCCTCTTGGATTATGCATTCGGTGCGGTGAGGGTCTGTTCCGTCGCTGATATATTCAAGCTTTGAATGGCGTGCAAGCTCGTCAAATTCATTGTCGCTATTTTCGGCTTCATTACCCCGCCTTGCCGTGAGGTACATAGTTATAACCGATGTGTCGTCGCCGTATCCGTCGCGGGTGTAAACGCCTTTGTCGTCCTCCGCGATTTCTTCGGGCGAAGCGGTCGGCAGTTTTATTTTCATCGGTTCGGTCACAACAGGAACAGGATTTACTGTATCGGCGGTAAGCCTTAGCTGAAAAAAGCTTAAAGCAAACACACCGATAAGCAATATTATCGGAAGAATGAATGCTATTACGATACGAAATTTGAATTTTTTCATAAAGTCTGCCATGAAACGCTGCCGTCGAGATTAACATAAAAGCAGAATATCCCGGCATGACGCGAATCAAAAATATCTTCGTAGTATGAATTGAGTTTACGGGTGTTTCCCGTCGGATCGGAGGCGGTTATGCTGATAAAATACTGCCCGGGTTCAAGTATATCGCACTCAAACAGACTTTCAGTCAATCCCTCTTCATTGTAAATGTCCTGCAAAAGGGTATATCGTTTTGCAACAATAAAATGATAGCTGATGCTTTCATCCGTTGACGTTATCGCATCTTCCCAGTCAATTACAAGCTTCTCTCCGGCTTCTATTGATACAATCTTGAACGGAGACGGTCTTTTAATCTCCGCCCTGAATCGGTTGGCATTATCGCTTATTTCGTTATTAAGCCTGTTTGATATAACATCATAATTTTCCGCTGACAGCGGCATACTCGTAATATCGGGGCGTATAAAGCAGAGCGGCTTTATTGACGCGGAATATTCCATCGAAAAGAGCCGCACATTATCATAAACAATCGGAGTAAGTTCGTCAAGTTTTTGTGTGAGCTTTTTAAGACAGTTCTCGTTTGTCAAAACCATTTTGTGAAGTTTGTTATTGTAGTAGGGCAGAACCCCGGTTGTCATCTCTATAGCTTCACGCCGTATGTCATATTTGCGGTTTATCAGTTCCTCTTCGGTATTATAAAGGATATGGTCGGTATCCCACATTAAAAACCGGAATTTCCCGTCGTCAGACGGACTGTAGAGCAGATAACCGCGAGTGGCTTCGGAGGCGTTGCCTAAAAGGATTTGAAGTGCTAAAAAGTTGTAGTAATTCTCCTCGTCAAAATACTGTCTGAGTATCTGTTCAATGTCGGCATCGGGAGCATTCACTGCATCAAGCATATTTATCAGGTCGCTGTGGTCTTCGTTGTCACCCTTATTTTCAAGCAGACTTTCAAAAGCTTCAAAACTGTAATCCGGATCGGAAGTCAGCTTTATCGTTTCGGGATGACGCGAAAAATCGAAATTCTCTGCTTTATAAAGTTCGCCGTTCATATCAAGCCCGACACGCTGTAAAAAGTCGCTGTCGGGACGTTCAAGCTGGGTGTAAAGCCCGTAATCAATGAACACATCTTCACCCTCGACAGTCTTGTCGTTCACATAAAGGTGCACAAAGGTTGTGTCCAGAGGGGTGATGTCGGGAACCACGTCCGCAAGTTCTTGGGCAAGCGCGGTGCGAAACCGCACGCCGTCCTCGGAATACTTATTGAGATAGATAATATTCTGATCGTTCCAGTTATCTGCGAATGTTTTAAATTCAATACGATAAGATTTTTGCGGCTTCATGGAAGCGTTATCTCCGCGAAGGGTCACCACCGCATTCGGAATATTGATTCCGACACCGAAACTTCTCTGATTAAGTCCGTTTTCATCGCCAACCTGAATAAGCGCTTCCGAGCCGTACTGCACTTCCATTTCGTTTTCTTTGTAGTATGACATCGGCAGTGCATTAACCTCATCCCAAGAAAGATGGGTGAGTTCATCGCTGTTCCCTCTGCTTACCGTCATATACATTGTGACTATATCTTCGTAATCCTGATATTCTGAGTAGTCAATTGATTCCGCTGTTTCATAAATAGTTTGACCTGCTGCCGTTTTCCCGTACCAAAAAAGCGAAAGTGCAGCTGCAAATAAAAGTAAAACGACGGCAGGCATCCAAAGATGATTAATTTTCATATATCCTCACACGTTTTCGGCTTTTGTCAGAACCTTGAAACGCAGTTTTGATGTATATCTGTATAAAAGAAGTATCGAAGTAATGTAAAACAATGCCGCACCGATTGTAAAACCGAGCCCGATTACCGCGAAGTTATCATCGAAGATAATCGAACCGATTATTGTTCCGGCGGCAAAAACAAAGGTTGAAATCGCCGCGTCTTTATAGTCGGAAAAATAAAGGAGCACGAGCATGATACTGTTTCCGACCGCATAAAGCCCGTAACCGATACAAAGCGTTTGGAACACGCCTTCCGAAACGGAATCAAAATATACAATTTCAAGAGCATCAAGGAGCTGTGCACCTAAGGCTATAACCAAAACGGAAAAGATAAGCTGCTTTATGGTGAGGTAGGAGAGTTCACGCCACATGGTGCTTGTGAGGGAAGTTTCCGCCGAGTCAATCTGTCTTATCGTTCCTTCGCCGTTTAGAAGGTCAAAATAGTTTCTGTAAAACGGATAGAAGTTGACCTCAACCTGTGCAGAGAAGTTTATCGTCGCAAAGAAGGTTGTAACGAAGGCAAAGAGTGCCGGAATATCATAGATCGGAAGCGATCTGTAAAGCTGTCCGCCGACGATCACCCCGTATGGTCCGTACCACATCCAAACCATGTGAAAATACATACCGACAGTTACACAAATACCGATTACAACGAGTGCGGGATATTTTCTGATATAGTGTGTGAATGCGAAAAATCTGTTTGAACGAACGTTGAAATATCTCGTCAAAACTATATGATAGGCGGTTATCATAAACCCATAGCCGATAATAACCATTATTAAGAGTGCATGAACAGGGTTCATTGTTGTAAGCATTAAAAGATATCCGGCGGCAATCGCAACAAGAATACCCAAGACAAAATAGAGCATTATCCGCTTATAGTCTTTAACAGCCGATAAAAACGCAATCATTGTCCATGCTGTAAGGAACAGCGAAAACATCATGAATGTAAGTATGCCGGTGACGAGATCGATCCCCGAAAGGACAACGAACACGCCGTAAAGGAGTGTGCCGAACCCAAGCTGCAATAGTATTCCGCCGTACATCGCGGGCAGAACATCCCTGTGTTTGTGGTTATATATACAGTCGGCAATATAGCGTGTTACAACAAGATTAAAGAGGTTGTTAATCGCAATCGCGGCAATGAGCGAATAGCTGATGATAACGATTATCATATCCTGATCGGCTTTTGAGGTTCCGTTTATTTCGCAGAGTATGCGAACGGCAGCCAAAAGCACAATGCCCAAAATAGTCGGTCCGACATATATCACAGCGGATGCGGCGTAGTAACCGGCGAATGTCAGGACGCTCTTTTTTTCGAGCATTTTATTGAGTTCAAATCCAATACCCGCCACCTATACCGCCTCCTTTTCAAAAGCTTTTTCATAAATATCTTTATATTTTTGCAGAACATTGTCATAGTCGTAGTACTTTTTCGCACGTTCGCGTCCGATTTGCGACATTTCATGCCGCAATCCTCTGTCGGTGCAAAGCCTGTACATGGCGGAGGTCAAAGCGGATGTGTCCATCGGCGGGCAGATTATTCCGCAGCGTTCATATTCATCGTTCTTTTCAAGCATCTCTCTGCAAGCACCCACATCGGTTGCCACAACCGGCCTCCCTGCCGCCATAGATTCCAAAACAGCAAGGGGCAGACCTTCGGATATGCTTGTGAGGATTGTAAAATCAAACTTCCCAATATATGTCTTGACATTTTGTTGTCCGACGAAGTTTATGTCCGAAATATTTAAAAACTCGAGAAGATATACACATTCCTGATAATACTCTTCGTTGTCAATATCACCTAAAATATCAAGTTCGGCATTCGGGAAGTTGTGCTTAAGTTCCGTGAAGGCATAAATCATTGTTTTTATATCCTTAATCGGAGCAAAGCGAACTACAGCACCGATGGATATTTTGTCGTTTTCTGCCGATATCTTTTCGGGTATATCGGAAAAATCTTCGTATCTGACTCCGTTTGGAATAACCGAAGCCTTAGACTCGTTGCATCCAAGCTGAAGCTGGATATCTTTTGCCGCACCGTAAAGCGATGTCACTGCATATGCATGGTTATAGGCACATTTTGAAAACATCGAAAAGAGGTCTATCCAAAGATTTTTCAGATACGGCGTAATCCAATCCGCCTGTAAAACCTCTTCTTCCCGTTCGCGGGTATAAATTCCGTGCTCGGAAACAAGAAAGGGAGCGTTGTATTTTTCGGATGCCATGCTCCCCATAAGCCCGCAATATCCGGTTGCAAGGGAATGATAAAGGTCGGCTTTCGGCACATCCTGCATCAAAAGAAATATAAGAGGTATCATCATTGAACGTACGGTGTAGAAAAAATCGGAGTACGAAATATATTGAAAATTTTTCTCGCAGAGAGCGTTCACCTGTTCGATAAAAACTTCGTTGCGAAGGAATGTTGACGGAGCTGCCTTATTTCCCGAAAACATCTTGAAGATGACGTTCCAATCCGGATTGCCGCAGTTTAGAAGTTCCGAAAGAGCAACTTCTTGGGATGGCGTAAATGAGGGGATTTTGCTTTTTTTACCGTTATCGATATAAGCGTCGGAAAGGAATACCTCATGAACTTCAACAACATTTTTCGGCAGCTCATATTTGAACTGCCCTTTTTTGCTGCTTTCTGCACCTAAAAGCCACAGCACAAATTCCGTTTCGGGCATGGCAAGAATAAACTGGTGTGTCCAGCTTGAAACGCCGCCGCGAACGTAAGGGTAACACCCTTCTAAAATCAAACAAGTACGCAAAATTTAATCACCTTTACCGTGTTACTTACTATTGCAATGTTATCTCAACCTGTGCCGAATCGGCACGCAAAAGATAGAGCGAACCGTCAAGATGCGTGAGTTCTCCTCCCGTGACGCTCCCGGGGAACGATTCATTTAATCGTACAAAAAGATATGCTTCATCGTAAAATCCGCCTATGTTTGCGGTAATGGCAGTGTCGGTCGAGGTAAACTCAACATCAAGGGCGTCAAAACGCTGCACTGCCGCTGCGGATTCGCTTGCCGTAAGCTGCCTTATGCCCGTGCCTGTTACGAGTGCCGCCAGCGATTCATACGAATCGCGCATTGCTTCCCATCCCTGTTTTGCACTGCGGCTTTCATCAAGCGCATCATCCGGATGCATAAAATGCGAGTTGACATAGTGAAGATTGAGTTCGCTTAGAATAAACATCATGTCATAATCGCTGACAATACAGTTTGAAGCAATACGCGGGAAGTTAATAAGCCCGTCATCGGCAACTTCAAAATCCTGTGAATTGTCGTAGATTGTATCGTAATAAAGTCCCGAAAACACTTTTATATTCGGGAAATTTTCAACTAAAAGCGAGCGTGTCTGTTCATCCCATATATTAGCCGGAGGTGCATAAACGCTCGGTATGATCCCGCCGTAAATTTCGCTCATAAGGTTTTGCGAAGCCTCAAAACCAACGACTATATCTTCTGCGGATTCCCAGTGCTTATAGCCTTCGTTTGCCCTAAACCCGAAGCCGCGGAGAACAAGCGGCTGATGATTGTGACCGCGGGTTCCCATTTCATTGCCCGCTTCTAAAAGAAGCTGACCGAAATAACGCTGCTTTGCAAGCTCGGCAGGGCGTTCAAACGGTGCTTGTGTATCGTCGTCATAACTTTCAACAAATATCCCTGTATATTTAAGACCGTACTTTTCGCCGATTTGCTGTATATCCGGCCACCAGATATTAGTGTAAAAATAGTCTATGGTTACGCCGTAATCGCGATCCAAAAATTCGTTCGTGCCTTCCGGAACCTGTGCGGGGAAGTCGTCGATAAAGAAGGATGAGGCATTTATAACCGGCCAAACGGCAACAGGAACGGTATGAGCATAGCTTTGAGCAAATATACCGCGTGCGCTTTGATTGCGAAGCACGTCATAGTTTATTACCGTTACCCTGCCTTCACCCGTCGTAACCGACCATACCATAGGGGTGCTGCCCTGATCACCGCTTGAAGTCATATAAACTTCGGCAGCGGGAAGCAAAAGAAAGTTACCGCCAAGAAGCGAGACACCACCCGCACCAAGATCAAATGTTCTGCCTTCCGACCCGGTATAAAAACCGTTTTCAAAGTTTGCGAAGCGCTGTTCGATAAAGGTCCATTCCGAAACCTGAAGCCCTAATTCGTCGGGATAAAGGGATGTTACACTGTAACCCGGGAGGCCGGCAAACAGTATATTGCCGCCCTCTTTAACCCAATCTATCACTGTATCTATGTGCGGTACTAAAAGTTCGCCGTTTCCGAGTGCTACAACTAAAGTTTCATGGTTTATCAGTTCCGGGAAGGGCGTTTCTCCCGAAATGTCATATTCTGTGAAGTCAACACACATTTCACACAGTGTAAAGGTTAAATTTTCGTATAATACGGCGTCTTCTTCGCTGCTGTAGATAAACAGACACTCATCACCGGAATCTGAAATTTCAGACATCACCGCTTCTTCGGGAAGAAAACCGATCTGCGTTTCGCGTTCTTTATATTCCGATACGCCCACACGCTGATAGATTATGAGCACCGCCAGAATGACAAACGCTATAAGCGGTACCGCTATGAAGAATAATCGTTCAAACTTTTTTGACATAGACCTAATTCCTAAACGTAAATATTAAAGAGTGATAAGCTCTTCAAATCTGTTTTCACTCGAGCCGCCTTCGCTTATATCCGCTTCTAAAAATCTGAGCAGCTCTCTTCCGCGTGCCGTAAGGTTGATGTTACTGTCTGCAAGCTCCGCAACCGAACGTTTATAACCTTCGGTGTCGCTCATTGCAAGATGTTTTTCAAGCCGCAGGAATACTCCGCGTTCATCGGTTTCAAAGAGGTTGCAAAAACGCACGATTATATCTTCTGCATAATCAAAATCTTCAAGCTCTATGGCGTTTTGTGCGGCATAGATATAGGTGCTCTTGCTTTCCGGCATCAGTATAAGCTTTTTATCAAGGATTTTTTTAAGTGTAAGGCGCTGTTCGTTCATCATATATCCGTGAAGGAGCTTGCTTTCGATATATGACCTGAGTGCATCAACAGCCCTGTTTATCGTAAAGAGGTCATCGGGTTTTTCATAAAATCTATCCAGAGCGTTGCGAATTTTCTTTTCAAAGGTGCTTTGAAGCTTCATGAGCGTTGCCGAAGCATAGTGAGCTATCTCGGTGTCGGTTGATTTTCGGGCACCCGATAAAAGTGGAACGTTATCTGCGGAATTTTTCCTTATGACCTGCAAAATCATTTCGTGGCGGGTCGATGCCTCGTTTACAACAAGCGATTCTTCAAACGGAATAACGGTGATACCTGTCATTTTGTCTTCGGCAATATGTTTTGAAATCTCCGAAATTTCATAGGGGGTATTGAGCTCGAAAAGGTCGATGTTTTTAGGCTTGCTGTACCTTGCGATTACAGCATATATAAACCCGAAAACAGGCACAGCAATAACAACAGGCAGCGATGCAAGAGGTACTGCATCTTTAAGCCTTAAGATGTTGAAAAGTGTGATAATCACCCAAACGGCAATTGTTATAAAATAGATTAATGCGAAGATTTCAAATAAACTCATTATCTGGAAAATACCTTTACGGGAGTAGCGGCAATTCCCGCCGCAGTAAGCCTGCCAAGCACAAATTTCAGGTCATCGCCGACGGTATTGATAAGCTGTACGCCCAAAAGCCTTCTTTCGTCGGAAACAATGCCGATTGTGTCGGTTTCACGAAGACTGTTCTCAAGACGGCTTGAAATGTCGTCGATGTCGCCGCCCGCGGTGTTAATTTCAAGCAGCGAAAGTCCGATCTTCTCCGATTCGGCAAGAAGAATATTTGCATCGTATATCTTCTTAAATGCTTCTTCGCAGTGAACTCTTGTACCCTCTATGTAGGTGATGGATTCTGCTGCTTTTTCTTCTTTGATTGCCCTTACAAGTGCGTCCTGAACAAGTCCAGAAAGCACCGAGAATATATTCGAGTAGTAAAGGCTGAGCTGATTCAGTTTTGCTTTCATGATGAATATGAAAGCGACAACCTTCCCGCCGCTCATGATCGGTGCGGCATAGGACGGAAGCCCGGGTGTCATGTTGCTGTTGTACCAGACCTTCCCCGAAAGCAGGGTATCTTTTGCTTCGGACAGGTTATCAATCTTAATCGATTTATCAATCGTCTTAAGGTTTTTGGATTTCATCGCAAGTCTTGCGTAGTAGCCGTTTGAAGCCACGGTATAGATAGCAATTGTCTCATTGTCAAGAATGTCTTCGATGATTCCGATAGCCTCGGAATAAACATACTCAGACATCTGGTTATCAAGTCTGCGGACTGCCGAGAAAACTTTGCCGAAGCTGTCTTTGTAACCGAGAAGCTGTTCTTTATAGTTCTCTTTGTTGATGAGTGCTTCATTGCATATCCCGGAAAGATAGTCGTTGGTGTCGAGAAGATACGCTTTTTCATCTTCAAAGATGCGTTTTTCCTCGTCTCTGCGATCCTTTGTGTAGCCTAAAACCGAACCGATTATAAGATACAGTGCAAACGGAACCCAGTTTTCGGGATTATAAAGAATAACGTCGAGACTACCGTAATTCGGGGAGAAGAAGAGCGAAACGCAGGCTAAGAGTGCGGAAACAGTACCGACAAATGTGCCGTAAAGAGAGCCGGTCACAACCACAAAAAGCATTCGTATGTCGATTATTCCGTAGTTGAGCGATGAGTCGAAGGTTGAGGCTAAAATCTGTGCAATGGCGGCGACAATCGGATATTCGATTATCATGAAATTCCGATTTGAGAGTTTTTGATACCATTTTGATCTGCTCTCGACCTCTTTATAACCTAAAATCTGCGAAACAATTATCGGAAAATCGTCAATAAGGTTATGCAGAGCAATAAAACTATATTCAGTTCGTGCACAGGTTTCATCAAGAGGAGGAATCACCGGCTCTTCGTTATATGTTACATATAGGTCCTTGAAGACAGCTTTTAAGCCATATTCAAGTTCCGCAGTTTCAAAGCGGTGCCCCGAGGTTACATTCACAGTTCCGCCGTTTTCAATTGCGGCACCGACACCTTCTTCACTGATGTTATAAAGAAGTGCGGCGGCATCAAGATCACAGATGAAATCCGTCTCTGTCCCGGCATTTCCGGGAAGGACGACCTTGTTTTTTATCTTCGCAGCTAAAACTGTACGGGTAATCATCAAGTCGTTTGAAGGCTTGGATGAAACGGTATAGATATAAGGGAAACGCACAGAAATAACGGGCATCCCCTTTTCGCGATAGGATGTGATAATCCTCTGTGCCGCATCAAGGATATGCTCGTAGTCGGTACTTCCCCGGTGATTTTTCGGTGACAAATCTTCTCCGCCGTGAACAACGATTATATTAGATACAGCGACCGATGAAGCTGCAAAAAGCACAGTCGAAAGATCCTCAACCGATCCTGTTCTGTCGCGCTTTGTAAACTGCTGTTCGGAGCGTTTTAAGAAGTATATGATTGTGTCCGGGGAGAAAGCCGAAAGCGTGGTCATGAAATTTTTGTCATTAGGCGAAAAGCCGAACAGCTTAAGTTTACTGTGTTCGGCAGTTTCACGTGAAAGCTTCGGCATATGGTCTGACAGCATAACAAGCCTGTCGCGGCTGTCGCTGTCGGTCTTTTTCAAGAAACTTTCCGCAAACTCCGTTGCAATAGATCCGAGTGTTCCGCAGAGTAAAATTTTCATATTAAAGCGTTCCCATATTAATCAGTATAATCTATCCTGTAAATAATTGAATTATCGCTATTCGCCCTGTAGATTGCGGTTATCTTTATTGGCGAGGTTACCTCCAAAACCGAAGTTTTTACGGTGAACAGGACAGAATTTCCCGTTGTTTCACTGTCAAATGAACTGTTTCTTTCCCATGACCAGTCATCTGAACCGGCTTCTCCGGTATAGTTATACAGCCTGTTGCCTTCAATCATAAAGTCAAATCCCGTATATCTATCCGAAAGCGTATACCCGTTTTTACTGTTTTGGTCGGTATTGATGAAAATGTGCCGTCTCTGTTCTACATCAATTCCGTTTAGTGCAATTTTCAGGTTTTCGCCGTCTTTATAAATCGCAAACAGTTCGGAGCTTTGAGGCGGTGTATCCTGTGTGATAGCTTCGGTGTTTTGCAGCGGTTTATAGGTTATGTCATGTGAGGCAGTCCCGGCATAATCTTTGCTCGAATCGTTAAGACGCGACGCTTCGTCGCGGGTTATCTCTTCAAACAAAGCCACAGGGATCCCGGGGGTTTTCGGCTTTCCGATTGTTATGCTGCCTATATTATTAAGCCCGGTTTTTGCGTCCCATACGCCTCCGGATGCGAATCTCACACTGTAATCGGGGTTGTTTTTGAGCGAATCATAAGTAGAAGAAAGCCGAAGTGAAACGGTATAACTCCCCTCCGGCATATCGGAAGGAAGACTGAAATAAAAGTCTTTGTTAAGCACTCCGGTGTCATCGTCCCAAAAACGCGCATCATCATCAATATATGCAGTATATGTTTTGTCGGAACCTGTCATAACTATTTCAAAATCAACGGGGCGTAAGAGGTTGCCGAATCCGTCGTTTGTCAGCTGTAAATTAAGGTGCAGAAAATTCCCCTGCCATGTGTTGGTGGAAAACCCTGCTTTGTTTAGTATAAATCTGTAGCCGAGCTTTTTTTGAATGTAGGTATATGCAGGTTCGTTACGGTATTTTTCTTCCTTCCAGTAGTTCATTACGTCGGGGTGATGGGTTGAGTTTATCGAAGAAACATTCAAAAGGTCTAATTCCCTCGCGGCGGAAACGGGTTCGCAGTATTCGGAAAGTTTACAGACCTCGGCAACGACAGGAAGATACTGCATATGAGCGTTTGTCCAGTTGTATTCGGCTCCTCGCGGATATGCTTCATCCCTGTATGTCCCCATGTCGTTGTATGTTGAAAGCAGAGCGTCGTTGTGGTAGCCGAGCCTTGAAGCCAAAGAGGTTCCGAATGCATCCGAAGCGGTAACAGGAGCATTGCCAGTAAGCCCCCGTATAAAAGAAGGACGGCGAAGCTGCAAAGGCACTGAAGATGGCAGCTGCCTGTAAAAGGAATCTACAATTTTCGATTGAACTTCAAAGGAGATAACTCCGGTTTTCGGGTCTTCGTAGTATGATCCGTGCCATTCGCCATACGGTCCTAAAAGCCCGGGCTGAACGGCAAAGAGAATATCTTCGTTTTCAGACAGAACCTCACACATTTGCGTTATATGACCGAGAATAATATTAATATCCTTAGGCTCCGGTTTGTCCGCACCTACTCTGTCATAAACGGGACGGAAAATTACCGTCATACCCCATTGCCGCAGAGTATCAAGCGAGTTTTGCAGATCCATAAGGTCTTTGTCGGCGATCGGTCCGTTTTTAAACGCACTCAGATTCATCCGAAGCAGGATCAAAGATATATTTTCTGCACGCCTTCGGTCAAGTCTGTCCGGGTTAAGGTCTTCAAAATCGTAAGCACGGAAAAATCCGCGGTAAGGATCTGTATAAACGGCTGTATCTTCCGTGAATCTGATGCTTTTTATGTTTTCGTTCGGAAGATAATCAGCTGCTGCCCCAAAGGCTTTGCACAGCCCGAAAAGCGACACGCTCAGTACTATAACTATAAACAAAGCCAAAGGTTTTTTATTAGTCTTCATTAATACTTTCGATATCAATTGGTTAGCTTCTTAATAAAGTTATAGCTGTCCCTGCACATATCGTCGAGAGTTTTTTCTGTCGTAAAGCCTATTTCACGCTTAGCTTTTGTCGGGTCACAAAAAGAGGTAACAACGTCGCCGTCTCTTCTGGGTGCATACTCAAAAGGAACATCGATGTCATTGACCTTCATGAAAGTTTTCACTATATCAAGAACGGAATAACCCGTTCCGGTGCCCAGGTTATAGATATCTATTCCGGACATAGTGCGAACCCTGTACACCGCGTTGATGTGACCTCTTGCAAGGTCTGCAACATGAATATAGTCGCGGATGCAGGTGCCGTCAGGTGTTTCGTAGTCGTTGCCGTAGATGAAAAGCTTCGGGAGCTTCCCCGTTGCAACCCGCTGTATGTATGGCATGAGGTTTGTAGGGATACCGTTCGGGTCGTCCCCCAAAAGCCCCGACTCATCCGCACCGATCGGATTGAAATACCGAAGAAGCATAACCCCCCATTCCGGGTCGGATATAGCGAGATCCCCCAGTATCTTTTCTATGAAAAGCTTGGTGGTACCGTACGGGTTGGTGGTTTCAAGACCGATCTCCATATCTTCGGAGAAGGGCGGCTCATTATTGCCGTAAACGGTCGCAGATGATGAAAAGACTATCTTCTTTACATTCGCTTCCTTCATTATCTCAAGGAGAGCTATCGTGCCGCCGATGTTATTATCATAATATTCAAGAGGCTTTGAAATTGATTCATAAACGGCTTTCAGACCTGCAAAATGTATGCAAGCCTCAATCTTATGTTTAGCGAAAATATCTCTCATCGCCGCCTTGTCGCGGACATCTGCCTTATAAAATGAAAAGTTTTTGCCCGTTATCTTCTTAATTCTGTCGGTGACAGAGATGTCGCTGTTTGAAAGATTGTCGGCAATGACAACCTCTTCGCCTGCCTGCAGGAGCTTCACGCAGGTCACAGAGCCTATGTAGCCTGTGCCGCCGGTTACAAGTACAGCCATAATTCACCTATCATAAAAATATATGTTTATCATAGCATAAAATATATAAATTGTCAACCTGCTGAAGAAAAGTGCAATCTTCAGGTGTGTCGTAAAAAGCACAAATTAAATGTTCGCAAAATCACCTATATAATAATATCATTCTTTTAAAATGTTGTCAATTCGGGCAGTATGAGGTTTTGTAAATTTGTTTATGCCCAAAATCATGCAGTTTTTGCGGAAGTATGAGGTTGCCCGGCTTTTCGCCAAGTGCATCGCGGTTAAAATGTGAAAATCCTCATACTATTTGTGGCATATCATTGACAAAACATTGATTTTGATTTATAATCTAATAAAAGCATGAAAAAAGAGGTTTTATGACCGATACAACTTTTTTGTCGGATAAATTCACCCTTGCCTCCCTTCCGGAGAATGTAATGCCTCGCACGGCACTCATTCCTGTTTATGACAAAGCGGCGGAGAGCCGTTTCATATACGTGTGTGCTCCGGCGGGGAGCGGGAAGACCGTTTCTGCTCTGCTTTGGATAGAAAGCAAGGCACGCGACACAATCTGGATCGGGCTTGATAAATATGATTCGGTGCCGTCCGTTTTTTTTAAGCAGCTATCCCTCGGGCTTTTTTCAAAACAGCCGCAAAACGAAGGAATGCTTTCAATTCTCAATAATCCGGGTTTTTCGGCTTCCCCCGTTGAGCAAACAATAGCACTCATTAACGAAATGCACCCTGACGATACACCGTTTGTCCTTGTTTTGGATGATTTGCATCTGATTAAAAATAACGAAATTTTTAAGGCAATTCCCTTTATCATAAAACGCCTGCCTGCTAATTTCACCGTTGTTTTCATATCACGCTTTGCACCGCCCGCAGAGTTTCTGCCGCTCGTTACACATAAAAACCTAATCGGCTCTGAATATTTACGCTTTTCCGAAGATGAAATCAGTTCCTATTTTAAGATACTCGGACAGGACCTGACTGACAAGCAGCGCAGAATGGTTTTTGATATGACCGAGGGTTGGGTAATGGGTGTAAATGCTGTTGCCCACAGCGGCATAAAGAACAGCGAAGACCTTAACAGCTTTGATTTTTCGGGCTATTTTGAATCACAGATTTGGGGGCTCTGGACGCCCGATTTACGAAAATTTTGCCTTGACACAGCTGTTTTAGATGAATTTTCATCCGACCTTGCAAAAATCATGACTGACCGAAACGACTCTGCCGATGTTTTGGAGGTCCTCTCGCGAACAAACTCATTTATAAGCTGTATTCACGATGACCTTTACCGCTATCACCACATTTTTCAAGACTTTTTACGCCGAAAACTGCGTGATAACAAAAATTCTTCGGAACTTTATAAAAAGGCAGCCGAATACTATAAAGCACAGGGTGACTATACACGTGCTTTGCGGTATATGATACATTCGGGCGACTGGAAGTCGATTGACGCATATCTGCTTTTATTTCTTTTTAAAAACCGCCGCGGCGGGGTTGCCGATTATGCCGACTTTTTACGTGGGTTTTTCAATGATGATTTTCCCGAAAAAGCCTATCGCGAAATGCCTGTGCTTCATGTTTTGGCGGCGTGGTTTTATTATCTTACCGGGCGATATGAAAAATTTGCTCTACATATGGACAGTATTATTAAAAAACTCCCTGCCATTGCAAAAGCCGGGAATGAATTTGTGGAATTTTCGATTATGGCGTTTTCTGTTGATTACAGAAAAACCATGAAACAAAAAGAACAGATTTACGGATTTTTCAGAATCCTTTTGAAAGGCTACACACCGGAGGGACTTGCTACAAGCATCGCAAGCTATACCCACGGTTTGCCGTTTGTAACCCGCAGTAACGTCGATTATAACGAATTTGCCCTTGATCCAAACTGGATGAAAGGCTTGCAGAAGACATTTGCACCCCTGCTCGGTGCGGAATGGGAGTATTTGCAGCCGCTTTTCTCCGCAACATTTGCCTATGAACGCGGACAGTTTACCGATGCACTGGCACTGATAACCGAATCGGAATCGCTGATTAAGCCTATTCACAAGATTGACGGCAGAATCTGTGTAGCTTTCTTAAAGCACGCTGTTCTTTTACATTTAGGGAAGGGTTATGCCTCACAGGAAAAGACAGCCTTAAGCAGTTTCACAGAGCTTGTAGAAAACGAAGGGCAAGATTTCCTGCCGAATCTCAAAGCCTATAAAACGAAGATGAAGCTTTTATTGGGAGATGAAGAGGCGGCGGCAGCCTGGCTCGATGAATATTTCGTCGTTGAAATAGAAAGAATAGAACTCTTTCGCCTTTATCAGCATTTTACAACAGCACGCGTGTTTATACTGACAGGGCGTTTTGATGAAGCAGAAAGGCTCTTAAGACTTCTGTCAGATTACGGGGAAAACCTCAATCGCCCTATAGACAAGGCAGAAGCGTTACTTCTTTTGGCAGTATTATACTCTGCAAGAAGGGATAAAAAGGGGGCTGAAAGTTTCCTTTTTGCCGCCCTTGAAATCCTTGTTGAATATGAATATTCAACACTTATTGCAGACGAGGGAACAGCGATCGAACCGATACTAAAGCGTGTGCAGACGAAGGTAAGTTCTCCTGATTATAAAGGCAAACTTACACGAATATATGTAAACGAAGTTTTGATGGCTGCCCACGCACAAGCAAGGTCTTACCCGAACTATCTTCGCCCGAAAAGCGATAAAAAGAGCAGCGATATAAAACTTTCACGCCGCCAAAAAGATGTTATTATGTTGCTCTCAAAGGGCAATCATACTGCTGAAATCTGTGCTCTTACAGGTCTGAGCCTATCGACAGTGAAAACACATCTATACTTTGCGTATAAAAAATTAGGTGTGAATGATGCCCTTGATGCAGTTTTGAGAGCCAGAGAATTAGGGATAATATAAAATTTGTCGTAAAAAGCAGGTACCGTGAAAACTCGGTACCTGCCTTTTTATTAGCCCATTGTTACAACAACTTCATGTGTTCCGCTGCCTATCGAAGGTATGACATTACCTTGAATATCCTTGCCGTCAACAGTTACTTTAGCAACACCCTTTGAAACGTGATTCGGATTTTCGATTTTGATGTTATAAATCGCGTCCCTGAATGTCCTTGAAACACTGTAGCCATCCCAATCCTTAGGAATAGCCGGGTCTATCTTCAAACCGTCATAGTCGGGGATTATGCCTAAAATATACTGTGAAATCGCAACGAAGTTCCAAGCCGCTGTGCCTGTGAGCCACGAGTTTTTCGCTTCGCCGTGCCTTTTCGCATCCTTGCCAGCTACCATCTGGGCATATACATATGGCTCGGTGCGGTGGATATCGGAGATACTTTCAAGATATGCAGGGGCAATCTTTGAGTAGTACTCAAAAGCCAGGTCGCCTCTGCCGACTGCCGCTTCCGCACAGATAATCCATGCATTATTATGGCAGAATATACCTGCGTTTTCTTTATAGCCGGCAGGGTAGGTTGAAATCTCGCCGTATTCTATATAGTACTTGGTGAATGCAGGGTTGTTGAGTACCAGCCCATATTTCGTATCAAGGTATTTCTTAACCGAATCAAGGGTCTTGATGTCGTCGCCTGTTTCGGAGCCGAGCCCCGACATAACGCACCAACCCTGCGGCTCGATGAAGATTTTGCCCTCTTCGTTTTCTTTAGAACCGACTTTTTTGCCGTTGTCGTCATAAGCGCGAAGGAACCACTCGCCGTCATAGCCGTCCTTCATAATCGCGGCTCTCATCTTGTCGATTTCACGCTGTGCCTTATCAGCCTCTGCATCCTGCCCCTTAATTCTACAAAGCTTCACATATTCGGGACCGATTGAGGTGAACATACCGGCGATCATCACCGACTCGGCAACCTTGCCGTCTTTTGAAGTGGTAATCTGGAAGCTCTGCCCCGGGGTATTTGAGAAGCAGTTGAGGTTTAAGCAGTCGTTCCAGTCGGCACGCCCGATAAGCGGAAGCCCGTGAGGTCCGACATTCTCCACAACATGATAGAAACTTCTCTTAAGGTGGTCAAGGAGCGGCTTTGCAAGCTTTTCGTCATTGTTATAGGGCACATTGTCGTCAAGGATTCCGATATCGCCCGTTTCCTTGATGTAAGCGGCGGTTGAGAGTATCATCCAGAGCGGATCATCATTGAAGTTCGTGCCCGCCTCATTATTACCCTTTTTGGTGAGAGGTTGATATTGGTGATAGTTTCCGCCGTCTTCAAGCTGTGTTGCCGCGATATCTAAGATACGTTCTCTTGCACGTTCGGGGATTTGGTGTACAAAACCCAAAAGGTCTTGGTTAGAGTCCCTGAAACCCATGCCGCGGCCGATGCCCGATTCAAAATAGGAAGCGGAGCGGGAGAGGTTGAAGGTCACCATGCATTGATACTGGTTCCAGATGTTGACCATGCGGTTGAGGTTATCGTCGGAAGAATCAATAGTATATTTAGAAAGAAGCTTGTCCCAAGTTGCAGCAAGGGAAGCGAGTGCCGCCTCTGCCTTTGCCGCTGTGTCGTACTTTGAAATCATATCATAGGCACGGGATTTGTTCATACTGCCATCAGCGTTAAACTTCTGTTCCTGCGGGTTTTCGACATAGCCCAAGATATAAACAAGCGACTTTGTTTCGCCCGGTGCAAGGGTGATTTCCTTATAGTGCGAAGCGACAGGCGACCAGCCGTCTGCAACGGAGTTTCGGGGCTTGCCCTCAAAAACCGTCTGCGGGTTATGAAAGCCGTTATAAAGCCCCATGAATGTCTCGCGGTCGGTGTCATATCCGTCGATGGAGTCATTTACGGAATAGAACGCGAAGTGGTTGCGGCGTTCTTTATACTCTGTTTTATGGAAGATTATCGAATTTTCAATCTCAACTTCGCCGGTGTTGTAATTTCTTTGAAAGTTTACCGAGTCATCATGAGCATCCCAAAGACCCCACTCTAAAAACGACCAGAGTTTGAAGGTTTTCGGCTTGTCGGTTTCGTTTGTGAGCTTCACGAGTTGAATCTCGCCGTTATAATTTTCGGGAACGAAGAAGGTTACATTTGCTTTGAGACCGTTTTTAACACCCTCAATGGCGGTATATCCCATGCCGTGACGGCAAACATAGCTGTCAAGCTCTGTCTTCACGGGCGACCAGCCGGGGTTCCAGACGGTGTCTCCGTCCTTGATATAAAAATACCTGCCGCCGACATCCACGGGAGCATTGTTATAGCGATAACGCGTGATTCTTGCAAGACGTGCATCTTTATAGAAGCTGTAACCGCCTGCTGTATTGGAGATGAGCGAGAAGAACGCCTGTGTGCCCAGATAGTTGATCCACGGATAAGGGGTCTTGGGGTTATTAATCACATATTCTCTGTTGGCATCATCAAAGAAACCGAATTTCATGTAACTTCCTCCGAAAATTATAATCAGCGATATTTAACGAGATTTGTCATATATCTTGTGGTGAAGCAGTATGATCTGCGGAAGCAGTACCGCTAAAACCAAGCTGTAAACGGGAATCTCTATGAGTGCTTTTGTAAGTCTTGAGATAAACGCGGGCAGTGTCGGCGATAAAAATCCGACCGACATGAGGATTAAAGTATTAAGACCGATAGTTATAATTATACTGTCCGCTATTCGTGCAAATATCGAAAACAGGGCAAGATTTTTCCCTGTCCGCCCATATAGGAAAAACCCGTATATAAGCCCTGTCAAAGCGGCGGTTACGGTGAGCTGCCAGAGCGGAGCATCTCCGCCTAAAATACATACTAAGATATCGCCCGCAACGCACATTAAAGCCGTCGGGAGCGGACCGTATAAAGCACCGGCAATAGCGACCGCTATAAACGCAAGGTTAAATTTCATCCCCGTGCCGACCTTTATCGTCAGGTAATCAAGGACAATAAACGTCGCAAGGAGCATACCAAGCGTCACAAGGTTTTGTATGTCGAATTTGAAGGTGAAATATTTTTTCATGTCAATAGATTTTGATTTTTCTGTTCTTTGTTCCATACTTCTTCTTAAAGGCTTATATCGTTTGCAATCTTATAAAGGTTCATGTCAAAATCCTTCGTCATTTTGAGAGCTTCTTCAATGTCATAGTCAACCACAAATCCGCCGCGTTCGCCGACAACACGTTTGCTGATGCCGTCATCGAGGAGGTTCACGGCATGATATCCCATCTGTGTTGCGGAAACTCTGTCGCGGAGTGTCGGGTTGCCGCCGCGAAGTACATGACCGAAGACAGTTGCACGCGTTTCAACCCCGGTTGCCGCCTGAAGTCGGTCGGCAATCTCAAAAACCGTTGTTTTCTGTATCTTTGCAACGCCTTCGGAAACGATAACCATGAAGTGATGTTTGCCGGTAGCATTCATTGCTTTCATCTTGCCGGCTATCTCTTCAAGGGTGTGATCGCATTCCATGGTGATTATCGCCATTGCTCCGACCGCTGTACCCACATTCAGTGCTATCCAACCGGCTTTGTTGCCCATAACCTCAACAACCGCACAGCGATCGTGGGACTGGATGGTGTCGCGGAGCTTATCCGCCATATCCATCGCGGTGTTCATCGCCGTGTCGTAACCGATGGTGTAATCGGTACAGCCTATGTCGTTGTCGATTGTTCCGGGAATGCCTATGCAGGGGAGCCCCGCTTTAGTCAGGTCAAGAGCACCCTTGAAAGAGCCGTCGCCGCCGATAACAACAAGCCCTTTGAGCAGAAGCTCGTCACAGTTTTGCTTACCCTTACCGACATTATCCCACTCTTTGAACTCAAGACATCTGTCACTGCCCAGTATCGTTCCGCCGGTGTGGATTATGTCCGATACATCTCTTGCAGTGAGCGATCTGTATTTGTTATATAACAGTCCCTGATATCCTTTTACGAAGCCGACTACTTCATATCCCTTTGATATTGCGGCTCTCGTTACGGCACGTATGCAGGCGTTCATGCCCGGTGCGTCGCCGCCGCTTGTTAAGACTCCGATTCTATCCATTTTTATCCATCCAATCATGTTATACGGAAAATAATGCCATTAAAATAGACAATACAATTAATTATCGCTATTATTGTACATTATTTGCGTCAGATTGTCAAGTATTCATAATTTATTTAACGAAAATTTAACTCTGTCTTAAAATAAGGTTTGATTTTCGGGTGTCGGCTGGTAATTGTTAGTGTAATCCACCGAACTTATCGAGCAGGGAATAACCCTTGAATCGGATATCTCAAAGACACCGTCGGGGTAGATAAGAAAATCTTGTTGGAATATCATTGTATCCTTGTCGGCGGGGTTGCTGTGTCCCCCATAGCAAAAATTCCCCAGACTGTAAACGATATTTACACCGTTATAATTTTCAACCTCGCCCAGAACGTGGGTGTGAGAGCCGATAACCAGATCTGCCCCCGCATCAACCGCCGCATGACCGAGGATAGTCTGTGTTGCCGACGGGGTGTACTGCCGCTCAATCCCCCAATGGAAGCTCACGACGACAATGTCATATGTATTTTTAGCCGTTTTTATACGCTCTGTAATATCAAGGGCGGTGTGATCCCATTCGGTGAAGCCCAAAAACCCGAAAGTAACCCCTTCTATCTCTGTGCTGTATTCATCATCATAGCCGAAATAACCGATACCGGCGTTTTTCACGGTGTCAAGGGTATCTTCTTTACCCTGCGACAAGAGGTCGTTGTGGTGATTATTCGCGACGTTCACAATCTCAACATCCCCCGCCGTGAGAATATCTATATATTCGGGGTCACCCCGAAAAAGAAAGCTTCTGTTCGCCCTGCGGGTGTTTGCGGTGGTGAGAGTACCCTCAAGGTTCACGATGGTAAGGTCGTCCGCTTCGAATATATCCTTGACATTCGCCAAAAACCAGTCTGCACCATGTTCCTCATAGGCGGCGGCGAAACGCCAATCACCCCCCGACTGTATATCGCCGCCGAGGGTGAAGTCCCCTGCGGCAGAGAGGGTGATGGTTACAGGGGGGAGAGGTATCATTTCTTCCGGTATTTCCGGCGGTATCTCCTCCGTTTGCTCTGTTACAGCCTCTGTCTGTATAATTACTTCTGTTTCTACAGTTTGTATAACTTCTGTTGCTTTTTCTTCTGCATTTTCAGGCGGCAGATCTGCATTTACTGTTGTCGGTGCCGTCAAGGCGATTACCAGTACAGATATTAAAGCCAACGGTAAAAGTATTTTAATTCCCTTCATATGTACCTCTCGAAATTCAAGATAATACATATTTTACCATATTAATCAAGCGAAAAATGTCATATCATGGAAATTAAAACATAAAAATAGAATATATTTACATAAACATAAATATAAAAGGGCGGACGATTTAACGTCCGCCGGGAAAACAAATATGTAGTTATCTGAGTTCCGCTATGCAGTCTGCACAGATGCATTTGCCTTTAAATTCAACGCAGTTTTCATCGTTTCCGCAGATAATGCAGGAAGATTTGTATTTGCGAAGGATGATGTTGTCGCCTTCAACAAAGATTTCGAGAGGGTCTTTTTCAACGATGTTCATGTTTTTGCGGAGTTCCATGGGAAGAACGATTCTTCCGAGTTCATCGATCTTACGGGTGATTCCTGTAGCTTTCATTTCTTTCACAGCTCTTTCAAAAAAATTTCCGCGAATTTGTTTTTTTGGGTCGCGGTATATCTATCTATATGGAATTATATCATTATATGGGAAATGTTGTCGAATGTTTTTTATTAATCTGTTGTAAATTAATTGTGTACAACTGTTGACAACAAACTTAAAAACGATTAAAGTTCAAGGAGCTTTACAATGATGAAATGGGTTTTCGGGGGGCTTTTGCTGCTCTCCATAATTTTCGGGGTTATTACCGACCATGAGGCGGCCCTGACCGAATCGGCGCTTAATTCCTGTGTGGATGCCGTGGAGCTTTTTCTTTATCTCATCGGCGGAATGTGTATGTGGGGAGGGCTGATGCGGATTGCCCAAAAGGCAGGGCTTACCGCAAAGCTTGCCTTTCTTTTCCGACCGCTTTTTGTACTGTTGTTTCCGGGGCTTGACCCGAACTCGAAAGCCTATGGGCTTATCTGCATGAACGTTGCGGCAAACGTCTTGGGGCTTGGGAACGCCGCAACCCCGATAGGGCTTAACGCTATGCACGAGCTTGAGATTGAAAACCGTAAAGCTGATCCGCGAGCAGACAGCAGTATAGCTTCAAGGCATATGATAGTGTTTATCGTCCTCAACACAGCTTCGATAACCCTCATTCCGCAGACAGCGGCGACACTGCGGCTCAAACACGGGGCATTATCACCCTTTGATATCTTCCCGGCTGTGGTTATGACAAGTGTCATCGCCCTTGCTTGCGGGCTTGCAGTCGCTTTAATCTTCAATGCGGTTGAAAGGAAGAAAGCATGAACATTGCCGCCTACACCAACTACATAGTTCCTGCACTAATTGCCATTATAATAGTATCGGGATTTGTCAAGAAGGTTGATATCTTCAACGAGTTTATCGAAGGTGCAGGGGAATCGCTCAAAGTCGGTATAGGAATACTTCCGGCGTTAATAGCCCTCATGACGGCAATTGGTATGTTTAAAGCTTCGGGGGCTTTGGATGCTTTGACCGGAGTGCTCTCTCCCGCCGCTTCGCTTTTAGGGTTCCCTCCCGAAGCACTGCCCCTTGCCCTAATCCGCCCGATTTCGGGGAGCGGTGCGCTTGCGACATTTGAGACGGTGCTTTCCGGTGTCTCCCCAGACAGCTTCGCAGGGCGTGTCGCCTCGGTGATGATGGGAGCGTCGGAGACGACATTTTACACCGTTGCCGTCTACTATGGTGCAACTAAAGTTACAAAAACAAGGCACACTATTGCAGCGTGCCTTACTTCCGATATTTCAGCTTTTATTTTCAGTGCTCTGTCTGTAAATCTTCTGATGTAAGGGGCGTTGCCCCGGGTGAAACCTCGGGCTCTGCCCCGAGTACTGCCTCTGTTTCTGATTGGGGCTTATCCCCTGACACCGCCGCTTCAAGGCGTTCGGTTATAAAGCCTTCCACCGACTCATAGGGGATATCGAGAACATAAGCAAACTCTGAATATAAAATGTTTTCAGCGGCTTTCATGCTCTTGTCGTCGGCAACAGGGAGCTTTTTGTTATTTTCACGCTGCTTTTCGCGGAAACCATATAACGCTCTTGTAAGCCCTATAAGACGCCTGAAATCGCCGCTCTGGAGCACTTCGCGATAGTCAGACCGACGTTGGTTATTGTCGTCGTCCCATTCCATCGGGATGCCCGGCATGGAATCGATAAGCGATAAAATCTCATCTTTTGTCATGAGCTTTCTGACACGTTCGGAAAGCTTTTCTTCTTCAACGTAGTATGTGGAGCTCTTTGAATCTATCGGTAAAAGAATGCAGTATGACTTTTCACCGGTGCCGGAAAAGTTTTTCATCTCGACCCTGTCGAATTTGCAGACGCCGTTCACGCCGTATACAACGTAGTCACCGACCCGGTAATCCATTCGTTCTGCTCCTTTCGAGTACATAATTTTAAGTGTATCTTATATTATAGACCATAAATATTAACTGCGTGTTATGAAAATAAAGACAAAAATTAAAAATAAGGGTTTACTATTGCAAAAACTTTGTTTTTATGTTACAATGTATTTGTATAACTTTGATTATTGACAAGAAAACTTTTATTTATTCAGATTGTGAACGTTTATGAGATTGCTCGGAATTGACCCGGGATATGCTATTGTCGGCTTCGGCGCGGTGGATTTCGACGGCTATAAATTTTCGCCAGTGGCTTTCGGTGCGATAACCACCGATGCCGGAACGCCTTTTGACGAGCGGCTCAAAGCTATATACGACGACATGACCGACCTGATAAAGAAATATCAGCCGGAATCGATGGCGGTTGAAAAGCTGTTTTTTAATACCAATCAAAAAACCGGGATCGACGTTGCCCAGGCACGAGGGGTTATTCTGCTTTCGGCGGTTAATATGAATATACCGATCTTTGAATATACGCCGCTTCAAGTTAAACAAGCCGTTGTGGGCTATGGGCGAGCCGAAAAGAATCAGGTTATGCAGATGACAAAATCAATCCTCGGACTAAAAGATATTCCGAAGCCCGACGATGCCGCAGATGCCCTTGCAATCGCAATCTGCCACGGACATTCAAAAAAAGGAATGAGCCTATGATCAATTCACTAAACGGAAAAGTTATAAAGAAAACTGATGACATGGCAGTCATTGAATGCGGCGGCGTTGGTTACGGGTGCAGGTGCAGCCTTAACACCCTGTCGGCGGTGACGGCTGTGGGCGGCACACAGTTTCTATACACCTATATGCACATAACCGAGAATGCTTTGGACCTTTTCGGCTTCACAGATGAGAGGGAGCTTTCCTGTTTTCAGCTTTTGATCTCCGTCTCAAGGGTCGGTCCGAAGATGGCACTTGCCGTACTCTCAATGCTCACCCCCGAGCGGTTTGCTCTCGCTGTCGCTTCGGAGGACGTCAACGCTTTTCGCGGAATTAAGGGTGTGGGTGCAAAAAACGCTTCAAGGATAATCTTAGAGCTAAAAGACAAGCTCAAAAAGGAATCGGGAGACTTATCTGAATTTGCGCATCTGACCCTCCCGAAGACAGAGGGCAAAGGCTCCAACGCTTCGGAGGCTGTCGCGGCACTTACCGTTCTCGGCTTTTCGCAGTCGGAAGCGATCAGAGCTGTTTCGGGACTTTCCGTCAGTATGTCGGCACAGGATATGATTAAAACTGCACTCAAAATGCTATCTAAAATTTAAAGGCTAAAATTTAAAGGCAAAAATATAAGGAATAAACTATGCTTTGTTCTCCGAACTACGGCAACAGCATAATTAATTTAATATCGTCGGTGAGACGGTTTTATAACTGTTCCTATCTTTATCCGTCGCTTGAGGTCCTTGATGAAGTTTTTGAACGGAATTTCTCAAACACAATCGTAATATTCATCGAGGGTATGGGTTCCGATGTTTTACGAAAGAATATCAAAAACGGCGATTTTTTGAAGGTGAAACGTGTCGGCGATATAACCTCTGTGTTCCCGTCGGGCGGCGTATCTGCACTTCATTCGGTGCTTTCGGGAGTTGCCCCCAACGAGCACGGGAATCTCGGCAGAGTTTTATTCTTTAAAGAATACGGCGTTACCTACGATATGTACACCAAAAAGACGTGGCGGACTGACATTCCTGTGAATATCGGAGCGGAAGCACAGCTTTCATACGAAGATATCTTCACCGACTTCGGGGGTGCAGGAAAAAGCCGCCCGAAACGCCGCACAGACACTTTTATCCTGTCCGATGATATCCTCCATACCTCCACCACACAGATTTTATGCAAGCAGTTTGAAGACGTATGCAGAAAGCTTTATGATATTGCGCACACCCCCTCCGACACCCTTTCACTCGTATACTGGACAGGGCTTGCAGAGACGATAAAAATGACCGGTACCGAATCTGATGAAACCTATCGCGGAATGTCGGATATAAACGAGCTGATTAAAACCCTCTCAAAAGCTTTGAAGGACACGCTTATCATCGTCTCTTCAACCGGCGGATATATCGATTCCGACACCATAAACTTAGAGGACTATCCTGCACTCTGCGATGCCTTTTATCTCAATCCGATTATCGAACCCAGAGCTTGCAGCTTTTTCATCAAACCGGACAGACTCGAAAGTTTTGCAATGTCTTTTCGCAACCTTTTCGGGCAGGATTATCTTTTATACCCCAAATCTGATGCGATTTCGCTTTTCGGTGCATATCGAAGTCATTTTAAAACGGACGATTTTACAGGCGATTTCTTGGCGGCGGCGACAGGGAAAAAGACGTTCAGATATGGGATAAAACGCCGCCCGGCAAAAGCTTTCACAGGCGGTATAACCGAAGAGGAAGAGCTTGTTCCGCTTATTATTATCCCTACCGAAAAAACGATGGAATACGAACAATTAATATAAAATTTAATCAAATTTTGCACATTTTTATAAAGGTTTAATAGAATGTTAGAAACTTCAGCATTTGAATATGATAGTGATCGCCTCGTCAGCCCCCTTGAGACGGAAACCGATACCACCGATGATATTGAGCTTACGCTCCGCCCGAAAACCCTTTCGGAATATATCGGGCAGGAGAAGGCTAAAGAAAATATGGCGGTGTTTATCGAGGCGGCGAAAAAACGCTCCGAGCCGCTCGACCATGTCCTGCTATACGGTCCGCCGGGGCTTGGAAAGACAACCCTTTCCTGTATTATCGCCCACGAGATGGGTGTTAATATCCGCATAACGTCCGGTCCGGCGATTGAAAAGGCGGGCGACCTTGCCGCTATCCTCACAAATCTACAGCCTAATGATGTGCTGTTTATCGACGAGATACACCGTCTGAACCGTCAGGTTGAAGAGATTATGTATCCGGCTTTGGAAGACTACGCACTTGACATTATCGTCGGGAAGGGTCCTGCCGCACGTTCAATAAGGCTTGACCTCCCGAAATTTACCCTTATCGGTGCGACCACAAGGGCTGGACAGCTCTCCGCTCCCCTTCGCGACAGATTCGGCGTGGTGACAAGGCTTGAACTCTATTCATTTGAGGAACTTTCCGATATTGTCCTTCGTTCGAGCGTCATTTTGGGGATCCCCTGTGATAAAAAAGGTGCATATGAGATTGCAAAACGCTCCAGAGGCACCCCTCGTATTGCAAACAGGCTCCTTAAACGCGTGCGTGACTTTGCAGAGGTTTTGGGCAGCGGGAAAGTAACTGAAGATATTGCAAAGATTGCTTTAGACAGGCTTGAAATTGATTCTCTCGGGCTTGACAGCATGGATAAACGGTTTTTAGAGATGATCATAAAGGGATACGGCGGCGGACCTGTCGGGCTTGAGACCCTTGCATCGGCAATCGGCGAGGAGTCAATCACCCTTGAGGATGTCTGCGAACCGTATCTGATGCAGCTTGGGTTTATATCAAGAACCCCGCGAGGCAGATGCGTAACAGCCCTTGCTTATAACCATATGGGGCTTCAAGCCCCGGCAAATATTAATCCTGCACAAACAAGTTTATTGCAGTAATTTTAATTAGCGGAGGATACATGGGCAAACTTTTCGGAACAGACGGTGCAAGAGGAATTGCGGTGACAGAGCTTGACTGTGAAACTGCAATGCAGATAGGACGTGCGGCGGCGATGGTGCTGGCTTCACAGTCGGGGCATTCGGAACTTAATTTCATAATCGGCAAGGATACGAGAATATCCTGCGATATTTTAGAATCGGCACTTGCGGCAGGCATCGCCTCGGTTGGCGGAAACTGTATCTTGGCAGGGGTAATCCCCACGCCGGCGATTTCGTTTCTGACAAAAGAAAGAGGGTATACCGCCGGGATAATGATTTCAGCTTCGCACAACAGCTTTGAATATAACGGAATTAAACTTTTTGCGTCAACCGGCTATAAACTCCCCGACGAAACGGAAGACGAGATAGAAAGCCTTATCTTCGGAGACCTCGCGAATATCAAATCTGCACTTAAATCCGGCGAAAAGGTCGGAAGAATTGTTCACGACAAAACAGCCGCGAAAGACTATGAAAAGCATATAATCGAAGCTGTGAATAAGGCGAAGTTTCCGAATATGCGGATTGCTCTTGACTGTGCAAACGGTGCTTCATATGTCACGGCGGAGAAGATTTTCGCTTCCTTTGATGCGAAGGTTTTCCTCATAAACGGGACACCGAACGGCGTTAATATCAACAAAAAATGCGGCTCAACCGATATGAACACGCTCATAAGCTTTGTCAAAGATAAGAAATGCGATGTGGGATTTGCCTTTGACGGCGATGCCGACAGATGTCTGGCAGTTGACGAAACGGGTGCAATCATCGACGGAGACAGGCTTATCGCCATCTTCGCAAAGGATATGCTTGAAACCGAAACGCTTGCCAAATCAACCGCCGTTGTGACGGTTATGACCAATATGGGCTTTTTGGAATATGCCGAAAACGAAGGTGTAGCTGTAGTTTCAACTAAAGTCGGCGACCGATACATACTTGAGCAGATGCTTGACAAGGGGTATAATCTGGGCGGCGAGCAGTCGGGGCATATAATCTTCGGCGACCATGCCGCAACAGGAGATGGCGAACTTACCGCCGTGAAGCTCCTTGAAGTCATGAAAAAGACCGGCAAACCCCTTTCAGAGCTTGCTTCGGTTATGAGCGTTTATCCTCAGGTTATGCTTAATGTGAAGATTTCCGCCGATTTCAAAGAACGCTGGAAGAACGACGAGGCGATAAGCGGCGCCATCAAGGCAGGCACCGATGAGCTCGGCGACAAGGGGCGAATTCTTGTCCGTGAAAGCGGAACAGAGCCCTTAATCCGCGTTATGGCGGAGGGCAAGGATTTCAAACAGATAAACCGCATTGTCGGTGAAATTACAGCAATGATTCAGGAAAAAGCGGCGGCGAAATAAACCGGAAACTAAAGAAATTTTAATGATAAAGACTTACAATAACTACGGCGATTATGAGCTTATCGACTGCACGGACGGCGAAAAGCTTGAACGGTTCGGCAAAAAAATATATATCCGACCCGATCCGCAGATAATCTGGAAAACGGCTAAGACTGCGGACTGGGGGAAGGCACAAGCACATTATCTTCGCTCTGATAAGGGCGGAGGGCGATGGGAATTTTTCGATCCGACCGCGAAAAATGCACAGGATATAAATTTTGATTTTGACTTCGGACGGCTCACCTTTATCGTCAAACCCACCGATTTTAAGCATATGGGAATATTCCCGGAACAGGCGGTAAACTGGGCAACAATCGGGAATATTATAACAAGTGCGAAAAAGGGTGAGCCTGACAGAGATATAAATATCCTCAACCTCTTTGCATACACAGGCGGGGCAACCCTTGCCGCCGCAAAGGCGGGAGCGAGGGTCTGCCATGTTGATGCGGCAAAGGGTATGGTTGGATGGGCGAGGGAAAATGCGGCAAAGTCCGGGCTTTCCGATGCCCCGATACGCTACATTGTGGACGATTGCGGAAAGTTTGTCGGGCGTGAACAAAAACGCGGTGTGCGATATGACGGAATCATCATGGACCCGCCTTCATACGGACGCGGACCGGGCGGCGAAACATGGCGGCTTGAAGAAAATCTCTTCGATATGGTCACAAATGCCGCAAAACTTTTATCGGACAAGCCTTTGTTTTTCATATTAAACAGCTATACCACAGGGCTTTCCGAGCAGGTTATGGAATATCTTTTAAGCGAAGTTTTACCCGGCATGAATGTTTCATCATATGTCTTGGGTCTGCCCTGCAAGGGGAGCGGAAAGGCTCTGCCCTGCGGAAGTACGGCGATTGCCGTAACTAAATAAAGGAACCCTAAATGGAAAATATCATTGAAATAAAGGACGTAACCTTTCGCTATCAAAGCGAGGAGGAAACAAGCACAAGCGTAAATGTCTTGGAGCATATAAATCTGAATATAAAAAAGGGCGAGTTTGTCGCAGTTTTGGGGCATAACGGATCGGGAAAATCGACCCTTGCAAAGCTTTGCAACGCGATTTTAACCCCGACTTCCGGTGTGGTGAAATCCTACGGCTATGACACCGCTGATGAGGACAAGCTCTTTGATATACGCCGTAAAATCGGGATGGTCTTTCAAAACCCCGATAATCAGCTTGTCGCGACTGTGGTTGAAGAGGATGTTGCTTTCGGGCTTGAAAATATCGGCGTTCCCACCGACAAGATGCGTGTCAGGGTTGATGAAGCGCTCAAAGCCGTTGATATGTATGAATATCGCGGGCACGCTCCCCACAAGCTTTCGGGCGGACAGAAACAGCGTGTTGCAATCGCCGGTATTATCGCGATGAAGCCGGAATGTATTGTCCTTGACGAACCCACCGCAATGCTTGACCCGAGGGGGCGCGAAGAGGTTATCAACACCGTTCGGATGCTAAATCGGGATTTCGGCATAACGATAGTGCTCATCACCCACTACATGGAAGAAGCGGCACAGGCAGACAGGATTATCGTTATCGACGGCGGACAGGTCCTCCTTGACGGGAAGCCGGAGGACGTTTTTTCAAAAGTCACTCTCCTTAAATCGGTCGGGCTTGATGTTCCGCAGGTTACTGAATTAATGTTTATTCTGCATGAACAGGGTCTTGACACCGACACCCATATAATATCGGAAGATATGGCAGCAGAAGCACTGCTAAAGCTATTGAAATAAAGGTTATTAATGTCAACAGTTATAAAAACAGAAAATTTAACATACACCTACGGTCTCGGAACGCCCTTTGAAAAAACGGCGGTAAAGGACGTCAATATAGAGATCGAAGAGGGCGAGCTTTGCGGGATTATCGGGCATACCGGCTCGGGGAAATCAACGCTTATCCAGCACCTCAACGGGCTTATTAAGCCGACTTCGGGACATATCTATATAGACGGGCTTGATATCTGGGACAAGGCGGTGAAAATCCGCGATATCCGCTTCAAGGTCGGGCTTGTTTTCCAATACCCCGAATATCAGATTTTCGAGGACACGGTTTTTAAAGATATCGCTTTCGGACCGAAAAACATGGGGTTTTCCGAAGACGAGGTTAAAAGGCGTGTCGAAGAATCGGCGGAGATAGTCGGGCTTAAGCCGGAAACACTTTTACGTTCGCCGTTCGAGCTTTCGGGCGGTCAGAAAAGGCGTGTTGCCATTGCAGGGGTTATGGCGATGGAGCCGAAAATATTAATCCTTGATGAGCCTGTCGCAGGGCTTGACCCCAAAGGACGCGAAAAGATCCTTGCACAGATAAAGAGATATCGTGATCAAAAAAACGCAACTGTACTTCTTATCTCACACAGTATGGAGGATGTCGCACGGTTCACCACAAAAATTTTAGTGATGGAAGGCGGAGGCGTTTTCTGCTACGACACACCGCCCAAGGTCTTCGGAAGGGCTTCCGAGCTTACCGCAATGGGGCTTGCCGTGCCGCAGATAACAAGGGTCATGAACCGTCTTAAAGCCGCAGGGATAGAGCTTGACGGCGATATATATACAGTTGAATATGCCGCGAAAAAAATAAACGAATATCTGTTAAAACATAAAAGCGAAAGTTAAAAAAATGCTCAAAGATATAACCATAGGACAGTTTTTCCCGGGCGAGTCGATACTTCACCGGCTTGACGCAAGATTTAAAATAATCATCACCGCGATTTTCATTGCGATGCTTTTTTCGGCGGATTCCGTAATCGGTCTCGTTCCCGGAATCCTCTTCACAGCACTCTGCTATGCGTTATCGAAAATCCCGTTCAGGCTTATGCTCAAAAGCTTAAAGCCGATTATCCCGATTATCCTTTTCACCTCTGTTTTGAATATATTTTTCCTTGACGGCGTGGTGCTTTTTCGCCTTGGGTTTATCAAGATAACCTATGACGGCATTGAATTTACGATAATTATGATGATAAGGATTGCGACTTTAATCGCCGGAACGTCGCTTTTAACATACACAACGTCGCCTATCAGCCTTACCGATGCGGTTGAGAGCCTGCTTTCGCCGTTCAAAAAACTCAAATTTCCGGTGCATGAACTTTCAATGATGATGTCAATAGCCTTGCGGTTTATCCCGACTTTAATCGAGGAAACGGACAAGATTATGTCGGCTCAAAAGGCGAGAGGTGCCGACATGGAGAGCGGCGGGCTCTTGCACAGGGCAAAGGCTTTAGTTCCGATTCTCATTCCGCTTTTTGTCTCGGCATTCTCCCGTGCTATGGAGCTTGCCCTTGCCATGGAATGCAGATGTTATCAGGGCGGCGAGGGGAGAACAAGGCTTAAAGAGCTTCACTCACGCGGCTCGGATTACCTTGCAATCTGCGTTTCGCTTTTATTCTTAAATGCAGCGATTCTGACCGATTTACTGTTATGACAAAGAAACTTACTATCGCCTTTTTAGGCACAAACTATCACGGCTTCGAGCGGCAAAAAAACGCCGTCGGAGTACAGAATATAATCGAAGACACGCTTTTTAAGATATTAGGCGAAAAGATAAGCGTTGACGGCTGTTCAAGGACGGATAAAGGCGTTCACGCAAGGGAATTTGTGCTGTCGTTTCAAACCGAAAATTCTATCGACGACAATCGGATTATAACCGGCATGAACCACTTTTTGCCGCCTGACATTTCCGTGAAAAACGCCGAAACCGTTCCCGACGATTTTCATGCGAGGTATTCCTGCACAGGCAAGGAGTATGAATATCTGATATATAACAGCAGAAACAGGAACCCTTTTTATGAGAATCTTGCACTTTTATATGGTGTGAAGATAGATGAAAAAATTCTGCAAGAAGCAGTAATGCCGCTGATAGGCGAGCATGATTTTCGCTCATTTTGCGGACAAAACGGCATCAGAGAAAACACGACACGAACGATAAACGACATTAAAATAAAACGCAAAGAAGATCTCGTTTCAATCATCGTTTCAGGCGACGGTTTTCTTTACAACATGATAAGAATAATCGTCGGAACACTTCTTGAAATAAACGAAGGAAAACGCAAGCTCGAATGTATGAGCGAAATTTTGGCGGCTCATGATCGCAAGGCGGCTGGACGAACCGCACCGGCTGAGGGGCTTTATCTTAATAGGGTTTATTATGATTGAGGTGACAGGATGAAAAAGATAAAAGAGCTTTTTGAACCGGCAATCATGCCGATCGATGTGTATTTTCAAAGTTTGTTTGTTCAATTTGGTTTATTTGTTCTTCTGATCCTCGCTATAGCATTTTCACTTTTATTAGGTGCATGGGATTGGATTTTCGTTGCATTTGGTGCAACAGGTATAATCTCAATTGCCGAAATACTTTTCTCGATAATCTATCCGCTTCTTAAAAGACACGACATAAAATTTCGTAACAGGCTGATTATTATCGCACTTTCGCCGGGGTTGTTTATACAATTGATTTACTGGTCATACGTTTTTATTCAGGAGAATATTACTTAATTTTTAGTACAGCTTTTTAACAAGGATTAATACATATGTCAATTGATATCTCCGCTCTTCGGAAGAAGCAAAAAAAGGACAAAATTAAAAAAATAGTCATCTCCGTGCTGATCTTTTTTGTCATCGCGGCGGTTGTGCTTGTCATAGTCTTTACACATGACAGGTGGTATCCGAAGATGGAGGGGATTTTGACTAAGGTCCCGGAGCTCCCCGGCACAGCTAAAGAAGTGACCCTTGCCGAGGGGAATTTTCCCCTTGCCCTCCCCGAGGCGGAGACTATCCACGCCCGCACCGTTTCCGGCACAGACGGCGGAATCGCCCTTGTCACCGACACCAAGACTGCTTTATATGACAAAAACGGCAATGAAATTTTAGGGGTCTCCCACAACTACGGCAACCCTGCCCTTTTCGCGTACGGGACTGAATTTGCCGCTTACGACATCGGCGGCAAGACCCTTTCGGTATATAAAAACGGCAGGGTTCGCTTCACCAAAACTTTAGACGAGCAAATCCTCCTCGTCCGTGTGTTTGACGGGCTTTGCGGCGTTGTCACAATCGGCAGCAAACACCCTGCGGTCCTCACCGTCTTCGACAACACCGGGCGTAATATCTTCAGCTTCAAGTCGGTTGAACGCATCACCGACGTGACCTTTGACCGCGAGAAAAAGGGTGTTTATATAACTCTTCTATCCTCAAAGGGCGGCGACCTTGTAACCAAACTGGTTTATTACAGTTTTACCGAGACTGCAAAGGACGACAGCGGTGCCGTAATCCCCATTCATGAAAGCGATTGGTTTAACACACTTTCCCTTTCTGTCACGCTCATCGCGGCACAGTCGGAAGACCTGCTCCTTTTAATCGGCGACAGAGAGCTTGTTATCCTATCTTCAAGCCTTTCGATTCTCAAACAGCAGATATATGCAGATTTCGGCAATCTTAAGGACTATTCCGTTACCGATTCCGCCGCAGTCGTGCTTTTTGAGGGGAAAACTTCAAACAGTTCCGATCTGCTTATTATGGGTGCGGATTATAATATCCGTGAAATGAATATAAATAAAAATATAGTAGCCGTTTCGGCGGTGTCGAACGAATACGGAATTTTGGCGTTATCCGAAGACAACATCGACCGTATCGACATCACAGGCAAAGACTTCGCGGATATAAAAATCCCCGGTGTGTATAATAATATGTATACCGCCGATGGATATATCTACCTTTCAGGCTACGGAGAGATTAACCGTCTCGACCTGCCGTCGGAATAATCAGACGTTAAGGAGACAATAGTGCATACATTTGCAATTGCAGTCGGAATAGACGTATTTGTCGGTGCGATAATCTTAGTCAGTATAATAGCCGGGCATAAAAACGGCTTTTTAAAGATGATTTTATCCTTTATTTTCCTTATTGTCGCGGCTTTCATAGCCTCTGTTGCGGCAAATTCATTAGATGATTTCATCTGTGATAACCTTATCCTTCCCGCTGCAGAGAAGAATTTGACAGAATATGTCACGAACGTCTATGATGAATATGTGACAGAAATAATACCGATTGATGAATTTTCAGAGAATTATCACTCGGGGGTATTGACTGCTAATGAATTTAATGATATAATAAACACAAAGGCGAAAGCTTTTGTCGATATTCTGAACGGATATGCCGAAAAAGCCGACCTTCCGTTTGAGGTAGAGTTAGCATCCGAAGGATTTGACAGCACTATCGAGGTTTTTGACGGCGACGACCCGACGGCACGTGCGGCGGTGCTTCAAAGCCCTGTTGAGCCGGTTGTGAGATTCTTGGTGGCAAACACCCTCCGCCCGACGATAATCAGAATAGTCGGCAGCATCGTTTTCACCCTGACATTCATCATTATCAGCATAATTTTGGGTCTTGTTATCAAAGCGACGGGAATAATTAACAAAATCCCGATTGTGGGTGGCGTAAACCGCTTTGCAGGAGCAATCTTAGGACTGCTTGTTGCCATCACGATACTTTTTATTCTGTCGCGGATAGCCTTAATCTTCTTTGGCGGCAACGTGAACCTACAAACTTTTGTTGACAGGACTTTCGTGACAAAATACATTTTCCGATTTCTGACAGAAACTGACCATGGAGGTAATATAATATGATCTGTACACGCTGCGGACAGCGAACCGCTGTTGTATTTGTAACTGCTATGCAGGGGAACGAGAAGCATAACGAGGGACTTTGCCTTGTTTGTGCTAAAGAACTCGGCATCCCCCAGATAAAAGAATATATAGACGAGATGGGGATTGACGCAGACAGCCTTGATGAAATAATCGACGAGATGAACCCTCCTTTGGGGGATATTAACGAGTCGTTTTCACCCGGCGGCACGACTTCTATGCCCGGTTTTTTACAGAATCTTTTCACATCAAATCCGTTTTTATCGGGCGGACCTATGCCCCAACCGCAAAAAAAGCCGGAAACACCGCCGCCTCCTAAAAAAGAAGAGAAGCCGGTTAAGAAGCATAAGTTCCTTGACAACTACTGTACTAACCTGACCGAAAAGGCTTCAAAGGGCAAGCTTGACAATATCATAGGGCGTGACAAGGAAATCGCCCGTGCTATGCAGATTTTAACCCGCCGCCAGAAGAACAATCCCTGCCTTATCGGCGAACCGGGCGTCGGAAAGACCGCCATCGCCGAGGGTATCGCGCAGAAAATTGCTTCGGGCGATGTGCCCTCAAAGCTTCAAAATAAAAAAGTATACCTTCTTGACATGACCGCTGTTGTTGCGGGAACGCAGTACAGAGGGCAGTTTGAAGCACGCATGAAAGGGCTTATCGACGAGATCAAAGCCGACGGCAACGTTATCCTCTTTGCGGACGAGGTGCATAACCTTGTCGGTGCGGGGGATTCTGAAGGCTCAATGAACGCCGCGAATATCCTCAAACCCGCACTTTCACGCGGCGAAGTTCAGATGATCGGTGCGACAACCTTTAAGGAATACCGCAAATATATCGAGAAGGATTCGGCTCTTGAACGCCGGTTCCAGCCGATTGTCATATCCGAACCGAATGTAAGCGAAACAGAAGCGGTGCTTGCAGGCATTGTGAAATATTACGAGGAACACCATCGCGTTAAGGTTACAGAGGCGATTCTGCATCTTTGTGCGATACTCTCCGAACGATATATCAACGACCGTTTCCTGCCCGACAAGGCTATAGACCTTTTGGATGAAAGCTGTGCCTGTGCGGCGATAAGGTCGCCCGAACTGGGTGAATATGATAAACTCACCAAGTCGATGGACGATCTTGTGAAGGAACTCGGCAACGAGCAGGACTCTCCCGACCCCGATTACGAACGCATTACCAATATAAAATATAACCTTTCGGTGCTTGAATCCAAAAAGGGCGAGCTTGCCGAAAAGGCGGAATCCGTTTTCGTTACCGAACGTGACCTTTCAAAGGTTATCGAGCTCTGGACGGGGATACCCGCCTCAAAGGTTATCGAGTCGGAATACACCAAGCTTTCAAATCTTGAAACCGCACTCAAAACCCGTGTTATCGGGCAGGAAGAGGCAATAAAGCTTGTCGCGAAGGCTATAAAACGCACAAGGGTTCACCTTTCGGCACGTAAACGCCCTGCAAGTTTCATATTTGTCGGACCTACAGGCGTGGGCAAGACAGAGCTTGTGAAGGTGCTTGCCAACGAGCTTTTCGACGACAACGACCCGCTCATTCGCCTTGATATGACCGAATTTATGGAAAAGCACTCGGTAAGCCGCATTGTCGGCTCTCCCCCGGGATATGTGGGGTATGACGATGCAGGGCAACTCACCGAGAAGGTACGCCGCAAGCCCTATTCGGTAGTACTTTTTGACGAAATCGAAAAGGCACATCCCGACGTTATGAATATACTCCTCCAAATCCTTGACGAGGGCAAAATTAAGGATGCCCAAGGCAGAAATATCAGCTTTGAAAACACGATAATCGCCATGACCTCAAACGCAGGTTCAACCGACAAGTCAACAGGTGTGGGCTTCAACAAAACGGAGGGCGACATCACCCGCGACAAGGCTATGACAGCACTCAAGAAGTTTTTACGCCCCGAGTTTTTAGGGCGTGTGGACGAGGTTGTTGTCTTCAATCCGCTTTCAAAGGAAAACTTTGAGGAGATTGCCGGGCTGATGGTAGACGAGATGCGTGACCCGCTCAAGGAGAAGGGGATTGAACTTAAAGTCTCCGAAGAAGCGCTCAAAACCATCGCCGAAAAATCGCACGGCGGTAAATACGGTGCTCGCGATATACGCAAGTTCATCCGTGAAAATATCGAGGACAAGGCGGCAGACCTCATTATCGACAGCCAAAAAACGCCGATTGCTATTATTGACATCAGTATGATTGAAGAGCGGCTTGAAGTTGTAGGCAAATAGAATGCAGAATAAAACGCTTCGGTTAATTTCCGAAGCGTTTTTGTTATTATTTAATGAAATCCTTATACATAAGCGAGGGCTGAATCCCTGTATTGTTTTGATATTTCCCCGATTTATAGAGGTCGTAGTCGCCCTTTATGGTATGATAATATATCTGACATATATCGACATTCGGATATATCTTAATCGGCTCAATGCAAAACATCTCCAAAGTCCAAAAGCCCTTGAATCCGACATCTCCGAATCCGGCGGTTACGTGGATAAAGAGGCCGAGACGCCCTGTGGAGCTTCGCCCCTCAAGCATCGGAACATAAAAATCGGTTGAGGTAAATTCGTTGGTACGCCCTAAATAAAGCTTGTTCGGTTCAAGGAGAAGCCCGCTTTCCGGGATTTTAATACTCACCGTTTCGCCCCGCTTCTTCATGTCAAGGGTGTCATCTTTGTAGTACTGCAAATCATCGGACAGGGTCAGGTTCACGCTGTTCGGGTTGATTTTGCCTTCGTCAAATGGGGTTATAACTATCTCCCCTGCGTCGATAGCCCGCTTTATCTCTCTTCCGGAAAGTATCATAGTTTCACCTTATAATAGTATTCGTAGGGGGCTGCATGGTATCTTGCCTTGCTGAAGACTTGGCAGCCCCCTAAAGTGCCTCGGAGAAAACTCTGAAATAGCTTTGCGGGTGTGCACAAACAGGGCATACATCGGGGGCTTTTTTACCCACGTGGATATGACCGCAGTTTGAACATTCCCAGATAGCGTCGCCGTCTTTAGAGAAGACAAGCCCGCCCTCGATATTGGAAAGAAGCTTGCGGTAACGCTCTTCATGGCGTTTTTCGATCTCCGCAACCTTCTCAAAAAGGAACGCAAGCTTGGTGAAGCCCTCTTCTTTTGCAGTTTCGGCAAAGCCTTTGTACATATCCGTCCACTCGTAGTTTTCGCCCGCAGCGGCGTCAGCTAAGTTGTCGGTTGTTGTGGGAACAGCACCGCCGTGAAGCTCCTTAAACCACATTTCGGCGTGTTCTTTTTCGTTATTTGCGGTCATGGTGAAGATATCGGCAATCTGAACATAGCCCTCAGAACGTGCCTTGCTCGCATAATATGTGTACTTGTTGCGTGCCTGTGACTCACCTGCAAACGCCGCAAGCAGATTTTTTTCAGTTTTGCTGCCTTTTAATTCCATTTAAGTTTACCTCCGGTAATTTTCTTTACGCCAAAGCGTTATATTAATTATACTACTTATAATGGCAAAAGTCAAGGCATAAATTACATAAAAAATTCGACCCTTTTTTTATTAAATGTGAATAAATTGAAAATTAATGAACTAAACTCTTGACAAGTCGAAAAGATGAGAGTATAATAGGTAAATGTATCATTATGCGTAAAAGTAAAAGCCGCGTTGTTTTGGAGGTATCGAGCCTATGGTGAATGTCAAACCGACAAGCCTCG
>JAISIC010000057.1 GCA_031262225.1 Ruminococcus sp. | reverse complement strand
CCGTGAAAGGGTGGCGTCTTAGCCGCTTGACCAACGGGCCGGATGGCGATGACTGGACTTGAACCGGTGACCTGTCGGGTATGAACCGAATGCTCTAGCCAACTGAGCTACATCGCCGGATTGCTTCAAAAGATTGAGCGACGATATATATTATACTTCTTTATGCGGCGGTTGTCAAGCTGTTTTTTAAAAATAAATGTAAAAAAAGTGTGAATAATAACTTTTCCTCGTGTTGTTTATAGTTTATTAATCAAATCGACACAAATAGTCATTATATTCGCACCTTTTTTGTGCTATAATTACCATGTATGATTATAATTTCTGTATTGGGTGCACTAGTGCACTTTGATTGCCGCTCATAATCTTTTAGCGGTTCAAAGAACCTTGCGTGTAATTCACAAAAAAGCTATATTGGAGTTTATTTGAAAGAGATTTTCCTTGCCAAAGAGGGCGAAATCGCGCTCAAAGGGCTGAATAAAAAGACGTTTGAAAACGTACTGATGAAGAATATCAGGTATTCGCTTTCCGATTTTGACGTGAAGGTTCATCGTGCTCAATCGGTTATATATGTTCGATTGCCGGACGAAAGACATAACGATGCCGCTTACGACAGGCTCACAAAGGTTTTCGGCATCAGTGCCCTATGTCGAGCCGCTCTTTGTGAAAAGGATTTTGAAGTAATCAAAAAAACCGCTGTGGAATACCTGTCAGACAAGCTTTTGGCGGCAAAAACTTTCAAAGTTATCGCAAAACGCTCCGACAAGAAATTTCCGATGGATTCACCCGAAATCTGCAATGAGCTCGGTGGATTTATCCTTGAAGCGTTCCCGCATATCAAAGTTGACGTGAAAAATCCTGAAATCGCCGTAAATATCGAGGTTCGCGAGGAGCATACTTACATTCACACCGGCAATGTTCCCGCTGCAGGCGGTCTGCCCGTGGGCACCTCCGGCTATGCTTTAGGGCTTTTGTCGGGCGGGATTGATTCACCCGTTGCACTCCATATGATCGCAAAACGCGGCGTGAAGGTTGCTGCCGTGCATTTTGAAGCACCGCCCTATACCTCCGAACGTGCAAAAAACAAGGTTATTGAACTTGCCCGAAGACTTGCACCATACACCGGCGGAGTCAGATTTTATCTCGTTGCTTTCACAGACATTCAAGAACGCCTTCGCGATACCCTTAATGAACATGACGAAGATGGATATTTTACTATAATCATGCGGCGGCTTATGCTTGAAATATCCCAGCGGCTTGCCAAAAAAGACGGATTCGATGCCCTTATTACAGGCGAATGCATAGGTCAGGTTGCAAGCCAAACTATGGGAGCACTTCGTTGCACAGACAATGTATGTGATATTCCCGTTTTTCGCCCCCTTATCGGCATGGACAAGTCGGAAATTGTTGAAAGAGCGGTCGCGATAGACACCTTTGAAACGTCATCTCTGCCGTATGAAGACTGCTGTACGGTTTTCACTCCGAAGCATCCGAAAACTCATCCTAAGCCCGAAATTGCGAAAGCTTTGCAGGAAAACTTTGACTTTGAACCCTTAATTAACACGGCAGTAACAAATACACAGATAATGCAGATTAAAGCGGACTTTTGTTAATCCTTTGCAATCAAATTTTCTCGTAACGCACATTTTTCTGACGTGAAGTTTTCATCAAAAGATGATACAATTAAGTCAAACTTAAAAGAGGTATCATTAGGTTATGGCGAAGATGTCAAGATCGGCTCGAAAAGCCTATGAAAAGGCTTTGAAGGCTAAGAAAAAGAAGAGCGGCAAACACTGGCTCTTTATAGTCAAGGGCGACAGCGGCAAAGAAATCGCAAGCAAGATTTTCACACAGTTTGCGGTGCTGGTATTGATTGTCTGCATTGCCATTTTAGGGCGAGAACTTTGGCTTTCGCTGTCAACAAAAAAGCTAAATTCTTCTTTACAGGATCTGTATCATAAATTCATTGTGAGCGATAATATCGACGACGGTGAATTGCTATCATCAGCCGAGGCTCTCCTTGACATAAACCCCGATGCGATCGGCTGGATTCAGATTGAGGGGACAAATATTAACCTTCCGATAGTTCAGAGGAAGACCCCCGACGGCAATGAATACTATCTGACGCGTTCTTTTGACGGTTCGACCAACAAAGCCGGGACATTATTCCTTGATTATAGAGCCGTTCTGGGTTATAAAAACCGTTCCGAAAATCTCGTTATCTACGGGCATAATCAAAAGGACAAAACGATGTTCGGCGACCTTGCAAACTATAAGCACAAATTACAATATTACAAAGATCACCCGATGATAAAATTCTCCTCAAACTATCGCACTGATGATTACAAGATTTTCGCATATTTTGTTACCCCTGTGCTTCCCGAACAGACCTCCGACGGCGTGATATTTGATTATCATAATTATATAGATCTTTCCGATAAGCAGGTTTTCGATAAGTTTATTGAAAATGTGAATCTGCGGAGTGAAATTGATGCCCCTGTTGACGTGAGATACGGCGACGAAATTATAACCCTCTCGACCTGCTCAAACGAATTTGAGCCATCAAGATTTGTAGTTTTTGCCCGAAAGGTTCGCGAAAACGAAGACAGCATAGTTTTTACAGATCAAGCGACAATTAATCCAAACGCTTTAGAACCTGAATGGGATGTGATTTATTCGTGACAAAATCGAAACCTCTCTTTACTATCGGCGGTGTTATAGTCGTACTGATTTTAATATGGGTTGCGATTAGAACAATTTTTCCGCTGCCGGTTAAAAACGCTATTGAAATAACAGAAAAGGAAATTGTAATTGATGTTATTGATACTCCTTATGAAGCAGACGGATTTACCCGTTTAGATCGTTTGGAAAACGGCAACTGGCTTTATTATGTCAGTATAGATTCATGGTCCGGCAATGAATATGACGACACTTTTCTCTATCTTTTATCGGAAGACTTTTCGGTTATTGATACTCTTGATTTTGATTATGATGTAAATGGTATGTATGCGTTAAATAACGGAAATTTCAGTGTTGTGAAAACCACAATAGACGAGGAAGAAAACTATTCACATTATTTACTTGAATACAACACAGATTTTGAAATTGTTGCCGAAAAACCATTAAAGAATCGTCCGGAATTTTATAATGACGGTTATTATTATATACGTGCCGGCGGTGGCGGTCTTCAAATTTTAGATGAAGACTTAACACTTGTTAAAGAATATAAGCTTGAAGAATTTCCGAATGCAAGAATTACGCATTTTGTGCAAAGCTTTAACGGAGAAGTTTATATTCAAGCTTCTTTGGATGATAACAACAAATACGAGTTTCCTACTTCCTATCTTTTAAGACCTTTAAATGGCGGTGAAGACGTTAAATATACGTTGGCTTCCGATGTGATGGGAGATATTCGCGGTAATCTTCCGGGTGATGAAAGATATGATTTTTATACATTATCATGGAATCTCAATAACACCTTAACCTACGCTTTCGCCAAAGACATTCGCGGCGAATATCTTTACGGAATAAATAAAGACGGCAGCTTTGAAAAAATAGGAAATTATGTTTATGGAGACGTCGATTCAATTCTGTTTAGGTACTATCAGGGCGAACCTTTCGACGGCAAACGATACTACACCGATGCAAAGCGTGACGAAAGAACAGAACCGGAGACGCTTTACCTTTACGAATACACAGCAGAATATCCAAATTAAATAATAGGAAAAATCCATATGCAAAACTTTTTCAAAAACTTAATCCCTCAAAAGGGCGATGAAAAGCCGGAACTGCGGCGTAAAATTATTTTACTTTCTTCCTTTGCGTTGTTTATCGCCTGTGTTATCACGCTTGTCATCATCTTTACCGACGAGGGCAGGAATCGTGAGCTTAACACCGAGCTTGCCGAGCGTCACACCACAACCGTGAACGTTATCACCACAACCGCTCCTGTGACAACTGCTCCGCCAGTCGAAACCGAGGTTACAACCACTGCACCGCCGCCGCTTGTAATTCTCCCCGAGATGCAGACGTTTATTGACGAAAACCCCGACACAGCCGGTTGGATAACCGTTGATTCGGGTGTGGATAATGTCGTTATGCAGACTGCGGACAACGAAAAATATCTCGAACTGTCTTTCGACGGGCATTATACCCAAGCGGGAACCGTCTTTGCAGATTTTCGCAGTATCGTCAACGACTATAATAATAAACAGTCGGACAACATAATCCTATATGGGCATAACCAGAAGGATAATTCTATGTTCGGCACACTTAAAAAATATAAAACAACAAGGGTTAATCCGGGCGGATTTCAATACTATAAAGAGCACCCCACCTTCACATTTTCAAACCTCTATGAACAGTATACATATAAGATAGTTGCGATTTTTGTTATTGAGGTTGAAGAGCGGCAAAATCCTAACGGCGAAATTTTTGATTATCACAACTATATCCGCTTCACGGCACCTGACAAAAGCGAATATAACTTTCAAAATTTCGTAGACCAAATTACCGCACATTCTGCGATTGATACAGGCGTTGACATGAAAGAAGGGGATAAGTTTATCACCCTTTCAACCTGTTCAAACGAGTTTGAGCCGTCAAGGCTTGTGGTGATCGGGAGACGTGTCAGAGACGGCGAAAGTGCGGAGGTTGACACATCAAAATCAAGCATAAATCCCGATGCAATCGAGCCCGACTGGAGCTATATCTATAACCTTTAAAGGATAAAATCATGGCAAAAAAGACACCGAGGACAGAGGATATTCTCCCCTTTTATGAACAAAAGGACGGAGTTAATCCTTCATATCTCACCGACGTTTGGAGCACCGGCACCGAGCTTATCTCCGAGCGTCTGGTTGCTGTGCCGGAAGAGGATTATATTGAGGATTTTGACGAATCGGAAATTGAAACTAAACCGGCAAAACTTATAAAATCCGACCATAAGATCGATAATAATAAAAAGCCTGTTAAAAAAATCCTTGAACCTCCCCACGTTAAGGTTGTTGAGGTTAAGCCGAAGAATCACATTTTCCCGGTAAAGGGCGATAGTGTCGGCGAGGTTATAAGGAAGCTTATCTTCATTGCTTCTGTTTCTGTCTTTGCCGTCGCAGCGGTTATTTTCGGAAGTACGATTTTGCAGTCACAGATGGCTCTTAATGATAAAAACGCGAATATATCCATTGCAAACACCACCGCCGCAACAAGCATCAACGAAGACGGCGAAATTGTTACCGTCGCTCCTACTTTAGAAGAACAGGAAAAGCATAACAGCGATCTTAACGAGCATTTTCTTGCGATAACCGACAATTATATCGGCTATCTTTGGGCGGACGGCTGTGAGATAAGCGACCCTGTTGTGAGGGGGACCGACAACGAATATTATCTGACAAACAACTACTACGGCGAGCCGAACAAAGCGGGTGCGGTGTTCATGGATTATCGTGTTAAGATAGAGGAAGATTATCAGTCTCCGAATGTGGTTATTTACGGGCATAATCAAGAGGACGGAACAATGTTCGGGAACTTGAAGCGATATAAAAATGATATTCCGTTTTATTCCGAAAATGCATTTATAGAGTTTAACACCCTCTATGATATCGGCGAATATGTGGTGTATGGTTTCTTTGTGACAAACGCTTTGGAAACTCAAGATTCCGAGGGCGAGGTTTTCCGTTATCACGATTATATCGAGTCGCTCTCAAGTGAAAGCACATTCTATTGGTACCTCGACGAGGTTTATAAACGTAATCAGATTATATCTCCCGTTGACGTGAAGTTCGGGGATCAGCTTCTGACCCTCTCGACCTGTTCAAATGAATTTACAAACAGCCGCTTCGTGGTATTTGCACGAAAGCTTCGCCCCGATGAGACCAAAGACAGCTTTGACTTTTCGCTGACCGAAATAAACTACAATATGCAGGGGCTTGACTGGGATGCCATCACATCATCCGGTACGGTTGCCGTGACCGAAACGACAACAGTCGTAACCTACCCGAACCAAATCTACAGCAACGCAGAAGAGGTTGCAATTATCGCTACACGTCCGATGGCTGCTGCGGAAACTGAAATAGCAGAAACGACAGCACCGGCAGAAACGACAGCACCGGCAACAACAGTACCCGAAACCGAAAGCTTGGAGTAAGAAAATATGGCAATGTATGACGAGGTTTTAAGAAAGCCTCAAAAGAAGACTAAAAAAAGCTTCAAAGAATCCTTCATACCCCAAAAGGGGGACAGCAAGAATGTTTTAATAAACAAGTTTATTATCATTGCTTCGATTATAGCACTCCTCGCCTGTGTAGGTGTTTTGGGAACGCATTATTATCACATATACGAAGCCAAATTCAACAGCGATAAGATAAACGACATATATTCAGGAGCAAGGGTTATTTCGGGTCAAACCGACAATGGTGACCCGACAACCCCGGGCGAAGATCAGTCTGTAATGCCTGTTACCACCGTTCCCGCTCCCGATATGCCTTGGGTTCAGCCGCCGATACTCCCGAGTGCCTCAGAACTTTTGGAGCTTAACCCCGACTACGCCGGTTATGTCAGTATTCCTAATGTGTTTTCCGAAGCGGTTGTGCTTGATGAAGATAACGAATATTATCTCACCCACAATTTTTACGGGCAAAAACGTGCTGCAGGAACCGTTTTCGCAGATTTCAGAAACGAAATAAACACCGAGCACGTCTCCGACAATATCATCCTTTACGGGCACAACAACCGTGACGGCACAATGTTCGGCAACATGGATTTCTATAAATATAACGCTAACTATTGGCTTAAAAATCCCTTCGTATATTTTGATAATTTTTATACCCAAGATGTTTATGTCATAGTCGCATCGTTTATAACAAATGTCGATCCCAAGCATGATAACGGCTATGTTTTCGATTATCAAAACTACATAAATTTCACCGACACCGAACCGTATACTTTTGAATCCTTCAAGGCGGCGATAGACAAGAAGAACCAGATTATAACCGGGCTTGATTTTAACGAAACGGATAAATATCTAACCCTTTCAACCTGTTCATATGAGTTTGAACCTTCACGCCATGTTATGATTGCAAGAAAACTTCGTCCCGGCGAGACAACATCGAATATCGACACAACCCTTTTCAAACTGAATCCAAGCCCCGAGTGGCCTGCGATATACTATAAATATGCTTCCGGATAGTAAAGATTTTTATTTATGAGATCAAACGTTAATTCGGTGCTCAACAGTGTTATCGCCGTGCTTGTAATCGGCGGTATCTATACTCTTGCAGCGGTAACCGGTGAGACTTCGGGATTGGAGTCAGCCGATACCGCTACTGCTGTTTTATCCGAGACAACAACTGTTACTGTTTATGAAGAGATAGAAGAGGTGAAGCCTGTTATAGCTGTTGCGGGGACAACCGCAGAGCGAAAATACAGCTTTGTAACAGAGCCCGAAACGAGCGAACAAGAAACGGCTGCGACGACAACCGTACCTACAACCACAACCGTACCGACAACAACTACTACCGCCCCGCCGACTACTACCATACCGACGACTACAACAACCGCTCCGACTACAACTGCACGGACTACCACCACCGAAGATCTTATACTATATGAAGAAGACGAAGAGATACTCATTGAAGATACCTTTTTTGACGATGATTGGTATGTAGATACAACCACCACCAGGGCAACAACAACGACACCCGGCAGTACCCGCCCCGATATAGTCTGGAGTGTTTGGGATGACACTACCACCACCGCGAAAGCGGCAGAAACAGGGCAGACGGCAATCCGCCCCGAACACGCCGCCGAAACGCTCACAGCAAGATTTAACGGGCAAAAACAAACCGTGAACGCATTCGGACTTGTTTGTGCGGTTGTTGCAAACGAAGTTTCGGACAGCTTTTATGACGAGGCAATCAAAGCACAGGCAGTCGCCGCATATACATATATAAAAGGTTCCAACGACAGAGGCGAAACCCCTGACATCGGCGTGGACTATAACTATTCCAAAAGAATTGAAAACCTTGTGACGAGCGTTTGGGGTATCGCCTGTTATCATAACGGCAGCCTCGCTCAAACCGTTTACAGCGCATCTTCTGCGGGCTACACGGCATCAGCCGAAAATGTCTGGGGCGGTGCACATCCCTATCTTGTGAGTGTCGAAGCACCGTTTGATTCCGCTTCCGACCCGAACTACGGTATTAAAAAGACCTTCACACCCGCACAGATGAAAAGCTATGTTGAATCGGAGCTCGGCATAAGGTTATCCGAAAACCTCGCAAACTGGTTTATTATCACGTCGCGGATCGACGGAAACTATGTCGGACAAGTTTTAATCGACGGTCAGACAAGTGTTTCCGGCAGGAAATTCCGTGAATCGGTGATGGACTATGACATAAGAAGCTCGGCTTTTGATATAAGCTTCGACGGCAGTGTCTTCACCGTCACCACCTACGGCTACGGTCACGGCGTCGGCATGAGCCAAAACGGTGCGAATATCTTAGCCAGAGATGGCTACACTTATATTCAGATACTTAACTACTACTACACCGGTATACAGGTATTGTAAACATATATTAATATATCGGAAATATCAAGTCTTTAATAAGTTTACAAAGAAATTCTCAATAGGGTATTGACAAACCATATTATATATTCTATAATATGAGTGTAAGCTAAATTAAACATAACGGAGGAAATTAATTATGAGCGATATCTTTGATAAAATCGGACAGACATTTTCGGACATAGGCGAAACGGTAACCGAAAAATCGAAATCGGTTGCAGAAGCGGCAAAGCTCAACGCAAAAATCTTAGCTGAAAAATCGATGCTCGGAACAAACTATTCCGAGATCGGTAAATACTACGCGGAGCACTATTCAGGCAACCCCGACCCCGGAATTTCCGACAAGGTTGCGGCTGTTGTTGCTTCAAAGGAACTCATTTCCGAGCTTGAAGCACGCCTCTTGGCTCTCAAAGGCTATGTTAAGTGCACAAACTGCGGTGCAAGCGTACCTTTTGAAGATAATTTCTGC
>JAISIC010000002.1 GCA_031262225.1 Ruminococcus sp. | reverse complement strand
TGGAAGCCCTTTTCAGCATAAAATTCTTGTTCTCCCGCTGTGAAGATGAATTCCTGTCCGCAGTCTTTGCAAGTTAGTGTTTCGTCTTGATACATTTGGTTTCCCTCGCTAAATTTATTTGTTGACCTTGGACGGACTTACACCGACACCTTTGCCTTGGAAAGAACAACGCTCTTTAGTTAAGCTACTTGGTCATATTATACTATTTTATGCCGGTGTCACGAAGCTTGTTACGCATTTTATTGCGAACCCTTGACAGTGCATTTTTCACGGAGCTTTCTGTGACACCCTGCTCCCTCGCAATATCCGCATAGGAAAGCCCGTCGATGCGAAGCATCAGCACGGAAAATTCAAGCGGTGAAAGGAAGAGCTCGAGCCCCGAAAAAAGGCTTTCTTCCGATTCCTTTTCAATATAAAGGTTTTCGGGAGAAGGCGTGAGTGACGGAATGTCTTGCGGGATCTCCACAGCAAACGGCGGTGTTTTTTTCACGACATCTGCAAGTCTGTTGCTGATGACAGAATGTGCATAGGTGGAAAATTTCACACCCCGATGCGGGTCGAAGCTGTCCTTTGCAGAGAGGAGCGCCGCCATACCTTCGCCGAGCAGATCGTCAAAGATTTCCGAATCGGGTGTGCAGTATTTACGGCATAGCACCGATACCTGTCTGGCATAGTCAGAAAAAAGCTCTGTATCTTCATTCATGTTATTTTGACAGCTTTCTATAGTAGTGTAGCAGAAAAAAGGGGGATTGTCAAGTGTTTTTTATAAAAATGTTGAGTAAGTGCAAAAAATTGTAGTAAAGGTTATATTTACAATTTAGTTTTTGTGCAAAATAACCAAAAACAGAGGCATAAATTAGTCTTGCTTGCGTTCCACACTGATTATTTTCGGCATTTTAGATAGTTCGCGGATTATGCCGTCAAGCTGTTTTGTTCCGGTTGTGTTTATGTTCATGATGAAATTTTTATTGCTGTTGGGGAGGGTTTTATTGACTGTGTTGTTGAGTGTTATTTTGTTTGCCATGAACGCATGGAAAATCTGGTAGATGATTTCATCGTCGGGGGATGAAATTATATCGAGGGTGACGCGGAAGGACGACAGCATTTCTTTATTCATGTTTTCAGGCCACGCCACGGAAATCCAGCGATCGGAAAGAGCCTTGTCACCGATCGATTTGGTATAATGTTCGCAGTCTTTGCGGTGAACGGAAAGCCCGTGACCTTTTGTGATGAAGCCGATAATGTCGTCGCCCGGGAGCGGGTTGCAGCACTGTGAAAACTTCACTTCGATACCGTTTTTGCCGTCAACGATAATGCTTTCAGAAGGAAGTTTCGAGCCGACAGTGAGCTGCTCTGTAAGCTGTTCGGTGAGCTCCGCGATACTCTCATCTTGAATGGCAGCGGTGCGGGAGCCGTTTTCATATTCGGGAAATTCCGATTTATATTTTTCGCGTATGCTCTGCGATATGTTTTGAAGGATTATTCCCCCGTATCCGAGTGCGGCATAGAAGTCATCGATGGTGTTACAGTTATGTTTTTTCATGGTGTCAGCCATGAGCTGCGGGAACTTTTCTTCCGGGAGCTTTATGCGGTGCTTTTCAAGCTCTGCAAGGAAAGCTTTTTTGCCCATCTCAACGTTTTGCGGGCGTTCGTTATTTCTAAACCACTTGCGAATTACAGCCTTTGCGTGTTTGGTTTTGCAGATATCAAGCCAAGCACGGTTGGGACCTCTGTTAATATCGGAAGATGTTAAAATCTCGACGATATCGCTTGTTGCCATTTCATAGTCAAGCGAAACAATTCTTCCGCCGACGCGAGCCCCCGCCATGCGGTTTCCCACATCGGGGTGGATTGAATATGCAAAGTCAATAACCGTTGAGCCGAGCGGCAGTGAGATCATGTCGCCCTTGGGGGTGAAGACATGAACCTCTGCGGCGGCAACATCTGTTTTAAGTGTACGGACAATATCTTCAACATCGTCGGTGTCACGCTGTTGCTCAAGGAGCTGCCTGATCCATGCAAGACGTTCTTCAAAGCGGTCCTTGCCCGAGATGCCTTCTTTATACTTCCAATGTGCGGCGATGCCGTATTCGGCGTTGTGGTGCATCTCCCATGTTCGGATCTGAACTTCAAAAGGAATGCCGTCCCTGCCTATGACGGTGGTGTGCAGCGACTGATACATATTCGATTTCGGACCGGAGATATAGTCTTTGAATCTGTTCGGAATGGGGGTATACATATCATGTATAATGCCCATCGCAAAATAGCATTCATTCTTATCGTCAACGATAATCCGAACGGCGTATTTATCGTAGATTTCTTCAAAGCTCTTGCCTTGCAAAAACGATTTTTGATAGAGGCTGTATATCGATTTGACCCGCCCCTCAACATAGGGAGCCTTGCCTCTTTCTTTGATAAACCTCGTGCAGATCTGCTCTTTAATATTGTTGATAAAACCTTCGCGGTCTGCCTTTGTTTTTTGAAGTTTTTCTTCAATCTCTTTGAAGGCAAAGGGATCGAGGTATGAAAAGGCGATCTCCTGAAGCTCTTCTTTGAGGTTTAACATACCGAGCCTGTGGGCGATGGGAACATAAACATCCATCGTCTCGCGGGAGGTGTTTCGCTGTTTTGCCTGACTGCGGTATTGGAGTGTCCGCATATTATGGAGCCTGTCGGCAAGCTTTATGATAATAACGCGGATATCATCGGACATTGCAAATAAAATCTTCTCGACATTCTTTGCAAGCTGTTCTTCTTTGGTGAAAAGGGGTATCTTCCCGAGCTTGGTAACGCCGTCAACCAAAATAGCGACGTCCTGCCCGAAATCGCGTTTAACATCTTCAAGGGTTGTGTCGGTATCTTCGACAACATCGTGGAGGAGTGCGGCACAGATGGTGTCAGTGTCCATCCCCATGTCAAGGAGAATATAGGCGACAGCGATGGGATGGCTGATATAATCTTCGCCGGAGGAGCGTTTTTGCCCTGCGTGTTTTTTATCGGCAAGCTCATATGCCTTAACAATCTTCGAGAGGTCGTAAGCCTTTGAGTCGTCGATAATCTTGTTTATTAACAGGTCGATTGTAAAGCTTGTATCGGGCATAATGCTTTCCATAGGCAGTCTCCTCTCGCGGATATATGTAAATATTATTGCAGCCGTTTCATGGTCGGTGTTGAAGTTATGCGGATTATTTCTTTCGGATGAAGTATTTTAATTGTGTCTTTATATCTGTCTATTTTTATACGCCCTGCTTCCTCAAATGCGTCAAGTATAATCCGAAGCTTGAATCCGTTCATGACCGAGGCGTTACGTTCTGTCAGCTGTGTTATCGTAAAACCTGTTTTAATATTTTTGATTTGATTATTAATTGTTTCGCATTCGGCTTGGCTCGGCAATACCGATTTTTTAATTTCGAGTGTAAGTTCTTCACCGCGGCGAAACTTTTCATAGTAGGTATATGCGCTCAGCTGCTTTGCCTGTGAAAGCCCGGAAAGTCTGATATCTTGAATGTTAAAATCAATTGTTTCTTTGCCGCTCCACGAGCTGATGCCGAGATATGTTACAATATCTACCCTGTCCCCGACAAAAAAGCCGAAATTTTCGAGCGGTATTTCAAAGACGGTCGCCTTGAAGTTTTGGTCTTCAAATGTAAATGAAAGACTGAGATAATCACCGTTTTTTGTAGAAGCTTTCTCGGTTATAACCGCAGAGGGGAGCAGGAAAAGCGGACGGGGAAAGCCTTTGCCGAACGGTTCGAGCCTGTCGATTTCGCTTATGTTATCGAGCTTAAGCGAATCTGCATCCATAATCTTTGCAATTTCAAGCACAGGAATATTATCATACGCCGGTAGGCTTTTTGCATATGCAAAAAGTACGTTTTTGAAAGCTTCAAAGTTTTCACGTTTAAGAGAAAAACCGCCTGCAAGATGATGTCCGCCCGATTTGGTGAGAAGATCGCCCGCCCTGATGAACGAATCGGTAATCGAATAGCCTTCCGCACAGCGTGCAGAGCCTTTTAAGAGCCCGTTTTCGTCGTCGGTGCAAAGATAGCACGGCTTGCCTGTCGCCCTTTGAATATCCCCTGCCGCAAGCCCGATAACACCGTCGTGTGCGTCCTTAATATAGATACAGATCACGGGGTCATATAAAACATCCGCATTTGTATTAATATATTCGCAAACCGCTTCTTTGATATGTGCCTGGATATTTTTTCGCTCACTGTTATATCCGTTGATCTTCTTCGCGATTGTGACCGCCTCATCCGGGTCTTCGCATAAAAGCAGTTCCAAGGCTTCGCGAGCGTGAGCGACACGATTTGCACTGTTGATTCGGGGAGCAAGCATGAAGCCCATATGCATCGGCGAAAAAGGCGGCTTTATATCGCTTACGTCAATGAGTGCACGAAGCCCGAGGTTTTCTGAATGTTCAAGATAGCGAAGTCCTTTTATGACAATGCTTCGGTTATCGCCGGTGAGCGGAACCATATCGGCGACGGTGGCAAGTGCGGCGATATCCGAAAATTCCTCCATCGCAGAGGCAGTATCCTCCATGAGTGCCGCGACAAGCATTAATGCAACGCCTGCACCGCAATAATCGACAAAACAGCTTTTGTTATCAGCCCTGTGCGGGTCAACCACGGCAATCGCCTTGGGGAGTTCTTCACCCGGGATATGGTGGTCGGTTACGATAAGTTCCATGTCGAGTTTCTTTATAAGCTCTGCTTCTTTTATCGCCGCAATTCCGTTGTCAACCGTTATTATCAGCTTGACGCCGTCTTTTTGCAGCTCCCTTATTACAGTCTCGTTAAGCCCGAAGCCTTGCACGCGTGAATTAATATGATAGGTTACATCGGCACCGTTTGAAAGAAAGAAGGTGTAGAGTATCGCCGCTGCACAAATCCCGTCACAGTCATAATCCCCGTATACACAAACCCTGTCTCCGTTTTCAAAGGCTATGTCTTCAATTGCATCGCGGGCTTCCTGCATATCTATTATCGAAAACGGGTCTGATAGGTTACCGTCCCCGAAAAATTCAGAAGCGGAGTCGAAGTCATCAAATCCTGCCGCAGACAGTATTTCAGCCGCGATTTCAGGCAGTCCGCCCTCATTTGCCAAAAGCTTTATCTTGCCCTTTTCAGGCTTATGAATCTTCCATCTCTTAATCATTCAAGTTCAAATGCTCCTGTGTAAAGCCTGTAGTACTGTCCCTTCTCTGCTAAAAGCTTTTCGTGGCTGCCCTTTTCAATAATCCTGCCGTTTTCAAGCACCATAATCACATCGGAATTGCGAACCGTCGAAAGGCGATGAGCGATAACAAACACGGTTCTGCCCTTCATGAGCGCGTCCATGCCCTGTGTCACAAGGGCTTCGGTGCGGGTGTCGATTGAAGATGTCGCCTCGTCAAGAATCATAACAGGAGGGTCTGCAACCGCCGCACGTGCAATGGATATAAGCTGTCTTTGACCCTGTGAAAGGCTCGCACCGCCGCCCGACAGCACCGTTTGATAACCGTCGGGGAGCATCCTTATAAAGCCGTCGGCATTCGCGGTTTTGGCAGCGTTGATGCAGTCTTGATCTGTCGCCTCAAGCCGCCCATATCGGATATTTTCCATAACGGTGCCGGTGAAGAGGGTGACGTCCTGTAAGACTATCCCCAAAGAGCGGCGAAGGTCTGCCTTTTTGATTTTATTGATATTGATTCCATCGTATCGGATTTTGCCGTCCGCAATGTCGTAAAAACGATTTATAAGGTTTGTTATCGTCGTCTTTCCTGCACCTGTCGCACCGACAAAGGCGACCTTCTGCCCGGGCTCTGCAAAGAGAGATATATTATGAAGCACAATCTTTTCTTCGTTATATCCGAAATCCACATCATCAAAGACGATATCGCCCTGAAGCTGTGTGTAGGTGACAGTCCCGTCATCTTTATGCGGGTGTTCCCAAGCCCATAAGCCGGAACGCTTGTCGCTCTTGACAAGCTCGCCGGTGTTGTGATCTTTTTTAGCAAGGGTGAGGGTTACATAGCCGTCGTCAGTCTCGGATTTTTCGTCGATGAGCGAGAATATTCTGTCTGCTCCGGCAAGTGCCATAACAACGAAGTTAAGCTGGTTAGAAACCTGTGAGAGCGGGTTCATGAAACCCCTGGACAGCTGCATAAACGACACTATCGCACCGAGGGTTAAAACACCCGTTCCGGCAAGGCTGATATTTGTTACCGCCATTATGCCCAGAGCCCCGCCGATTACGGCAAGGAGCACGTAGAGAGCGTTGCCGAGATTCCCCATGACAGGCATCAAGACGTTTGCGTATTTGTTCGCCTGATACATTTTATCGCGAAGGTGCTCGTTTCTTTCGGAAAATTCATCGAGAGCCTTTCCTTCGTGGTTGAATACTTTTATTACTTTCTGACCGCCGACCATCTCTTCGATATAGCCATTGAGATTGCCCAGCGACTGCTGTTGTGCCACAAAATATTTTCCCGATGCCGAGGCTATTCTTCCTGCAATCGTGAAAGCAAAAAGCACGAAGATAATCACAAAGAGTGTGAGCCAAACGCTGACATAAAGCATCGAGAAGAAAACCGCCACAACCGACACGAGCGAGGCGATAACCTGCGGTGCGGACATAGCAAGGCATTGACGGAGAGCGTCTGTGTCATTGGTGTAAAAACTCATAACATCGCCGTGCGTGTGGGTGTCAAAATAACGAAGCGGGAGAGTTTGCATATGAAAGAACATCTCGTCGCGGATTTTTTTAAGAACGCCCTGTGCAACAACGACCATAACGCGTTGGAAGATATAAGAAGCGATTATGCCGACACCGAAGAACACCGCCGCAAAGAAGCAGGTGTGAAGCAGAGGGGTGAAATCAACCTCTTTGCCGGCAAGCTTGAGGTTTACAAGCGGCGTGATATAGTCATCAATGAGCACCTGCAAGAAAAGCGCCGCACCCGCCATGATAACGCTTGAAAGCAGTATGCAGACAAGCACCACCGCAACCTGCGGCTTGTAGTCTTTGAGATATCCGAAGATACGCCGCAAAGCCGTCCATGAAAGTTTCATGCCGGGCGGACGACCCATGCCGCGACCGCGAGGACCTCCGGAACCTTTGACTGCATAAATTTTATCGTCTTTTTTAGTCTCTGTTGCCATATTCTATCCTTTATAAAGCTATTTGTCTTCAACTGTGCGGTTTTGAGATTCGTATACTTCCTTGTATATTTCGCTGCTCTTCATCAGTTCGTCATGAGTACCCATCGCCGCGATATGCCCGTCGTCAAGGACAATAATTTTGTCTGCATCTTCAACCGATGCAACACGCTGGGCAATTATAATCTTCGTTGTGTGCGGAATTTCATTCTTCAATGCTTTTCTAATCTGTGCATCTGTCTTGGTGTCAACGGCAGAGGTGGAATCATCAAGGATTAAAACATGCGGCTTTTTCATCAAAGCACGTGCGATACAAAGGCGTTGTTTCTGCCCGCCCGAGACATTCGTCCCGCCCTGTTCTATGTGGGTGTCGTAACGATCGGGAAACTGCTCTATGAAACTGTCTGCACAGGCAAGTTTGCAAACTCTTTCAATCTCTTCATCGGTAGCGTTTTCGTCGCCCCATCTTATGTTATCTTTTATCGAGCCGGAAAATAACACATTCTTTTGGAGCACAACCGAAACCGCGTCACGCAAAGCCTTGATGTTATAATCGCGAACGTCAACCCCTCCGACCCTGACAACCCCTTCTGTGGCATCATAAAGCCTTGGGATAAGGGAGATGAGGCTTGATTTTGAAGAGCCTGTTCCGCCCAAAATCCCCACCGTCTCACCGCTTTTTATCGAAAAATCAATCTTGTCTAATACGTTTTTATCCGCCTTTTCGGAGTATTTGAAGCTGACTTTATCAAATTCGATATCGCCGTTTTTAATCTCGGTTATATTCTCTTTGCCGTCAAAAATATCACTCTGCTCGCGTAAAACTTCGGTTATACGCTCTGCGGAAGCCCTTGAAATAACGATCATAACAAAGACGAAGGAAAGCATCATCAAACTCATGAGAATCTGCATTGTATAGGCGATAAGCGAGGTTAATTCCCCGGTCGAAAGCCCGATATCTTCATTATTGCCGGAAGAAACGATTGCGTGTGCACCGAACCAAGCAAGAAGGAGCATACTTCCGAAAACGCAGAACTGCATTATCGGACCGTTCGCGGCGATTATCGTTTCAGCCTTTGAAAAGTCGGAGAAGATGGACATTGAAATCTTCTTGAACTTCGAGTTTTCGTAGTCTTCTCTGTTATAAGCCTTCACTGCACGGATTCCGCTTAGGTTTTCGCCCACAACGCTGTTAAGATGGTCATAGGTGTTAAAAACACGCTCAAAAAGCGGATGAGCCTTGCTTTGAATGATATAAAGGGCAATAGCGAGGATAGGGATGAAAGCAACGAAGATCATCGAAAGTTGGTTATCAATCATCATTGAAGCGACAAACGCGAAGATAAGCATTAAGGGTGCACGAAAAGCAAGTCTGATTATCATCTGATATGCGTTTTGAACGTTTGTAACATCGGTGGTAAGGCGGGTTATCAGCGAAGCTGTCGAGAATTTGTCTATGTTTGTGAAGGAAAAACGCTGAACATTTTCGTATATATCAAATCGGAGGTTCGAGGCAAAGCCTGATGAGGCGAATGCGGCGTATTTTCCCGCCATATATCCGGAAGCGAGCGACAAAAGTGCACAGGCAAGAAGGATCGCCCCAAGCTTGATTATTTCGGTCATGTTTCCCGCTTCGATTCCCACATCAATAAGGCGTGCCATCAAAAAAGGAATGGAAACCTCCATCAGCACCTCAAAGAACATGAAGACGGGGGTTATTATCGAGCTTTTTTTATACTGTCGGATACTTTTTGCCAAAGTTTTAATCATTGTTTTTCCCTCTGATTTTATATGCGATATTAAACGCGTTAGCACGATCTATGCAGGTTCCGCATTTCCCGCAGGGCGTTTCCCCGCCGTAGTAGCAGCTCCATGTCAGGTCATAGGGAACGCCGAGGCGTAACCCGAGCTCAACTATTTGTGCCTTGTTCATATTTATAAACGGTGCTTCAAGGGTTATATTACCGCCTGTTTTAAGGGCTTCATTCATCGCCGCGAAAAACTCGGGAGAGCAGTCGGGATAAGCATTTCCGGCACTGTCATCGGCGTGTGCACCGTAGATTACAGCGGTGCATCCGTTTGAAATCGCAACCGCCGCCGCCGCGGAAATAAATAAACCGTTTCTAAACGGAACGTAGGTGGATACCGGAGTTTTGCCGCCTGTCTTTTCAATCTGCTCTGCATAACTTTCAAGGGGAATTTCCCGATTTGAGCCCGATAACAATGAGCAGTCGGAATCGGCAAAAACGGCGTTGAGATCAATTTTTTTAAGCGGGATTTTATAATAGCCGGCGATGTTTTCTGCCGCCTTGATTTCCTTTATATGCTTCTGCCCGTACGAAACCGACAAAGCTATTGCCTCACAGCCGTCCGCTATCGCCTTTGCAAGAGCGGTACTGCTGTCAACGCCGCCCGAGAGGAGGATTAAAACTTTTTTCACGGGAACTTTTTTCAATTCTAACCTCTGTGACCGATTTCAAAATAAAGTTTATCGCGAAGCCTGTTGTCCGATAAAAACCGCCCCGAAAGGGTTGCAGTTGAGGTGACGGCACCTGCATTTTTTATGCCGCGAGCCGTCATGCAGCTGTGCTTTGCGGTGATGAAAACGGCAACATCCTCCGAACCGGAAGCCTTTTGCATAATCTCTTTTATATCACGCCCGAGCCGTTCTTGGATGGTGAGGCGTTTTGCCGCCATATCGACCATACGAACGATTTTTGAAAGCCCTAAAATCCTGCCTCGCGGTATATATGCAACTGTCACCGCCATGTCATACATCAAAGCCATGTGGTGCTCGCAATAAGAAAAAGCGTCAATATCACGCACAATGACAATATCATCGGCGGTTTCGATATTAATCGGGGACTCGAAGGTCTTCCCGAACATTTCGGCTATCTCATCGTTGCTGACATTTGTCCCCGCCAAAACTTCCTTGAGCGCGTTTGCGACACGTTCCGGCGTTTCAAGAAGTCCTTCACGCTCGGGGTTTTCACCCACAGCCTCCAAAAGCCCTCTTATATGATATTTTATCCGCTCGTGATCCATTAATTTACCATTTATGAATTTATTTTATATTATCTGTGCGATTTCATCGTCTCTTTTGGTTTCCCCAGATTATCTTGTGGAGTTGAAGAGCAAGTCTTGCATCAAGTGTATTTTCGACGATGAAGTCGGCGATTATTTCGGGAGCAAGCATATCCGAAACGGGGCTTATAAAGATATTTGTCCGCTTTGTGAGGGAATATTCTTTCATAATCCTTGCCGCTTCAAAAAGGTCAGCCTCAGTTCCGGCAACAAACTTAACGCAGTCGCGTTTGCCAAGCAGCCCGAAGTTTTTATAGCATACATTCTCCGACATCCCCGATGAAGGGAGTTTGCAATCAACGGTGAAAGAAATCTTCTCACCGGAGCGGCGTATGTAGTCAAGAGGGATAGACCCGTTTGTTTCAATCTCGGTATTAAAATAGCTGTCGGAAACAAGGAGCTTCAAAAGGTTTCCGATATTCTTTTGAAGGAGCGGTTCGCCGCCTGTGAGGGTCACATTTTTAATACCCCTGTCAAGGAGTTTGTTATAAATATCTTCCGGCGTTTTGTAGGTCACAGGGCAGTCTTCGGAATTCGCCCAAGCCGTGTCACACCACGAGCAGGAGAGATTACATCCCGAAAAGCGGATGAATGCCGCAGGTGAACCGGATTTAAGACCTTCGCCGTTTATACCCCAAAACATCTCGACAACAGGTAAACAGTCGGTTATAGCAGGAGCGAAGCCTTTTTTGGGAGATACTTTCATACAGATCAGTCCTCTGTGTAGGTTGCGGAAGATTCCGGCGTTTCATAGACGGTGACTGCAATAACATGAGCCGTGTCGCCGTAGACTTGCGACAGAGCCTTATAAAAGAATCCGGCAAGATGCTCTGCGGTGGGGCGGAAAGCAACTTCCGAAAGTTCATAGTTGTCGGCAATGAGTGCATCATAAAGCGGTGCGGAGAGCGAGCCCGTTTCAAAAATCAGGGTGTGATCAAACCTTTCGACAACCGATTCCAAACCCTTCTTTGCCTCCGAAAAGTCAATAACCATACCATCCGAGTCCCCGCCGACCTTCAAAGCGGAGGAAAGGGACACAACAACTTCCCATCTGTGACCGTGAATATTACGGCATCTGCCGGGATGACCGGAAAGGAAATGCGCTGCATCAAAATGCGTGCTGACGTTTATACTGTACATAAAAAACACTCCTGCAAATCGCCGTAGCTGAATTTATGGTGAATTTCATTATACTATAAAAGTAAAAGCTTGTCAATAGTTTTAGTAAAAACTATATATAGAACTTTTTTCGATTTTGCCCTTGCAAATTGTTTATTATTATGCTATAATTATTATGCGGAATACTGTTATGAAGGTAAATTATGTTAAAAAGATTATTATCATTTATTATATCGTGCACACTCGCCCTCACATTTATGCCGGGTGTAGTTTCATATGCCCAAACAGATACAGATAACTACTACATAGAAAGCTTCTCTCCGGCAGAGCAGGCGATTTATGAGAAGGTTTCTGCGGCTGTAATTAATTGTCAAAGCTCCATAACCTTAAACGGCGTGAGTGCCGACCGACAGGATATTTTAGGCAGAATCGGCGACACCCTGCTTTTTTACGACCCCTATACATGGAATCTTGAAACTTTGGATTACACCTCACAGGGGCAGAATGTGACTTTTCATTTTTCCTATCTTGTTGATTATCAAAGCTTTGTCACAATGCAGGAAAAGCTTGACACGGTTGTCGATGAAATCCTTGCCGAAACCGAAGATTTAAGCGTCCTCAAAAAGCTCTATTATATCCACGACTTTATTTTAAGAAACTGTGACTACGACCTTGATTCGGTATATTCCGGTTCACCCTACGGTGCTTTGGTTGACGGGAAGGCAAAATGCGACGGATATTCCCTTGCACTTCAGATGATTGCCCAGCGTGCAGGGATACCCTGTGTCACCGTGATATCGATGCCGCAAGGCGGCGAATTCGGGCACGCATGGAACAAGGTTAAGGTATCGACATCGTGGTATAATATCGACCTTTCCTCCGACGACACCACCCTCAAATGGGATGAAATCTGTTATGACTGGTTCCTTCTTGCCGATTCTGAGATGGGAAGCATACACAAAGAGTGGAACGACCCCTTTGTGACCGAACCTAAGGCAAATAACACCAAAAACAGCTACTACGAGATTAAAAAACGCTCCGCTTCGACAGTAGCAGAGGCAAAAGAGATAATCAAAACACAGCTTGACGCTATGGACTTTACCCGAAGAAACATCGCTTATGTTACGGTTGAGATCAGCGACAAAGAAGTTTTGAGCGAGTTTGTATCGCTTTATAAGGCGGGGAAGATTTTAACCGCAGGAGTTGTTCCCAAATCAGGCAAGGCATCCGCCTTCATAAATCCCGAACGTCAGGTTGTCCATATCAGAATCACATTCTAACCGGTAAATTATGAATAATAGAAAAATAAAACGCCTGCTTTCTTCTATACTGTCTATATTATTTGTGCTTGTTATTACAAATTTGGCGGTGACAGCAGAGGAGGAAGAAGCGGAGACAGAAGCGACAGCACCATATTTTTACGATGCCCTCACCGATGATGAAAAGGCAGGATTTGATACGCTCAAGAAGGCGATATCGGAAACTGCCGACATTGCAACTCTGTCGGTCAAGCTCTCCAAGGAGAGTGCAGAACGTGTTATTGCACTCGCCCAATACTACGACCCCGAGATTTTTCACCTAAATACCGTTAAAGCTATAAACGAGGGCGAAAGAACGCTGTTTCACATTACATATCGGATGGATGCAGACCAATTAGCCGCCGCATGGGAAAAGATAAATACTAAGACTGATGAAATACTTTCTGTAGTAGATGCCAAAGAATCAACTTACAGTAAAATGAAAGCCATCCATGACGAGATAGTTTCGGGTTGCCGTTACAGCGACAGCCACGGGGAACGTCTTTCGATGTACGGTGCTCTCATATCGGGGCGGGCAAACAGCTTCGGCTATGCAAAGGCTTTCACCTTTATAGCAAAAAAAGCAGGTATAGAAAGCTTTGTCAATATCGCATATAAGGACGGCAAGACATACGCCCGAAGCTCCGTTTACTATTCGGAGCGTTGGTATAATATTGATTGCAGCAAGAACGACGGTTTGTCAAGATATAAAGAACACGAAAACTACGCATATTTTCTTGTGCCGGACTCGTATTTTACCGGCTGCACTCCCTATTCGACATACTTTACATCACCCCTTTGTACCGACGGCACGCGTTATTTTTACAGATCCGCAAAGCTTGAAGCTAAAGATAATCCCGAAGCACGACAGATTATCACCGATCTTATGATATCGGCTTCAAAGCAGAAGATGAATACCATATATTTCAGCTTTGCCGATGACGCGTCGCTTGACTATTTCCTGCGATCCGCCGCGACAACGGCTTATGTTACAAACACCCTCAATCTCGCAAAAAGCAAGCTCGACCACGAGATAATAACAGACTTTGCAGATGTTTCGGTGAACAAAACCACAAGGGTTGTGACGATGGTGTTCTTTTACACCGATTCAACACTCTCCGATTACTACACAACCACCGATGCGTTCTCAAAGGAGCATCTTTCGTTCTTTAACAGCTATGGGCTGAAATAAACTTAAGGGGTAACTATGAAAAGAATATCAAAAGCAGTCCTTGCCGCACTCTTTGCCTGTCTGATGCTTCTGACTCTGCCTGTCGGGGTTTTTGCAGATGATGAAGAAACTCTGAAAGCGCCCGATGTCCGCGACCACCTTCCTTACTACTACTATCAGATGGATGAAGAAGATCAGTCCCTTTATTTGATTTTAAGAAAAGCTGTCATGTCAAGACAGAAAAAAATCAGCCTCAAGGCAACGGAATTTTCGGAAGATTTCATGGATGCTGCTCACGCAGTGATGAGCTGTTCTGACTCTCTCACCTTCGGTTACAGAGGTTACAGCGGCATGAGCTACGGCTATACCAGCGGCGGAAAATATACACCCGAACGCTATGAAATAACGATTGAATATTGGGATTGGGCAATGTCAAAAAACAATTTCATCAGAGCCGTAAACTTTGTTGACGACAGAGTTGAAGCCTTTGTTGATACCCTTGATGAAGATTTGAATACACGCCAAAAGCTTGTTAAAGCTTATGACTTCGTCAGAAAAGGCACTCTTTATGACCTTGATTATAAATATTGCCACACCGCCTATGGTGCACTTGTTTCGGGGAGATCCGTCTGCGACGGCTATGCCTATGCCATGCAGTATATCTGTGAGGAGCTTGATATCCCCTGCGTTATCGTCGCCGGTGATACCGACGATTCGGATATAGGGCACGCATGGAACAAGGTTAAAATCGGAAAAAACTGGTATGTTATTGATGCGACAGAAGCCAATCAAGTTACCGAGCTGAAAAATTTCAGCGACAAAGGCTTTTTATTCTTAGCCGATTCCGAATATACATTTTCAAAAGAGATTGACTATGAAGGAATAGAAGAGCCGAAAGCTCTCGACGATGAGCACAGCTACTACGAGATGACAGGGCAGAGCTTTTCTGACTATAAATCAGCGGTAGATTACGTTGCTTCAAAAACGAAGGGCGATTTCCCCCTGTATGTTGAACTTCAGATTACCGACAAATTGGCGTTCAAAAAATTTGCAAACGGCGATTTCTTCGATTCGGTTGAGGATGCCGGCGGGTTTAAAGGCAAAAGGAGTTATAACTGTTCATACTGGACTTGGGAAGACAGCGGCACTGTGTATATGTATTTTACAAAATAAATAAAGATTCGCCCCACTTTAAAAAAGAGGGAGCCCCCCTTTTAAAAAAGGGGGGCATTTATTTTTCAAATTTATATTGACATTTAAAATTGCATATGATATAATTATATTATTAATTTTGTACGGACGGTTGATTATCTCTCTTCACACAAAAGGGTTTACATCGGGCGAATGATGTGAAACCCTGTCAGGAGAGCTCTGATCGCCAATAACAATTAACCACTGTACACTGATGATACATAGCTTACCTTCATTAGCGAGGGTTTGTTTTAGGTGTCTATCGTATTACGAATTGAGGTCAAAACCCGATGCCGAAATCCATCAAGGCAACCGAACCGGAAAACAAACAGGGGGGAACTCCGAGAAGAAGCAATCAAAATACCAATAAAAAACAGGGTGCACTGCTCATCGGGGGCAAACCCGGAGGGGTTGTTAATAATCCCGGAAAAAATCCCGGAGGCAAGCCCCAAACCGGTGCAAGACAACCGGAAAAACAAAAGACAAAATCAAGTACAAATTCAACATCTCCCGAAAACTTAGTTAAAGTTGCGGAAAACTTACGGGCACTTCAAAAACAACGCGGGCGGACAAAAAAGGCTGTGCCGGCAAAACCCTCGGGCTTCAACGGCTTTGTGACAAATCACAAATCGCAAAAACACGCACCTCTTAAGATCATTCCGCTGGGCGGGCTCAACGAGATCGGCAAAAATCTCACCGTCTTCTGGTACGGCAACGATATGATTATCGTTGATTGCGGGCTTGCCTTCCCCGACGCAGATATGCCCGGGGTTGACGTCGTTATCCCCGATTTCACCTTCCTTGAACAGAACAAGGATCGTATCCGCGGCGTGTTTATCACCCACGGGCACGAAGACCATATCGGAAGCCTTGCCTATCTTTTAAAGAAGATAACGGTGCCCGTTTACGGGACAAGGCTGACACTCGGGCTTATCAAAAATAAGCTTGTCGAACACGGGCTTGATCGCTCCGCAAAGCTCCACGAAGTAAACCCTCGTCAGGTAACCAAGCTCGGCACGCTTTCTGTCGAGTTTATCCGCGTCAACCACTCAATCCCCGATGCCTGTGCCTTGGCGATAACCACACCTGTGGGTGTTATTGTGCATACCGGCGACTTTAAGGTTGATTATACCCCCATCGAGGGCGACATTATCGACCTTCCGCGTCTTGCGGAGCTCGGGACCAAAGGCGTTTTGCTTTTGATGTCCGATTCGACAAACGCCGAACGTCCGGGGCACACAAATTCCGAGAGGACTGTGGGGAAATCTTTCGAGCGGCTCTTTTCACGTGCCGAAAACAAACGGATTATAATCGCGACCTTCTCGACAAATATCCATCGTGTTCAACAGATTATCGACTGTGCGGAGAAGACGGGGCGAAAGGTTGCAGTTTTCGGGCGGTCTATGCTCAATGTTATTGATGTTGCTTCGGGTTGCGGGTTCCTGCGTGTTCCCGAAGGGCTTGTTATCGATATTGATGAGATGAACCGATACCCGCACGAGAAGATTGTTCTCATCACCACCGGAAGTCAGGGCGAACCTATGAGTGCTCTCACCCGCATGGCGATGAACGAGCACCGAAATGTCACCATCACCCCCGAAGATTTTATAATCATCAGTGCGACTCCGATTCCGGGCAACGAAAAGTTTGTAACCCGCGTTGTGAACGAACTGATGAAACGCGGTGCGGATGTTATATACCAATCTATGTATGAGGTTCATGTGTCGGGGCACGCCTGCCAAGAAGACTTAAAACTCATGCTTTCCCTCACCAAGCCTCGTTTCTTCATGCCTGTGCACGGCGAATATAAGCACCTTCGTCACCATGCAAAGCTTGCAATGGAACTGGGTATGAGCTCCGATGATATCATAATCGGAAAAAACGGCGACGTTATTGAAATTGACGGCGTTGATAAAAACATTTCAAGCGAGGTTCAGAGCGGACGTGTGTTTGTGGACGGTCTGGGCGTGGGCGATGTGGGCTCAATCGTGCTTCGCGATCGCCGCCACCTTTCCCAAGACGGGCTTATTATCGCGGTCGTGACCATCGAGACCGACACCATGACCGTCATTGCCGGACCCGACATTGTTTCACGCGGCTTTGTGTATGTCCGCGAATCGGAAGAATTGATGAGTGCGGCAAAGAAGATCTTAAACGAATCGCTTGAAAAATGCCTTCGCGGCGGGGTTTATGACTGGAACACATTTAAAATGCAGATGAAGGACGATCTGGGTGACTATATCTATATGCGAACAAAACGCCGCCCTATGATCCTTCCTATTATAATGGAAATATAGAAATGGAAATTAACAAACGTTAAAGCAGGTGATTTTCCATCAACGCAAAAAAACGCATAATCTTCGGGGTTACTTCGCTGTTTTTAGTTGCAGCGTCGATAGTTTCGGCGTTTGCGGTGAAACCCGTCAACGACAATCTGTTCTGGATACTCCTTATTATCACGTCAATCATTTCACTTGCCTTCTTGACGGTCTATCTTTTCATATGGAAAGATTTTCACAGATTCGTTGCCGATGCCGACGTGAAATGGGGGCTCCTTGAACGCGATTCGCTCTATCGCTTCCCGGCTCCTGCTGTTGTCGCCGATGCCGACGGGATTATAATCTGGTATAACATAGCCTTCACCAAGAAGATTTTATCAGACGAAGTTTTCGGCTTTCCTGTCAGCAAATATTTTGACGTTGACCTTGAGAAGTCAAGGCTATCCCCCGAAGCGGTGATTGAATATAACACGGCGTCGCTTAAAATTTATGCCGTAACAACCGCAAAAACAGATGCCAACGGTGTTTTAACCTCAAATCTCACCATGCTTTATTTTGAGGATATCACCGAAACGGCAAGGCTTCAAACAGAGAATGCTGCCCTTCGCACCAACATCATGCTTATAAATATTGACAACTCCGAAGAGCTTTTGGGGTATGAAAAGGAATCAGAAAAGCAGAATCTCTTAATAAAAATCGACAAGGTTTTGGAGGAGTATTTCGAGCGGTACAAGGCGATAATGCGTAAAACCAATCCCGACCGATATTTTGCAATCGTCTCCGACAAGGACCTTTCCGACATGAAATCGGACAAATTCAGCCTGCTTGACGGCGTTCGGAGCATCTTTTCAAACGAAAAATATTACGCAAGCATTTCGGTAGGCGTGGGCAAAAACGGCAGCACCATAATCGAGTCGGAAACCGATGCCAGACAGGCACTTGAAATGGCACAGGGACGCGGCGGCGATCAAGCGGTCATTAAAAGCGGTCCCGACTACGAATTTTTCGGCGGGCTTTCGGGCGGAACCGAAAAGAACAACAAGGTCAGAACCCGAATGGTTGCAAATTCGCTTCTGTCTATCGCCGGAACCTCCGATACCATTATCATCATGGGGCATAAATACTCCGACATGGACTGTATCGGTGCGGCGGCAGGACTTGCGGGAGCTCTCCGGATAACGCTGCCCGAATCGGAGATTAAGATATGCTGCGACTATGACACAAGCCTTGCAAAACCGATTATCGACAGACTTACCGATAATATCCCCGAAGCGGAAGAACTTTTCATATCCCCCGAAACGGCAGAGAGCCTTATAACCGATGCTTCGCTTTTAATTATCGTTGACACCAACAACAAGGATATTTTAGAGAGCACCGAAACTTATGCTCTCGCAAAGAAGATTATCGTTATCGACCACCATCGCCAGACAACCCACTATGTCGATAATGCACTGCTCCTTCACATTGAAAGCTATGCTTCGTCTGCTTCGGAGATTGTCACCGAGATAATCGAATATATCAATGACTCCAAAAAGCTCTCAAGCTACTACGCCGACGCACTCTTGGCGGGGATTATGCTTGACACCAAAAATTTCATTATGAAAACGGGTGCGCGAACCTTTGAAGCGGCGGCTTTCCTTCGGAAACTCGGTGCAGATACCGTTGCGGTTAAAAAACTTTTCGCCGATGATATCGAAGAGATCAAGAAACGGTCAAGCCTTGTCGCCTCTGCCGAGATTTACAAACGCTGTGCGATCGCCACAGACGAGAAAACCGGCACAAATGCAAGGGTGACATCTTCCCAGGCGGCGGACGAGATGCTCGGAATAAGCGGTTCCGATGCAAGTTTCGTTATCTTCAAAACTGCCGCCGGGTGCAGTATTTCGGCAAGGTCAATGGGTGCAATAAACGTTCAGATTATCATGGAAAAGCTCGGCGGCGGTGGTCACCATACCATGGCGGCAGCCCAGCTTTCCGATGTTTCACTCGCAGAGGCGAAGAAGAAACTCCTCAAAGCGGTTGATGATTATATTTCAAGCAGCACATAAAAAGAAAAGGAACAAAAAAATGAAGGTTATATTTTTAGCGGACGTAAAGGGTACGGCAAAGAAGGGCGAGCTTAAAGACGTTTCGGACGGATATGCAAGAAATTTTCTGCTTGCAAAGAAGTTAGCGGTTGAGGCTACACCAAAGGCTATAACAGAGCTTGAAAATAAAAAAGCTTCCGACGACCACAAACTTGAACTTCAAAAGGACGAAGCAAGAGAGATTGTCGGGAAGCTCAAAGATGCAAAGATAGTGATAAAAAGCAAAGCGGGTGCAGGCGGAAAACTTTTCGGAGCTGTTACTGCCGCAGGCGTTGCGGACGCTATTGAGGAACAGTTCGGATATAAGCCCGACAAAAAGAAGATAACAATCGCTTCCGATATTAAAACGTTCGGCGAATACCCCGCAGAGGTTAAATTCTTTCAAGGAATTTCCGTGAAGATTACCGTTGCGGTTGTAGATGCAGCCGATTAAAATTGGAATTAAAGAGTTATGGAAACAGATAACCTTGCCTTTATGGATATGCCCCACAGCGTTGAGGCTGAACAGGCTGTGCTCGGCGGAATTTTATCCGACAGAGACACCCTTTCGCGTGTGTTAACCCTCCTTAACGCGGATTACTTTTATGTCAGCAGACATAGAGAGCTTTATGAAATCTGCCTTCGCCAGTTCACTGTGGGAACCGACACCGATGTTGTAACCGTTTTGAATGAAGCAGTCGCGGCAAAGGTTTTTGAAACAGATGCTGCCGGGCGTGAATATCTCCTTCGTATCCGCGAGATGGTTACAAAGGGGACTTCAATTGATAGCTACTGTAAAATTGTCCGAGAAAAATATTATTTCAGACAGCTTATCACCGCTTCAAGGACGATATCCGAAGCGGCTTTTGCAGGTTCCGACAACGCCGATGATGTTATCGATGCCGCCGAAAAGCTCATCTATGATATCCGAAACGGTCGTGATGTTTCGGGGCTCAAAAGCATCAGTGATGTGCTTGTCGATGCTTATAATTCCATCAGCCGCAAGGTTGGGAGTGAACGTGATAAATATCGTGCAGGCTCGACAGGCTTCGGTGACCTTGACAGGGTTATTATCGGGCTTTCGCGTTCCGATCTGCTGATTTTGGCGGCACGCCCGGGCTTCGGAAAATCGACACTTGCGCTTAATATGGCAGTGAATTTTGCGAGACGAAACCCTGAAAAATCAGTCTGCTTCTTCTCGCTTGAAATGGCGAATGAACAGCTTGCACTGCGTATGCTTGCGGCAGAAAGCCATGTCAATTCTCAAAAGCTTTCAAGCGGCGAGCTTGACGGTGCGGAATTTACAAATCTTGCCGACGGCGTGAACAGTCTCACAGGGCTTAATATGTACTTTGACGACACGGCAGGAATTACCGTTCCGCAGATGAAAGCGAAGATAAGAAGGATAAAAGAACCCGGGCTTGTTATCATCGACTACCTCCAACTCATCAGCTCAGGCAGACGGCATGATAACAGGGTTAATGAAATTTCCGAGATCACAAGACAGCTCAAGATAATGGCAAAAGAGCTTGATATCCCCGTTATGGCACTGTCACAGCTGTCAAGAAATGTTGAATCCCGACAGGACAAGCGCCCCATGCTTTCCGACCTTCGTGAATCGGGCTCAATCGAGCAGGATGCGGATATCGTTATGTTTATCTACCGCGAGAGCGAATATAACAAACAGGCAGACAACCCGAATCTCACCGAAGTTATCGTCGCTAAAAACAGACACGGCGGCACAGGCATGGTCAATCTGGCGTTTAATAAAGAATATACGTTGTTTTTGGGGCTGGAACGCAGACCCGGTACGGAGTAAATTATGGCTGATGGTTTCTGTGAAAAGGTATCGGGTTTTTTGGCATCCCGCTGCAATTTGAATTTATCGGAGATAAAAACTTGTTATTGTGCACTTTCGGGCGGTGCTGACAGCACAGCTCTGCTTTTGTTTTTAAAAAAGTTTGCTCCCGACGCAGAAGCCATTCACATTAACCACAACCTTCGCGGTGCAGAGTCGCTTCGAGACGAAAACTTCTGTAAAGCCTTGTGCGAAAAGCTAAGTGTGAATCTTCATGTTATCAGTGTTGATGTGAAAGAACACAGCAAGATTACCGGAAAGTCCATCGAAGAGTCGGCACGGATTTTGCGTTACAAAGCGTTTGAAAACATAACCCATGGTGTGAAGCCGATTTTCACCGCCCATAATGCCGATGACAATGCCGAAACGATGATTATTAACCTCACACGCGGAACGGGGCTGACAGGGCTTTGCGGCATTCCCGCCGTGCGAAAAAATATCTATCGTCCCTTCCTTTCGGTCAAACGCTCCGAGATAATCGAATTTCTTAATGAAAACGAACAGGATTTTATTGTCGATTCGTCAAACTTCGACAATTCCTACACCCGTAACTTCATCCGGAATGAAATCATGCCGCTGCTTGTGAGTATAAATCCGTCGCTCTCCGATTCCGTATTCAAAACGAGCGAGATTATAGCATCCCTTGACAGCTTCGTTAAAAGTGAAGCCGAAAAGATAACCGACCTTGAAAACGCCCCGTCTGTAATACTCCGCGAAGCAATTCTAATCTTTCTTCGCAAAAATAATATAGAGCCGGACTATGCTAAAATATCCCTCCTTGAAAACGGCATCAAAAGCACGGGAAAAGCAAAGGTACAGTTCACAAAAGATAGTTTTGTCAGCTTTGACGGAAAATATTTGAATATCATCGAAACGAAGGAAAAATATAACGATAACCCCGAAATATACATTAATTATGACGAAAATGTTATTTACGGTGATAAACATATTAAATTAAAGAGACGTTTTAATAAAAATTCTCATGACGGGGTTATAATTCATAGTTTATTAACAAACAATTATATAGATTGTGCTAAAATAGAAGGCGAGAAAATTTTACGCCATCGGAAAAACGGCGATAAATTTATTAAAAACGGCAATACTTTCCATAGCAAGCTTAAAACGCTCTATAATGAAGATTTATCTCCCGAACGACGTAGCGGGAACTTAGTTCTCTGCGACAGCAAGGGGATAATATGGGTTGAAAACTTCGGACCGGCGGCAAGGGTTGCCGTTTCAGACGATACTGAAGAATTTTTGGAGATAGAGGTAAAAAATGCTTAACGTCAAAACAAAAACTCTGATCTCCGAAGAGGAAATTAAAAAAAGAGTTACTGATTGCGGTAAAAGGCTTAAAGAAAAATATGACGGAAAACCGCTCCTTTTTGTCGGTCTCTTAAAAGGTTCTTTTATATTTTTAGCTGACCTTGTAAGAGCAACACAGATGCAGTGCGAAATAACCTTCATCAAAACAAAAAGCTACAGAAGCGGAAAAGAACGTTCAGAGCTTACTGTAGATTTTGATGAAGATATAGATTTTGGCAAATTTAATGTTGTGATTGTCGAAGATATTGTTGACACAGGGTATACCCTTAAAGAAGTAACAAAACTTATAGCAAAAAAGAATCCAATATCGCTTTACGTTATCGCACTTATAGATAAACCTTCGGGACGTGAAATCGAATATAGTCCTGACGAATGCCTTTTTGAGGTCGGTAATGAATTTATCGTAGGATATGGGCTTGATATGGATGGATATTGGCGAAACCTCCCATATATCGCCGCAGTTATATGAATTAATTAATTATAGCAAAATTTAGGAGAAATCGATGAACAAAAGAAACAGAGGAGTACTGCTCTACTTTTTCATAATAATCGCGCTGATTGCCCTTGCTTTCGGACTGCTGCAACAGTCTGCAAACGTGGAAAAACAGCCCGAATATTCCGAGATAATGGGGTACTTTGATAACTATCAGGTCTATGACATGACCGTTGACCTTGGCACATCAAAGATGAAGCTTAAGGTTCACGCCCCCGACGGTGACAAGTCTATAGACTATGAGATTCCGAATCTGACTATCTTCCTTGAAGAGACCCAATATAACGAAGATAACTACAGAGAGCGTTATAACGAGCTTCACCCCGACGCACCGCTCAAGCTTGACTACTATAAAATACAGGACACATCTTGGCTTATAACCGTAATACCCTCCCTTATCATCATCGGGCTTATGGTCGGGCTCTTTATCTTCACCCTTCGCCAGACGGGCGGCGGCGGTCGAATCGCAAACTTCGGCAAGGCTAACGTCAAAAACACCGTAAATAAAAAATATACCTTCGACGACGTTGCCGGTGCAGATGAAGAAAAAACCGAGCTTGTCGAGGTTGTTGACTTCCTTAGAAACCCCAAGAAATATCGTGAAATCGGTGCTCGAATCCCCAAAGGCGTACTGCTGATGGGTCCTCCGGGTACGGGTAAAACCCTGCTTGCAAAGGCTGTTGCAGGCGAGGCAGGCGTTCCGTTCTTCTCGATTTCCGGTTCCGACTTCGTTGAAATGTATGTCGGTGTCGGTGCATCCCGAGTTCGTGACCTCTTTGAAACGGCGAAGAAAAACGCTCCCGCGATTGTCTTTATAGATGAAATTGATGCTGTCGGCAGACACCGCGGTGCAGGGCTCGGCGGCGGACATGACGAACGCGAACAGACATTAAACCAGCTGCTCGTCGAGATGGACGGCTTTGAGGGCAACGAGGGCGTTATTGTCATTGCCGCGACAAACAGAAAAGATATCTTAGACCCCGCGCTCCTTCGTCCCGGGCGTTTTGACAGATCAATAACCGTCAACTATCCCGATGTCAAAGGGCGTGAAGCGATCCTCAAAGTTCACGCTAAAAACAAGAAATTAGGTCCCGATGTTGAACTTCGCGTTATCGCGAAAACCACTCCGGGCTTCACCGGTGCGGACCTTGAAAACCTCTTAAACGAAGCGGCGCTCTTAGCGGCTCGAGCTGACCGCAAGGCTATTACCGAAGCGGATATCGTTGAAGCGACCTTTAAGGTATCGCTCGGTCCCGAAAAGAAATCTAAGGTTGTCACAAAGCGAGACCTGAAAATCACGGCATTCCACGAGGCAGGTCACGCTATTGCGAGATTTAACTTGGGGACACTTGAAAAGGTTCATCATGTGACGATAATCCCCCGCGGTCAGGCGGGCGGCTTCACCTATCACCGCATGACCGACGATTCCTTCGCGACAAAGACCAATATGTTTGAAGAGATTGTCAGCATCTTGGGCGGACGTGCGGCTGAAACGATTGTTTTTGATGACATTACCACAGGTGCTTCAAGCGACCTTGTCTATGCGACAAAATATGCCACGGCGATGGTTACGAGGTATGGCTTCTCTGAAAACTTAGGCAACATCGTCTATGGCGGCGATGATGACGAAATCTTCATCGGGCGTGATTACGGGCACACAAAAAAATACTCTGATGAGACTGCCGCAGAGATCGATTCCGAAATCCGAAGCATTATCGACAGAGCTTTTGAAGCGGCTAAGAATATCCTCACCACACACAAGGATGAGATGGACCTTCTTGTAAAATACCTCATGGTGAACGAGAAGATCGACGGTCCCGAGTTTGAGCAGCTCATGAACGGCACCCTTGAAGGATTTGACGCCGATTCTGTTTCGTTCTCCGATGACCTTGCAAAGGTGAACTACACCGTTGACGAAAAGGAAGCTGCGATTGAAGCGGAAAAGCTTGAAAAGGAAGCGAAGGCAGCAAAGGAAATCAAAGAAAAAGATACTAAAGATAGTACCCCTCCGGAGAGCGATATATAAACCTTTTCAGTTCGAGTTCCGTGACGATATCAAGGATCATGTCCGGATCGCCGGAAAAATTATCGGCAAGGCTGTCGGCGTTGTGTTCATCAGGCGAAGCTTTTATAAGACCATAAACTTCGCGTGAAGCTTCATCCAAAATTGAAATATCAGAATTGAAATATGAGTCGCCGGGCCATTCTCCGGCGGCTTTTTCATTGGTGATGACTACCTCTTCCGAAGCTTCAAATGAAGCCTCGATATCCTCTTTGGAGCGTTTTGAAAGCTCGGTCATGACCGTTGAGATGAAAATCGGGGAATGAATGAGAATATCGGACGGACTGTAGACAGGGATTGCACCATCTTGTAAAAGTGCGATATTGCCGCTGTAATCTTTATCGAAGATGTCGCGGGGAGGTATGACGAAAACGTCCTTGCCAAAATCAGCTGCAAGATTTGCCGTTGAGAGGGCACCGCTCTTCACGCCGCCCTCGGTGACCAAAACCGCATCAGAAAGTGCCGCGATAATCCGATTTCTGATAGGAAAATTCATCGCTTTGGGTGGCTTTCCGGGGGGATATTCACTGATAAAAAGCCCGTTCTTTTCAATCTCGTCTGTGTATTTCAAGTTCGGCTCAGGGTAGTTATAGTCAAGCCCGCAGCCCTTAACAGCAATCGTTTTCCCGCCCGCACGAATGGCGGCAAGGTGTGAAGCTATATCTGTTCCCACCGCAAAGCCGCTGATAATAAGATATTTATTTACCTTGAAAAGCTCACGTATGAGCTTTTCTGCCGTTTTTGTGCTGTATTCGGAAGAGTCGCGAGCACCGACAACGCCGAGAGACGGAAGCACCTGTGCAGCGGACAAAAGGCTGACATCGCCTTTGCAGTAAAGCACCGCAGGGGGATTATATATAGTGCGGAGTGAGTTCGGATAAAACCTGCTACCATAGGTTATAATCGAAATGCCGAGGGCGGCACACTCCGCGATTATCCCTTCACACATCTCGTCGGTGACGGAGGTGAAAATCTTCTTTTCGGCTTCGGGCAGGCTGTCGGCAAACTCGGTGTTTTCGGTTATGTAGGTATAGGTTTGCGAAATGTTGTCATGATTAGCACGAAATGTTTCAAAAAGGCGATTATTCCCGGGTTCAAACATTAATGAAAGTCTGTACCACATCATATCGCTCTGCGATACGGAAAAATCAAGCATCGGGTGACTTCTCCCAAACAAGTTTATGGATTGCGGCGGTTCCGGTTGCATCTAAGATATAGGGCATTTCAAACCATTTATGTAAAAACGGAAGGGTTGTCGGCTGCATATTTTTTCGGTCATAAAGCCAGGCGGCGTAGTCCTCATTAAAAAGAATATACCGCAGAAATCCGTTTGAAGACTGTGCCATCTTCCCCAGCGGCAAAAGATATGCAATGCGTTTGTTATATTCATCGATTGCCTGTTCACGTCTGCCGTTTACGGCAAGGTAGGAAAGGAGTTCACAAAAGCAGAGGCGTCCCTCGTTCGTTGCATTAACGGTGAAGAGCCTATCCATATTTGCGATATAATATTCCATGTAATCTTTGATAATTCGCGGATAGTCTGTGCGTTCGTTTTTGGTGTAGTCCTCAAAAACGCTGACAGCAAAGAGCATTGACATAGATTCATCGGGGTTTGTTGTCGGGTCGGAAAGGAGCGAGCATATCTTATAGTTTGCGTAGTCTTTCACCGGTGCGGGGTCGAAATTGAACCTTGTGACATAAACAAGGCTGTCGGAAATGGAGGAGACACCGTACATGACATCATTTTTATAGCGGATATATGCACCGGCAAGGTTCACAGTCTTCTTTCTGATCGGAAAGCTTCCGAAAACGGCAAGCCCGAGGGCTGTCAGAGAAAGAAAATAGAAAAGCGTTCCGATGAAAAGATGCTGACCGATAATGAGGGAAACAAGGAAGAAAACTATCCCCAGACCGTCGTATGCCAAAAGGTTTATGAGCTTGAATTTCGCGGCAAGGTTGTTTGCATATCTGAAACTTTCTTCGTCGTGGGTATCAAAATTCAAAACGGTTACAGGACTTGCTAAGAACCCGAGCAGATCGGGGTTCGGTCTGACCTTTTTTGTAACGCCGTCGTTTATGTAAGCAAAAAGCCATAACTGCATAAAGGAAATATGTTTGCCGATTCCGGAAACAGGTACAGAAATCAGAACCGCGACGAGCGAGTTGAAAAGGCTTGCCGCAAGCAGGAGCAAAATATCGATAAGAAAATTATAATCCTCTCTGATGCCGATGCCGTTCATCCCAAGATACATTCCGTGAATACCCGAAATAACAGCGAAAATAACTATCAAACATATGTTGGCAATAAACACCGCCCACATCTGCTTTGCCTCTTTTGTTTTACTGAAACGATTAATATTTTGCATATCTACCTCTTTTAATGAAGCCTCTCTTATAATTTTACAATATTTTTATTTAAAAGTCAACAATTTATTATGATAATATTGACTTTTATTCGATTTTATGATAATATTAAAGTGATAAATTATGTAAGCGAAATGGAAAAAGACTATGAAGATGAACCTTCTGGGCAATGCGGCTATTGCCATGGGTGCAAAGGCGGCAGGGGTCCGCTTTGCGGCGGGATATCCCGGAACGCCCTCGACAGAAATTATGGAGACACTTTCAAAAACCGAATATGCTAAAAATATCCATATGGAATGGTCGATCAACGAAAAGGCGGCGGCAGAAGCGGCAGCAGGTGCGGCGTATTCGGGGCAGAGGGTGCTTGTCACCATGAAGCAGGTGGGCTTAAATGTCGCATCCGACCCTGTCATGTGTCTCGCATACATCGGCGTGAAGGGCGGCATGGTTATCGTCGTTGCCGATGACCCCGGACCGATCTCCTCCCAGACCGAGCAGGACACGCGAGCTTTCGCGGCGTACGCTCATATTCCTGTTTTAGACCCGTCCTCCCCCGAAGAGGCATATGAGATGACAAAGTACGCGTTTACACTATCCGAAAAGATCGGACGCCCTGTCATCCTCCGCCCCACAACTAAAGTCTGCCATGCTTCGGCGACGGTTGAAGTTTCGGACGAGGTTTATGAATATAATCCCGATGGCTTTGTCAAAAACCCAAAATGGGTTATCTTCCCGCCGTTGTCATACAGACGGCATATCGAAAATTTCAAAATTTATAACACGATGGAGCAGGACGACTGTGAATATAATCGTGCCTGTGCTGCCCCGGAATCGAAAATAGGTATAGTCACAGGCGGCGTTACCACCGCGATTGTGAGCGACGTTCTTCGTGATCTTGATTTGAAGATAAAACGCCTTATTGTCGGACGACCCTATCCGTTCCCAACTGCAAAGGCGTTGGATTTTGCGGAAAATGTTGATGAAATTTTGGTGCTTGAAGAGCTTGAACCGTTTATAGAAGAGCAGTTGCAGCGTATAATCCCCGGCGATAAAATCAAGGGAAAATACACCGAAACCGTCCCTACGGCGGGCGAGCTTCGTTATGAAAATATTAAAAATATCATCTGCGGCTTTTTGGGTTTAGGTGAAAGAGCTGAAACTGCCTGTGTCTGCGATGTGACACTTCCCGGACGTGCACCCGTTTTATGTGCGGGCTGCCCCCACAGGGCAAGCTTTTATGCCGTGAAATCCGCTGTGAAAAATCGCGGTAAAAAGGCGGTTTATTGCGGCGATATAGGGTGTTACACCCTCGGTAACGCAAAGCCGCTTGAAACCACCGACACCTGCCTTTGCATGGGCGGCGGCGTGACTGTCGCACAGGGGATTTCTTCGGCAAATCCCGACACAGACGCCATTGCCTTCATCGGCGATTCGACCTTCTTCGCTTCGGGAATGACGGGAGTTGCTAATGCTGTATATAACAGACATAATATTACTGTCTGTATACTTGATAACAGGACAACCGCAATGACAGGCGGACAGCCCCACCCCGGGACAGGGAAAACTATCCTCAAAGAAGACACTGTGAAGATCGAAATCGCCGGAGTTTTAACCGCTCTCGGCGTGGGATATGTCAAGGAATGTAACCCCTTCGACCTTGAGGCGGCAACAGCAACCGCTATTGAAGCTTTAGACTATGACGGAGTTAGCTGTATAGTCTTCAAAGCACCCTGTATCGCTGTTGCTCCAAAACCCTGTGTATACGAGGTTATCGACTGTATCGGTTGCAGGCGTTGCATAAACGAAATCGGATGCCCTGCAATATCCCTAAATTCGGATTCCGGTGGCAACGCTGTGATAGACACGCAAAGCTGTTACGGCTGCGGAATATGCGAAACCGTCTGCAAGCCCGGGAAAATCCACAAGGCCGGGGGTGCAGTATAATGAATATATTAATCTGCGGTGTGGGCGGTCAGGGGACCGTCTTAGCATCAAAAATCTTAGCCGAAAGTGCCGTAATTGATGGCTCAAATGTCGCAAGGACGGGCGAGACTATAGGTATGAGCCAGCGCGGCGGCTCGGTGGTGAGCCATGTTCGGACTGAGGGCTGCGATTCCCCCTATATTCCGCTCGGCGAAGCAGACCTTTTAATAGCTTTTGAAAAATGCGAGGCGGCAAGGAGCATACCTTTCTTGAAAAAGGGCGGCAAGGCGATAGTCAGCATGACCGAAATTAAGCCTGTTGCAGTTTCCCTCGGCGTTATGGACTATAATTCGGAGGCTATGGAGCGGTGTATAAATGAACACTCGGAAGCCGTTTTTCTAAATCCTGCCGATAATGAATTTTTGCAAGGCAAATGTGCAAATACCTTTTTACTGGGTGCGGCAGTCGGAAACGGACTGATAAACATATCCGAAAACGCCGTCAAAGAGGCGATGAAAAGGCTTATAAAGCCGAAATTTTATGATATAAATATCAAAGCATTTGAAGCGGGAATGAAAGCTTGTCAGGAGTAAAAAAAGCATGAAATATTTTGAAGACCTTAAAAAAGCGGTATCTTTTGCAGCAAATTGCAGCCCCTTTTACCGCAACCATTTTTCAAAAAGCAATACAGATATAAATTCGATTGAAGATTTCAAAAAGCTTCCCTTTTCGGATAAGCACGAGCTTCGTGAGGCATATCCCTTGGGAATACAGGCGGTGTCCGACGATAAGATCGTTCGCATACATTCAAGCTCCGGCACTACAGGCAAGCCGGTCATCATCCCCTACACCAAAAAGGACGTTGACGACTGGGCGGAGATGTTCGCTTGGTGCTATGAAACGGCGGGGGTGACAAATCTTGACCGCGTTCAAATCACTGTAGGATATGGGCTCTGGACGGCAGGAGCAGGATTTCAAAAGGGTTGTGAAACTCTCGGAGCAATGGCTGTGCCTGTGGGACCGGGCAACACTGAAAAACAATTACAGCTCATGGAAGACCTTCAAACCACCGTCATATGCTCGACCTCAAGCTATGCGCTGCTGCTCTCGGAGCAGGTAAAGTCAAGGGGTATGCTTGATAAAATCAACCTCAAACGCGGAATTATAGGCTCGGAGCGTTGGGGCGACCTTATGCGTGATCACATCTCCGGTGAACTCGGTATAGAGCTTTTTGATATCTATGGTCTCACCGAGATTTACGGTCCCGGCATCGGCATCGACTGTGAAAAGCACGAAGGCATTCATTATCGTGATGATTTCCTTTATTTTGAGATTATCGACCCTGCTACAGGCGAGGTTCTCCCCGACGGCGAACAGGGCGAGCTTGTTATCACCACACTTCAAAAAGAGGGTGCACCGCTCATTCGTTATCGCACCCACGACCTGACAAGAAAGATACCCACGCCCTGTTCCTGCGGGCGTGAATATCCGATGATAGAGCGGATTTTGGGACGTACTGACGATATGATTAAGGTCAAGGGCGTTAATATCTATCCCGGGCAGATTGAAGATGTGCTCAAAACCATCCCCGGTGCGACTTCCGAGTATCAGATTCATATCGCCCATGTTGACGGCAAGGACGTTTTGACCCTTATTGTCGAGTCCGAGTCGGGCTATGCAGGGCTTGCGAAGAAGATTATCTCCGTTTTCAAACAAAAAATCGGTATCACCATTGAGTGCGAATGTGTTCCCGAATCAACTCTGCCGCGTTCCGAAAAGAAGACCAAACGCGTTTTCGACAAGCGTTATAGCTAAAAGGACTAAAAGGACTAAAAGTCCATGAATATTACTGTTTTAGGTTCAACCGGTTCAATAGGTACGCAAACGCTTGAAGTTGCGGAGGCGATCGGGGCGAAGATTACCGCTCTGACAGCATTTCGCAATATCAAGCTTTTGGAATTGCAGGCACGAAAATTCCGTCCCAGAGTTGCTGTTATCGCGGATGAAAGCCGCTATAACGACCTGAAAATAGCCTTAGCCGACACGAATATCAAGGTTGCGGCAGGCGAGGCTTCGATAGTCGAGGCTTCGGCTGTTAAGGTCGATCGTGTCGTGAACGCCCTTGTCGGGATTTCGGGACTGCTTCCCACCGAAGCGGCGATAAAAGCAGGAAATGATGTTGCCCTTGCCAACAAGGAAACGCTTGTCGCGGGCGGGGAATATATCATGAAGCTTGCACGCAACAACGGTGTGCGGGTTCTGCCCGTTGACTCGGAACATTCGGCGATATTTCAAAGCTTACAGGGTTGTCACGATAAAAACGAGATTAAAAAAATACTCCTGACCTGTTCGGGAGGGGCTTTCTTCGGACGTACCGACCTTTCGGGAATCACCCCTGATGACATTTATAACCCCAACTGGGACATGGGGAAAAAGGTTACTCTCGATTCGGCGACCTTAGCAAACAAGGGGCTTGAGTTTATCGAAGCGGTACGCCTTTTCGGTGTATCTCCCGAACAGATTGAAGTGGTCATACACCGCGAAAGCCTTTTGCATTCGGCGGTTGAATTTATCGACGGTGCTATAATAGCCCAAATCGGTGCACCCGATATGCATGTGCCGATCGGCTTTGCTCTTGCCTACCCGAACAGAGCGGCGATACCATCAAAAAAACTTTCCCTTTCCGAAATTGGCTCGATGACCTTTGCAAAGCCTGACTATGACACATTTACAGCACTTTCCGGCTTCATGTCGGCAATGAAGAAGGGCGGGGGATATACAGCGATTGCAAATGCCGTCAACGATGCCGCGGGAGCATTATTTCTTGACGGCAAAATATCCTTTACACGTATCGGCGAGCTTATTTGTGAAGCTGTCGAAACCTTCCCCGAGATGAATGCTGAGAATACCTCCGATATAATGATCGCCGACTGGGCAGGTACAGAATTTGTGAAGCGTAAAACACGAAAAAGCAACATATAATAGTGTAAAACAATCAAGGAGCGGGATTTGACTACAGTAATTTCAATAATCATCGCGATAATAATTTTCTGCGTTATTATCACAATCCACGAGTTCGGGCATTTTTTATCTGCACGCCTTTGCGGCATTACCGTCCGCGAATTTGCAATCGGGATGGGTCCTGCTATCTTCAAAAAGCAGGGCAAAAACACCCTCTTTGCCGTTCGTGCTTTCCCTATCGGCGGTTTTTGCGATATGTCAGAGGATAAGGATGCCGACGGCGACCCTGCACATTTTCGCAACAAGGCTGTCTGGATGCGGATTATAACCATATCCGCCGGTGCGATAATGAACCTGCTTTTGGGGCTCATACTCTGCTTTGTGTTCATTCTTGTTCTCGGCAAAGCAGGCACGACCGAAATCGCATATATCGAAGATACCCCGGCGGCGATTGCGACCGGCATACAAGAAGGCGACAAAATCCTCTCCATCGACGGGCGGCATATGTATTCAAGCAAGGATATCAGCTATATCCTCAGAACCGACGAAGACGGCATCGTTTCGATGAAGATTCGCCGTGACGGCAAAAAGATAACCCTCCCCCATGTGCAGTTCCCGATTATCACCAATCCTGAAACGGGGCAACGCACCCTTGAATATGGCTTTAAAGTCGTGGGGGAGAAAATTTCTTTCACCAATTTCGCTCCTGCAACGGGCGGCGAGTTTGTCTACATGAGCAGGGCGGTTATACTTTCGCTTATCGATCTTGTTCAAGGGAAATACGGGCTCAACGACCTTTCGGGACCTGTCGGGATTGTCACCACAATAAGCGGAGCGACCCAAGAATTTGGAATTGACCCGAAATTTTTACTCCAAATTGCCGCACTCATCACCATCAATGTCGGGCTGTTTAACCTGTTGCCGCTCCCGGCTCTTGACGGCGGGCGGCTTGTCTTCCTCATAATCGAGCTATTAACCCGCAAGCCCGTCAAGCCCGAAGTCGAAGGGGTGTTCCACTTCGTGGGATTCGCACTCCTCATGGTTTTCATGGTTGTAATCACCGTAAAAGATGTCAGGAATATTTTTCTATGATTAAGGTTGGGAATCTGCCCTTTGACGGCAGAAAAATCTACGTTCAAACTATGCTGAACGTCTTAGCCTCCGATGTGGAAGGCAATGTCAGACAAGCTTTGGAGGTCGAAGCCGCCGGTGCTGAAATAATTCGAGTTTCCGTCCCGAGCATGGAGGATGTCAGGCTTATCGAAGCCCTTAAAAAGTCTGTTGCCGTCCCGATTGTCGCGGATATTCATTTTAATGCGGATATCGCGGTTGCCTGTGCAAAAATAGGTGCAGATAAGATTCGCATTAACCCCGGGAATATCGGCGATGAAAGCAAAATCAAGCTTGTCGCCGATGCTTGCAAGTCGGCGAATATCCCGATAAGAATCGGTGTGAACAGCGGTTCTGTTCCAAAAGATATCTTAGCCAAACACGGCTCTGCAACAGCGGAAGCTCTGGTCGATGCGGCAATGGAAAATATTGAAGCTCTCACCCGAAACGACTTTCACGATATAGTCATCTCGGTGAAATCATCAAATGTTAAGACGATGATTAAAGCTAACAGGCTTTTGGCGGAAAAGACCGAATTTCCGCTCCATCTCGGCGTGACAGAGGCGGGAACGAGGGAGACAGGCTTAATTAAATCGGCGGCAGGGATAGGTTCACTGCTCCTTGACGGAATCGGTGCGACGATAAGGGTTTCGCTCTCCGACACGCCGATATCGGAGGTCAAAGCAGGGCGTGATATCCTTAAAGCTTTGAACCTTTCGCCCGGGGTGAAGGTTGTTGCCTGCCCCACCTGCGGGAGGACGCGGATTGATGTTATATCTATCGCCCGCGAGCTTGAAAAAAGGGTTTCAGGCATAAAAAAAGAGCTCACCGTTGCGGTGATGGGGTGTGTGGTGAACGGTCCGGGCGAAGCGAAGGGTGCTGATATCGCGGTCGCGGGCGGAAACCATGAAGCGGCTTTATACATAAAAGGGGAGAGGGTGAAAACCATCCCCGAAGCGGAAATTTTGGATGTTCTTCTTAAAGAAATAACGGAGATGAAATAAAAATGAATTTTACATGGATACTTAATAATATTTTACCGGTGCTTGCAAGAATCTTTTTTGCTGTTGTAGTTTTCATAATCGGATTTCTGGCTAATAAGTTTGTATTAAAGCTTATCGGCAAAGGCATGACAAAGATCGAGCGAACCTTTCACACCTTTCTTTATAATGTCGCGAAGGTGCTGCTTTTCACTCTCGTGTTTGTGATTGCACTTTCGATGCTCGGCATCCCGATGAATTCGATTATTGCGGTGATCGGCTCGGCGGGAATCGCGATAGGGCTTGCGATGAAGGATAGCCTCTCGAATGTCGCAGCAGGGGTGCTTATCCTTTACGGGAAGATTTTCAAGGTCGGCGATTTTGTGGATATCGGGGGCACGTCAGGGACGGTTGCCGAGATAGGTATTGTTTATACCAAGCTTTCGACAATTGACGGCAAGGATACATATATTCCGAATGCGACGGTTGCGGATTCGGTTGTGACCGACTTCAACGGACAGACAAAACGCAGGCTTGATTTCAATTTGAAGCTTTCTTATGATGTCGACACCGATGAAGCAACAAAAATTATCAGCGGGATTTTGGAGGCTGACGAGAGGATTATCAAAGAAGACCATATTTTCGTACGGCTGACAGAACTGTCCCCGACCTATCAGCAGATCACCGCAAGGGTTTATGTGCCGACAGAAAGCTTCTGGGATGTAAATTTTGATGTTATCGAGAAGATCAAGAAATCGTTTGACTATGCAGGACTGCCGCTCTATAATAATTCGATAAAGGTAATAAACTAAAAACAAAAGGGTACGGACAAATCCGTACCCTTTACTGAACCACTGGGGATTTGAACCCCAGACCCTTTGATTAAAAGTCAAATGCTCTGCCAGCTGAGCTAGTGGTTCGTGTAGATGGGCGTAAGTCCATCTACTTGACAGCTTAATTATTATATCAAATTTAGGGGTGAATGTCAAGATAATAATAGCAATTTGTATAAGTGCACAAAAAGAGGGGCTTTTGCCCCTCTTTATTTGTTGGAAATTTTAGTTGATAACAGTTTTTTCTGTTTCCTTATCGAAGATGTGAATCTTGTTAGGATCGAGAACTACCTTGATAACGTCCTGAGGGCGCGCTGTGGAGCGGGCATCAACACGAGCTGTGAGGGGGATACCTTCGCAGGTGAGGTAGAGATAGGTTTCAGCACCCATCATTTCTGTGATTTCAACTTCACACTCAACGATACCGGTGGAAGCAGCGGAGATATGCATTTCATCGTCGTGGATAGCTTCGGGGCGGATACCGAGAATTACTTCCTGGTCAACCAGAGGAGCAAGAGCTTGCTCGTCAATCTTTGCATCGGGAATTTCAATGTAGAACTTCCTGCCGCGGGTTGTTTTGGTATCTTCGGAGCCGAATTCAACGGTGTATTTGCCGTCGATTTTAAGAAGCTTTGCATCGATGAAGTTCATTTGAGGTGAACCCATGAAGCCTGCAACGAATTGGTTTACAGGATAGGAATAGAGGTTTTGCGGGGAGTCAACCTGTTGAATGAAGCCGTCCTTCATAACAACGATACGGTCGCCCATTGTCATAGCCTCTGTCTGATCATGTGTTACGTATACGAATGTTGTACCGAGTTTCTGGTGGAGCTTGGAAATCTCTGTACGCATCTGTGCACGGAGTTTTGCGTCGAGGTTGGAAAGGGGCTCGTCGAGGAGGAATACTTGGGGCTCACGAACGATAGCACGACCGAGAGCAACACGCTGTCTCTGACCGCCGGAGAGAGCCTTCGGTTTACGGTCGAGAAGGTGAGAGATATCGAGGATACGAGCAGCTTCTTCAACCTTACGGCTGATTTCATCTTTGGGAACTTTGCGGAGTTTGAGACCGAAAGCCATGTTCTCAAAAACAGTCATATGAGGATAGAGAGCGTAGTTCTGGAACACCATCGCGATGTCTCTGTCCTTAGGGGCAACGTCGTTCACGAGACGATCGCCGATGTAGAGTTCGCCTTCGGAGATCTCTTCGAGACCTGCAACCATACGGAGGGTAGTGGATTTACCGCAGCCGGAAGGACCAACGAGGATGATGAATTCTTTATCCCTGATTTCGAGGTTGAAGTCGGAAACCGCAACAACGCCTCCGGGATATTTTTTGTAAATATTCTTAAGCGACAGACTTGCCATTTTAGATATTCCTCCCGATATATTTTATATGCGTTCACACGCAATAATAGGTATAGAGTTTAGCCTTTTATATATATATAATAGCAGATTTACGGGGGTAAATACAAGTGGGAAAATAACTAAACTTTTTGTTATTGTATTATTAATGTTGACTAAATAGGCAAAAAATACTACAAATCAAACAGGTGATTTTTATGCAATATGACATATGTTATTCCCGCTTGATTAGTATAAACCGCTAAGGGGTAAATATCCTTAAAACATCGCCGTCAGAAAGCCTTAAAATTTCACCCGTTTTCAGACCTTCGGGCAGAGATAAACCGCCTGTTTTAATACGTTTTAAATAAACAACTTCGTTTCCCACGGCATTAAGCATACGCTTGATTTGGTGATACATACCCTCGGTTATGGTGAGAAGATATTCATTCGGATTATCTGCTCTGACACATTCGCAGGGCTTGCATCTTTCATTGTCTGCTATAACTATTCCGCTTTTAAGTTTCGTTATATCGCTGTCAGAAAGAGGATTTGCGGAACGGACAAGATAAGTTTTCGGCAGGTGTTTTGCAGGCGATATAATGCGGTGGACGAAATCGCCGTCGTCGGTTATGAGCAGAAATCCCTCGGTGTCTTTATCAAGCCTGCCGCAGACCGATAGTTTGCGGTGCGAATATTTTTCGGGGACGAGACCGAAAACGCTGTCGGGGCGGTTATTTTCACATACATAACCGGAAGGTTTGTTCAACAGTAAATAAATATATTCCGAACCGTCAATGACGTTGCCGTCAAGGGTGACATTGCTTTCGACCTTTTCGGCAGGATTTTTTATTATAGTATCATTGACCGCAACACGTCCCGAACGAATGGCTGATGAAGCCTCGGAACGTGTCAGACCGGCGTATGTTACATATTTGTCAAGCCGCATGGTAAACCTCACAAAATAAAAAAGCTGCTAACCGGATTTGAACCGGTGACCTCGTCCTTACCAAGGACGCGCTCTGCCGACTGAGCTATAGCAGCTTGAAATATTCGTTTAAGTAACGTT
>JAISIC010000050.1 GCA_031262225.1 Ruminococcus sp. | reverse complement strand
CTTTCCTCTCTACTGTCCGAAGTGCAGACAGGAAAGTTTGATTGACGCAAAGGATTTACAGGTAACAGTATTAAATACCTTGAAACGAAAATGCAAATTTGATTAACAAAGTAATAAATTCCGATTTATCGGGCAGAACAACATAATATCAAAGAGCCAGACGTAAAGACGCAGAGCCGACGAACTTGTGAACAATCACAGTTTGTCGGCTCTCTTTTTTGCAGATATATAAACCGTCCATAAAGCGGCATTGTCTTGTCCGTATGGAACGGCTTTGTAAGTAAGCCGCCGTTTCTTTTATCCTCAAAAGTAATGACGACTGAACGCTGACAAAATATCACCGCGGCTTGCTGCTGTTGAAGGCGGATTTTATGTTCACACAGAAGGCGACCCTTCATATTACACCTTAGACGGGATTACATTTTTTGAGGCTTGAAATCACCCGCTAACACAAAAACAACCTCATTTCATATAAAGTAATATAAGCTTTATATCGAAACGAGGTTTTTTATGTATTATAATAATTTTAGATGTAATAATTGCTGTGATTGTTGTGTTATTAAGGGTGACAAGGGAGCAACAGGGGCTACAGGACCGACAGGAGCAGCCGGAGCAACCGGAGCAACCGGACCGGGCGGTTCGGGCATTGCTGTAACAGGTCCAACAGGACCTACAGGAGCAGATGGATTACCGGGAGCAACAGGACCTACAGGAGCGACAGGAGCAACCGGAGCAGATGGACTCCCCGGTCCTACCGGAGCGGACGGAATCGGAATCACCGGAGCGACAGGCGATACAGGACCGACAGGAGCTGATGGATTGCCGGGAGATACCGGACCTACCGGAGCTACAGGCGAAACAGGACCTACAGGACCTACCGGCACATCGCCCAAGCCGCTTTTAGCATACGGGAACACTAATGAAGGCGACATTCAGGATTACAAAACATCGCAGATTATCAGAATCCCCATGGAGAATCTAACCGTCAATAACGAAGGTTTCAGCCTTGAAAATAACGGAATAGCGGTTCCCGAAGACGGTCTGTATTATGTCAAGTATTATGTAGATAACCCGATTGTAAATTCGGAATCACAGGGTGAAGTTGATGCATATATAAGCTTTATGCCGACTTTGAACGGAAATACTATTATTAACGATACGTACAAGGTCGGACCCGATTATCAGTATTCAACGCCGTCGAGTTCTATTGTTGTTCCCCTCAAAGCCGGGGATTATATAACTCTTGACAGCTATCTCATAACGTCCGGAGCCACACAGAACGATACAAGCCTTAATATGACAAGTGCCGAGCTTGAGCTTGTGAGGATTGGGGATTATGTTGATGTGGGGGCGTGATTTTTATTCGTAATGAGTAAAATTTAATCCGTCAAATGAGTAGTAATAATCATCATAAATATGGACCTCAAGTGCACCGAAAACCGTTGTAACGACGGCTATATTGTCCGGGAAGGTGTGTATTTTTCTGATGGTTACGCCGTCGGTACGATAGAGAGTCTTAATATCTCCTTTGGTGTAATATAGCTTATCATTATCGTAGATAAAAAGTTCATCAATCTCATCATCGCCGATTACCCAGTCAAGCAGTTTGCTTTTTCCATTCTTTAAAACGTACAATTTTGTATTATCATCAGCTGTATAGTAGATAGTTTTTCTGTCATATGAAAAGATAATATGGTGGCGTCCATTTTCAAAATCAATATCATTATCAATCTCGGTTATCTGCATATCGTCATTTAGGTGAAGCGTTGCTAATGTGTCGTCGTCGCCGATGAATGTTATTGTCTCGCCGTCGCCTGACATAAAAGCGTTGTTTATACCTCTGACAATTTCTGAAACAGAAAAGTCGTCGTTGATTTTGTAGATGCTTGTTTCGGACAGATAATATTGCCCTCTGAAATCATCAATAACAGGTTTTGAATCCGACTTCCAAACATATTTCAGATTAGGTACAATAAAATGCGAAAACCTATCGGAAACAAGCTTCGGTTCGCTTCCGTCCGCGCTTATATAAAGCCCTGAATCGGCGGTTAAAAGAAGCTGAGAATTATCGGCGTTGAATGTGAAGTCGAAGTAGTTAATCTCTTCGGGGAGTTTGATACGCTCGCCGTCTAAGCCTTTTTGAATGAAATAACCTTCGCCGGTCGAAATATAGAGCAGTTCTCGGTTATTTGAAACCCAGCGAATGTTCGTATCTTTCGCGGCAAGTACAGGTTCGCCGCCGTTATAACAATACCAATCAAATGTTACATTTTCGCCGTCGTCAAATTTCGGATTGTAGTAAAAATCTTTTCCGTCAGGTGAAAATTCCATACCGGGGAGGTATGAGTTTTTATCAATAAATGTTGAAATGCCGCTATTCCATACATAAAGATCGGCTAAGACGGTTTCGTGGCTATCAAAATCTCCGGCAGAGATGTTTGCCAAGTTTCTTAACATGGCTTCATAATCGGTGTTTGCGGTGTATGAAACGCTGTCACCGTTATCGGATAAAATAAAGTCATGCACTCCGTCTGCGATATGAATAAGCTCATTTCTAAAGTAGAAGAGCGAATACCCGTCAAACCCTCTTTCATACTCCTCAAGCCCGCTTTTATTTATAGCAATAACCGCAGTTTTCCCGTCAACGCTTCTTTTCGCCCTTGCGAGCTTCGCATCTTCAATCGTCGCAACAACAGCACCGCCGTTTGTAATCTCGACATTTTCGCCCTTATTATGTATGCCAAGCGAACCGTAAAACTTCGCGTCGGTGGATAGCTTACCGCTGTTTCCGCAAGAGCAAAGCAAAAGAAGTATCGCAAATAACGCAAAAAGGGAGCGTTTCATATCGAGTGCCTTTCTTTTATGATAATTTCTATGTAAGTATGCCGCCCTTATTTGTCAGATAGTCATCTTTGGTGTAGAAAAAATATCTGCTGTATTCGTCAAACTCTACATCTAAATAGCCCTGCCATCGCGAGATATAATCTATATCTTTCGGGAACCGCATAACCTCTTTTAATTCTTCTCCGTCATAACACATGAGCTTATTGCTGTCATCATATATATAGTAAAACTTGTCGTTATCATAAACCACAAAAGGCGGATAGGAATCGTCGAAGTCATCGTGCGTGTCTATAAGAATATTTTTACCGTCCTTGCGTGCAAAGAGTTCGCCGTCATTGTTTGAAAAATATACTGTTTTTCCGTCGTATGAAACATAAAACCTTACTATATTGTTGTCAACTAAATCGAATACTGTTGACTCTGTCGGATTATCTCCGTTTATTGTCATAATAGAGGTCGTTATATATTCCCCGACGGAAGCCGTTATTGTCTTGCCGTCGTTTGCTATGTACGCTTCATCGACATATTCGACAATAGGCAAAGCTTCATAATCTTCGGTTATCTTATATATTACATTCATGTCTGACAGATAAAACTGCCCCGAAAAGTCGGTTGGAAAATTCGTTAATTCGGGAAGAAGAAGCTCTTTTTTCGGCTCGGAAAGTCTCTTCGCCTCACCGCCGTCAACGCTTATGTAAAATCCGTCTTCGGTATTATAGGTGACCTGACTGTGATCTGCGGAGTATTCTATACTATAGTAGTCGATGTCGTCATAAAGAACAAGGAACTGTCTATTATCGTCGATTCCTTTTTGCACGAAAAATTCGTCATTTTTGTCATATCCGAAAAAGTATTCGCAGTTATTTGAGACACGAAGGAGCGTTGCATTTTCGGTCACCAAAACAGCTTCGCCGTCGTTGTAAAGATACCAATCATAATATTCGTTTTCGTCTTCGGCAAGACTGTAGTATAAATCTTTGCTGTCGGGTGAAAACCAATCGGCACATCTGAGTTGATTGTTGACAATAAATGTTGATTCTTTACCATCCCATAGGTAAAGGTCACAATAGCTTTTAGTATACGCGTCAATATCAGATAGAACTTCTCCATCTTGTGAAAAGAGCAAGGAATAATCAATATTTTTTATGTATGTAACTTTGCTACCGTCGTCAGAAATATTCGGACCTGTAGCCTCATCTGCAATATGAATAAGTTCGTCTTTATAGTAATAAATCGAATAACCGCGAAAATCGGGGTCTCTGTCGTTAATGCCTGTTGGGGTCACCGCAAGAGCCATTGCTTTACCGTCAAGGCTTCTGTCGATGGTCACATACCTTGCATCTTCGATCGTCGCAAGGATATTGTCATAATCACAAATATAGATATTATCGTCGTCCATACGAAGATTATAACCGCCGTAAAAAACCCTGTCTGCGGAAAGTTCATCAGCCGAAACCGGTTGCTTCGGTGATGAAACGAAGTTATTCGCCGTATTTCCGCAAGAGCAAAGCAAAAGAAGTATCGCAAATAACGCAAAAAGGGAGCGTTTCATATAATGCACCTTTCTTTCATTGTTAAAATTATACCATATTTGAAGATGGAATACAATAGCTAAATAATATTTGAAAAAATTAATTTATAAAAACAGTTGCAATTAAATCGAGAATGTGGTATAATACTAACTGTATAAAAGTTTTTAGGAGAAAATTATGGGTTCGACAGAATATATTCCGAATAGATTACCCAAAGAGATACAGGATATGATTTCTGCTGATTTAGGGTTGCCTTTTGAGGATATTGCCGCTATGTCACCGGATGAGAGTGCTGCACTTGTTCGTAAAAAACTCGGAAGAGACCCTGTTTACAGCAAAGAGCGTGATTTTAGAAGAATTGGCAGAGGAAATCCTTTGATTTCAAGAAAAAAGCTGAAAACGCTTGGGGATTTAGAGAATAATAAAGCTGCTTTTAAATGGATAGATAAGGTTTTAGGTCGTAAACATGGAACAGCATGACGAACGGATAAGGGCTATATTCAGCGTTTATCTGAACACCATAACGCTGATGATGGTTGAGATTGAGTGTCTTGACGGCACATACCCTATTGAAATAATGAACGAAATCAGGGCGATATTTACACATATTGCAAGGTATAGTGAATCCTCTGACGAAAATGTTCAGCAAAAAAACATCGTAAAGGCAGAAGGACACTTAAAACGCGCTTTACTTGACTGTTATAAGTATTCATGTTTTTCATTTATTGAAAGTCAAATTGCATTTGAACAGCGTTATAAAAATGTCGATTTATCTCATATCAATAACGGTGAATATTTGATTGATCTGCAAAAACTCCAAAACGATGCAACAGAAGCGTTCGTAACTGCACGTAAAAATGAAGCAAAAGACAAAAATGCCGAAACACTCTACACTGATTATGAAAAGGCATACCAACTCTATCATAAAATGTATACACTAACGGGTTCTATAACAAAATATGCTGATGAATTAAAACTCAAAGCCGACATAAAGGATCGCACAAAATCGCAGGATCGAATAATCGGCATAGTAGGTGCAGCTTTCGGAATTGTCGGTGTTGCGTTGTCCATACTATTCGGATTACATATACTTTAATAGATAAAAGAGAGATAGCGTTACTATCCCTCTTTTTTAATTCTGATTTTGTGTTATTTACACCCCATACTTAATCGTCGAAACGGGGATACCTATTCCCATTGTCGAAGCGACTGTACAAGAGCGGAAGTATGCACCCTTTGCAGCGGCAGGCTTTGCCTTTGTTACTGCGGAAAGGAGGGTGTCAAAATTCTCTTCAAGCTTATCTGCACCGAAGGAAACCTTGCCGATCGGGCAGTGGATTATGTTTGTTTTGTCAAGACGATATTCAATCTTGCCCGCCTTTGCTTCGGAAACAGCCTTCGCAACATCAGGAGATACCGTTCCGGCTTTCGGGTTAGGCATAAGTCCTCTCGGACCTAAAATTTTACCGAGACGTCCCACAAGCCCCATCATGTCGGGAGATGCGATAACGACTTCAAAATCCATCCAGTTTTCTTTTTGAATACGCTCAGCAAGATCCTCTGCACCGACATAGTCAGCACCGGCTGCGAGAGCCGCGTCGCGTTTTTCTTCTTTGCAGAAAACAAGAACGCGAACGTTTCTGCCTGTGCCGTTAGGGAGAACAACCGCACCGCGAACCTGTTGGTCGGCATGGCGGGAGTCAACGCCCAGACGTATATGAACTTCAACGGTTTCGTCAAACTTCGCGGTTGCATTTGAAACAGCAAGAGCAAGAGCATCTTTAGAGTCGTATTGTTTTGTGATATCCACATTTTTTAATGCGGCATTATATTTTTTTCCGTGTTTCATTATATAAATCCTCCTTAGTCCGCAACGGTAACGCCCATAGAACGGGCTGTACCGGCAATCATACTCATAGCGGATTCAACGGAAGCCGCGTTCAGGTCGGGCATTTTCTGTTCTGCAATCTTACGAATCTGGTCCTTGGTTATCTTCCCGACTTTAGTCTTGTTGGGAACGCCGGAGCCGGATTCAAGACCGAGCGCCTTTTTGATGAGTACTGCTGCGGGGGGAGTTTTTGTTATGAAAGAAAAGGAACGATCGGCATAAACTGTAATAACAACAGGGATTATGAGCCCAATGTCATTTTTAGTGCGTTCGTTAAATTCTTTTGTGAAAGCCATGATATTAACGCCGTGCTGACCGAGAGCCGGTCCGACGGGGGGTGCGGGAGTAGCTTTGCCCGCGTTGATTTGAAGCTTTATATAGCCCGTAACTTTAGCAGCCATTTTTATTTATCTCCGATTATTTTTTAAAGGTGTTAGTGTGCTTTTGAAAGTGAGCGGACGCGTCCGCCTTTTATTATGGGTGAACTTGAACTGTAGTGTTTAAGGCGAAATCAGTTTGCTTTTGACAAAGAAACTATATCAACAGTAATTTCGGTATTACGCCCGAACATGGGAATGGTGATAACTGCGGAATTATCCGACTTGTCGATAGAGGTGACTGTGCCTGTCCAGCCTTCCATGGGACCTGCATCGATCTTGACAAGATCGCCCTGCTTGAAGCCGATCTCGATTTTAACCTGTCCTGTTGCTTCGTCAATATCAAGCCCCATAGCCGAGACTTCTTCGGAAGTAAGCGGAATAGGTTTGTTTGACGAGGGCGAAACGAAGCCGGTAACGCCGCGTGTGTTGCGGACTATATACCAAGTTTCGTCGGTGACAATCATCTTAACCATGACATAGCCGGGGAACAATTTGCGGTCGTATTCTTTTTGCTTGCCGTCCTCGGATTTTTCAAAAACACGCTCTGTGGGAACCTTAACTTCGGTTATAAGCTCCTTTAAGTCGTCGCGGTTTTCGACAGTTTTAAGGATTGTTTCCTTGACTTTATTCTCGTAGCCGGAATAGGTGTGGACAACATACCATTGAGGAACAGTCATATATACTCCGTTATTTTAGTATTTAATGGAAAAAAGAATATTTATTACGCCGCAGGGGTTCTTACGAGCAGCGAGAATAGTGCAGCGAAGCCGGAGTCAATACCCCAGACAACGAGACCGTAAGCGACCATGCAAACCATGACCACAGCGGTGTTGTTGACAACCTTCTTGCGTGAGGGCCAAACAACCTTCTTAAGCTCGGAACGCATATCGCGGAAGTATTTTATAACGGCGTTACCCTTTTTCTTGCCGTCCTTTTTTGTCTTCGCGGATGCGGTCTGCATCTGTTCTGCCTGTTTTTTTGCCTTCTCCATCATGGAAGCAGGCTTTTTTGTTTGTGAGTGGGTTATTTTATTTTTCTTATCTGCCATTTTCTACACACCTTTATTTTGTTTCTTTGTGGGCGGTATGCTTTCTGCAACGCGGGCAGTATTTAGACATTTCCAGTCTCTCGGGGTCGTTCTTCTTGTTCTTCTTGGTGTTATAGTTGCGTTCCTTGCACTCTGTGCAAGAGAGGGTAATCTTGTTTCTCATATCCTTTGCGGCACCTCCTATAATTATTTGACAGAAAAAACAGACACGAGTTCGCCGACTGTTCTCCGCCGATGAGTAGCCTTCCTCTATATGACGGCTTTGCACACAAATAAAACCTCACACGAGGTAATAACAGTTTAACATAAAAAGCCTTTAAAGTCAAACAAAATCGCAAAAATTAATAAAAAATTCATAATTAAAAATATTGAAAATATAAATATTATATGGTATAATATATCTATGAATAAGTTTTGGCGTGTTGTTTTTTCAAGAAAAATAGTCATATTTTTGCTTCTGCTGCTGCAAATCGGGGTGTTAGCGGCACTGCTTGTCGCGGCGGAGGTCTACACCGGCGTTGTCTACACGCTCATGACGGTGATTTCGGTTATCGCCGCGATAAGGATTATAAGCTCTGACGAAAACCCTGCATATAAGCTTGCATGGATAATCCCGGTGCTGGTTATCCCTATTTTCGGTGCGGCGGCTTATCTTTTTTATCAGTCGCAGGCGGGTGTCAGGATTCTCAAGAAGAATGCCGAAACGGCGAAAACAGCGGCAGCTCCTCTCCTGCCGCAAAACGAGGCGGCTTTAACCGAAATCGAGGGTCTCTCTCCGGCGTTTGCCGGGCTTTGCAGATATATGAACAGCTTCGCCGGATTCCCTATATATAAAAACGACAGCACCCTTTATCTTTCTTCCGGCGAGGAATTTTTCGATGCCTTCATGGAAGATATAAAAAAAGCCGAAAAGTTTATTCTGCTTGAATTTTTCATAATAGATCTCGGCTTTTGCTGGGACAGCGTGCTTGAAATATTAAAGGAGCGTCACGCGGCAGGGGTTGATGTAAAGATAATGTATGACGGGATGGGCTCACAGATGGGTCTGCCGTCGGGATATGACAAAAAGCTTCGCGAAATGGGGCTTGAGTGCAGAGTTTTCAATCCCGTCCGCCCCCTTGTTTCGACCATCCAAAACAATCGTGACCACCGCAAGATTGCCGTTATCGACGGAGTGACTGCATACACGGGCGGCGTTAATCTTGCAGATGAATATATAAACAGAAAACAGCCTTTCGGGCATTGGAAGGACACCGCTGTGCGGGTTACCGGCGAAGCGGTTTGGAGCTTCACGGTTATGTTTTTTGAGTCGTGGAATATCGCTTCAATGGAGCCTAAAAGATCTCAAAAAATGCAGGCAAACCCCGATATTTTAGCTGACGAAGCGATAAAATATAAAGCGAAACTTTCAAACGGCGATGCACCGGAAAGCGGGTTTATTCTACCCTTTGCCGACACTCCGATTGACAATGAAAATGTCGCCGAGTCTGCATTCCTTGATATGATTGACAGGGCGAACAGCTATATCTATATAAGCACCCCCTATCTTGTTATCGATAACGAGATGTTAAAGTCTTTGATCTTTGCCGCAAAAAAGGGGGTTGATGTTAGGATTTTAACGCCGAGAATACAAGACAAACCCTATATGCAGACACTCGGCAGAGCATTCTATAAAACGCTTATAAAGGGCGGCGTTAAGATATTTGAATATACCCCGGGCTTTAACCACGCAAAGGTTGTGGTTGCGGATGACAGGGTTGCCGAGGTCGGTTCGGTTAATTTTGATTTCAGAAGCCTATATCTGCATTTTGAGTGTGCGGCGATACTTTTCCTCTGCCCTGCGATAATCAAAATAAAGCAGGATATGCTTGATACCTTCGCGGTGTCGGAGGAGATAACCCTTTCACACCTTAAAAACTACCCCATTGATAAAAGAATCACGGGAAGCATTTTAAAGCTTTTTGCACCGCTTTTATAAAAAATTTATTTTGTCGATTTTTGCAGAATATTCTTGAGCTTGAGGGCTTTGTCGATGGTTCCGCCGATCTTTATTTTGCCTTTGAGATATTCGGCAACGGGGTCAAGCTTACCGGTCGCAAGCCCTTTGAAGCTTTCAAGCGAGGCGGTAAATTCGGCATCCCGGTCGTGGTAGTCATAGGGACGGATGATCATTTTGCCGTCGGTTATTTCAACATAAAACGTCCCCGAACCGTCGCCGGTTATGTTGAATTGATATGCGAAGTGTTCTTTTGTATCGGAAACATCATGTTTTTCAAAAAGTGTCTTGAGTTCTTCAAAGGCTTCAAGGAAGGTCATATAAAAATCCTCCGGAATTTATTTATAATGTGAAAAGCAGCCTGAACTTTGCGGGAGATATAGCCGCTTGCGGGTTGAAGTCGGGGCTTTGCATATATGAGAGCAGGCTGTCGACAAGCTGCATTGCCGGGCAGCTTTCAAGCAGTCTTGCAATGTTTGCCGTGCAGACGAGGAGCTTGCCGTCTCCGACACACGCCTCAAAAATAAGGGCAAGGTTGTGGTTTCGATAAACGTTGTCGATAAACGACACAATCGGCGTAATATCTGCCGTTTCACTGCCGTCAAGGATAAGGGCAGACGATGTTGTCACTATATCATACCACTGCGGTGAGGTATAATCTTCTGTCGGGAAAAGTCTTAATGCCGGGTGGTCTTTTTTTATTGAAAGACCGAGTGTCCCGACGGGGAGCGGCTTTTTTTGTTTTAAACTTATTTCCGAAAACATTTTATAGTTCCAAAAATCGGTCGCATATGTGCCGGGGAGCATATAGTCTTTTTGGGATATTGTGGGGTAAAAAAATACATTTTTCCCTTCGGATAGGGCATTAACGGCTTCGGTTGTATCGGATGTTATTAAAGTTTCGCCTTGATGAGAAAATCCGTCAAGACCGTCGGGATAACACCAGAGCGTGTATGAATTTTTCACCCCGAAAGCTGATATCGACATGGTGAGTTTGCAAGCCGAACCGAAAAAAGGAAGTTTAACGGAAAATACGGCAAGCTCTGTTCTCCCGACAGGCACGGTGTCGCGAAAAATGGTCGATAGTGTTATGATATCCTTTTTTCCGTCGCCGATCTTTAGAAATATTTCGGAACCGGATAAGGATCGCCCGCTGTAATTTGCCGCTGACACGTGAACGGTGAAGACTTCTTCGGAGACATATGTAAACTTGTTAAATGTTGCAAAAACAACAAGCGGTGCACAGCTTTGCGTAAATTCTTCCCTTGAAATAAGTCCTTTATTTTCCATGAACGCGTCGAGGATTCCGACAGTTGCCGTTCCCTGACCGGTAAAATCCTGAAGGTCAAGAAGATGGAATCCTGAAAGTTTTTCGGTGCGAAGTGCCGTTTCGATTTCACATTTATAAAGCGATGCCGCAAAACGCCCCGAAGCGTTAAAATATTCTTCCGCTCGATCAAGCAGCCCCGCCGCTTCAAGCCTGTCACGGAATATCTTGAAGTTTTCGGGCTTTAAGACACCTTTATATCTGTCAAGGGTGCTGTAATCCGGGTATATGTAATACTGTCCGATTTCGTGGGATATGACCGGTATGTCAGATTTAATCGCACTGTCAAAACTTGCCGAAGCTGTGGGCTTTGAAGTTTGAATGAATCCTTGCGGGGCATCGCACATTGCAAAGCTTCCGCGGATTAGCTCGTTCTTCCCGAATCTGACACCGACAAAAAAGTCATCTTCGGGGAAAATCTCCGGCTCGAACTGGAAGTTGTTGCTCCCCTGTGTGTATAAAATACGCGGGTTTATATCTTTGAGCCGCCGCAAAAGCTCTCTGATGGTATCTTTGTCGCCCCAAAGCTCGTTTCCGAGTGAAAACATCACAAACGACGGATGAGAGCCAAACTCGCGGACAATCCTCTCTGCCTCGTCGAACAAAAATTCGGTTTCGCTTTCAGCCAGACATTCATTTTTTATCGCAAGAACATTTCCTTCGTTACCCTCTGTAACCTTTTTGGGCTTCTCTTCAAAAGGTTTAACAGTACCCCAGAAGGGAAGCTCGGGTGCAAGGTACATTCCGAGGGTGTCGGCGGCGATGAAAGCCGCTTCGGGAGGGCAGCAGGTATGAAATCTATACAGATTTATGCCGTAGCTTTTTGCGATACGAAAACGCTTTAGCCACGAGCCGGTGTCGCAGGGTGCAAAGCCTGTGAGAGGGAAGAGCAAAGCATCATGCTTGCCGCGTAAAAACAGCTCATTTTCACCGCTGTAAATCCTGCCGTCTCTTGTGTGAAGCTTTGAAAATCCGAAGCTTTTCAAATAAACATCAGGGGAGGAAACGCCGTCAGAGCGTGATTCGGTAACGGTCAGCTTCATTTCATAGCAGACAGGGTTAAATTCGTCCCAGAGTTTATAGTTAAGCCCGAGGTCATAATTAATATCAAGCTTGTCGGATTTGGGGGTGTATGATATCTTCGGAGCTTCACGCCCGTCGGCAAAGGTCACAGCCGCGGTCACGGCGATATTTTCAAAGTCCCCGATAATGTCGGCGGTAATTTCAATCTGCCCTGTCTCACAGTCGGGAAGAAGACGTATATTTTTAAGGTATGTGTTGTTTTTGACGGTAATATATATACCGCCTGTTATTCCGAGCCAGTTTGTCTGCGAATCGGGTGATGTCATATGTCCGCCCGATGAAATATATGAACTGTTATCCATGAGGATTGAGATGGGAAATATCCTGTCGCCGCCATTTTTTTTGGCGGTCAAAACGGCTTCGGTTATGTCGTAAACATGGGGGGTGCAAAAGGATTCCTGCCTGCCCGCATAGCTTTCATTCACAAAAACACAGCTTTTTCGCGTCCGTTCAAGATGCAAAAAGTAGCGGGGGTGTGAAAGTGTCTCATAGCTTTTATCAAGCCTGACCATACGCCCGCACCACGCATAGCCCTCGTAGTAATAGGGGTCGGTGAGGTGGTCTTCGGATATGGCGTCGGTGTTTTCAGAAGATAGCTTTTGAGCGGAAACCGACCCCGGGATTTTCATACGCCCGCCGAAAACCCCCGACACGAAGTTTTGTCGGAGTCCGATTTTATCGGGGTCGAGGGCGAATCTCCACTCACCGGAAAGATCGATTTTTCTGTTCATTTTTTATTATTAAATAGTATCATAACCCCGGTCGGGCAGGAATAAAAGTTTCAGAACTCCAAGCATCCGCGTGGAAAGAATTCATTAAGCTTATAACCCCGGTCGGGCTTTAAAAATCGTGCCTACAACACAGGGACCGACATTTGCAGCAACAGCCGCACCGACATAAAAGGTCATTTCGGGTGGATATCCGAGACGTTTGGTGATGTTTTTAATCATGTCGTCTTCGGCAGCCTTGTCGTTTCCGGCTATGACCACATATGGCGTTCCGGGAATAATCCGCTCCGCCGTTATGTCAACGACTTTCGGAACAACAGCCCTGTCGCCGCGAACCTTCGCGGTGGTGGTTGAAACAGCCTGTTTTATGCGGATTACGGGACGAAGCCCGAGCATTTCTCCTACAAAGGCGGCGGCGGTGGAAACACGCCCCGAACGTTTCACAAAATCGAGGGTATAGCAGCCGAAATTAACCTCTGCTGAGGCGCACCAGTCGGTGATGTAGTCGATTATATCGGCGGCGGATGCTCCCTTTTCAGACTTTACAGCCGCCTGGATAACCGGCCAACCGTAAACACCGGTGTAGTTTCCGCTGTCGATGATGTGTATGCGAAAAACGCCCAAAGCTTCCGGGTTATCTTCATAAAACTCGTCGCGGGCTTTGGTTGCATTGGCAAAGGTCGCCGAACCCAAGTCTGCGATGGATGTGTATATAAGGTCGGTTATGCCTGCTTTATAAAACTCTTCATAGCTTTCGATAAACCGCATAACCGTTATCTGCGCTGTTTTGGGGAAGTCCTCCGACTTCACGGAATCTAAAATAAGGTTATAATATTCCGCATCGGTCATGTCGCGGTCAAAAAAGCCGCGATCGCCGACACTTATCGGAAAAGACAGTATTTTTATATTATGCTTTTTTTCAAAAGCCTTAGGAATGTCCGAGCCCGAGTCGGTCATTATCTGGATTTTTTCTACCATGTTAGGATTTTGCTTCCCGTGTACTATTTATATTATTTATTTTTATTATTAACCCTAAACCGCCTATTATGAAGAGGGCTATTGATATAATCTGTGAGGTTGAGAGCCCGATTGCCCATTCACCTCTGACAGAGTCGCCGCGAAGATATTCAAGGAAAAACCGTGCGAAGCTGTAGCACGAAAGATACAGGAACAGGAGCTTTCCGCGAAGTTTTTCGTTTTTAAAGAGTGAAAATAAAACAAAGAAAAGGGCGAGGTTAAAGCCCGCTTCAAGGAGTTGGACAGGGAAGCGGTTCACACCGTTTGCCGCGTGAACTATCGAATGGCGGAAGGTGAAGCCGATCTCCGACGGAATACCATAACAACACCCGCCCAAAAAACACCCTATCCGTCCGAAACAGTGAAAGAGCGGGATGATTGTTGTAAGCAGGTCAACCATTGGATACCAAGGCAGTTTCATTACACGGACGGTGATGAGCGCGGCGATGATTCCGCCGATAAGCCCGCCGTAAAAGACGCTTCCGCCGAAAAAATCGTTCATAAAGCGGAAGAACCCGTCAAAGCTTGTTATCGTTTGGAAACCGTAGTTTGCAAGGGAGACGATGCCGAACAGGAGGTGCCCCCCGAGGAAAGCCCCTCCTCCGGCAAATAAAAGCACAAGCAGAGCATCACCGTCACCGTCTAGCCGTCTGTTCGCCTGTCGGGTGAGGAAAAAGAAGCAGACAAGCAGACCGATTGTGACAGCTATGCCGTAACCGGTGATGACCCTACCTAAAATCTGGAACGGAGGAAGCATTTAATATGACATGGAACTGAGGAAATCAAGCCCTGCACCGCAAACCGCACAGGAAATTGTGCATACAAGACCGATTGCGAGTGAAACGATGGAAAGGATGAATCCGACCTTTAAGAATGTTGTGGTCTGCTGGTCGCCGTCATCGGGAAGCTTTTTGCCCAAAATAGCGAATACAAGACCGACAATCGAGAGTACACCGCTTGTGAAGAAGCCTAAAATACTTGCAACCAAAGCGATAATACCGTATGTTTTTCTGTTCATTAGAAAAATCCTCCGAAATATGTTATTTATGTGAACCGCCGTTAAACCCATTAACGGCGGGTGACATCAAAGTTATACCGGCCACCGGCAGGTTAAGATAGCCCGGGGAAACCTTGTTGCCTTAGTGCTTCATATACAGCAACAGCAACGGAATTAGATAGATTCAGGCTGCGAAGTCCGTCCCTCATAGGGAGTTTTACAGCTCTGTCTGAATATGCGGCAAGCACCGTCTCCGGCAAACCCGCATCTTCTCGCCCGAATATAAGGTATGCATTTTCGGGATATGTTATGTCGGTATAAACCAGCGAAGCCTTTGTTGAAAAGAAAAAGAGTTCATCCTTTTCGTGCTTTGACAAAAACTCATCCAAGCCGTCATAATAAAATATCGAAAGCTTATCCCAGTAGTCAAGCCCGGCGCGTTTCACCCGCGATTCGGTTATTTCAAAGCCCAAAGGACGAATGAGGTGCAAAGCCGCGCCTGTCACGGCACAGGTTCGCGAGATATTGCCGGTATTTTGCGGAATCTGCGGCTCACACAGGACGAGGTTTAAAAATTTTGACATAAAATATTACAAGTTTTTTCAGAATCATATACATTGTATCATAAATAATAAATAAAATCAAGCCTTTTTATGAAAAAAACTGATTTCATTGCATAATTAAATAAATTTTTATGACTTTTTTATTAATTTCAAAATAGATATTGACATAACAAACTGTTTGTGATATAATATAAGGCGGTAAAAGCGGGTGTGGCGAAATCGGCAGACGCAAGGGACTTAAAATCCCTCGGTAGCGATACCGTACCGGTTCAAGTCCGGTCACCCGCAGAACGATTGCCCCTTCGTTCACAAGCATTATTAACATTTTGATAATTTCGGGTTATAATAGTATATGGAAGTGAAACTACACCGCAGGGTCGAAAAATCGCTTGATAAAATCAATGAGCCTGATTTTTCGCGGTTAATAAAAGGTTTATCACACTTGAAAACAGAGCCTCCGACCGGTGATATAGTACCGCTTTCGGGAAGCAAATCGGCTTATCGGCTGAGGATTGGTAATTACAGATTTCTTTTTGCTTATAACTTTGATGAAAACGGCAATAGAAGAATCGAAGTATATAAGTTGGACCTACGCGGCGGAGTTTATAAGGGGGATTAAGATTATGTCGGTTAAAGAGCTGAAACAAGAAATAATAAACTACGTTGATGAATTATCATATAATAAAATGGTAGCAATATACGGATTGTTGTCCGCAATGTCCGAGGATTATTGGCAGCCTGTAATTGAAACTGACCTGACCGATAAAGAAAGAGAAATAATCGCTTCTTCGGAGAATGAATATAAAGAGCATCCCGAGAACTTCATTGATCTTGATGAGTATATTAACGCAAGAAAATCTATCTAACTTTTGCATAAATATGCGAAAACAAACTTTGCCCTTCCTCGCGAAGGGTATTTACATATTTGTGAGGTCATTATGAAAAAGCTTTTTATCGTCCTAATCTGTATACTGACAATTTTCACTTTTACCGGCTGTGCGAACGCTTCCTTTGATGAGCAAACTTCGACCGTTGATGTGCAAACTGTAAGCTTTGATATTGAGAATTTATACCTTGACGGCAAATTCGAGTGGAACAACGTTGATAATAATTTCTTCTTTCTCACACATAGAAACGGTTTATACCATGACGATGACGATACCGTTGTTACCGTTTGGGAAGAAAAATACACTGCCTTATCGAAAAAAGAAACCCGCATATATCTTATGCGAATCTTCACCAACGGCTCATATTCCAAAACGTTGATTTACGATACAGGGCTATTTAACCCCAATGATAGTGCAATCCTTAATTATTCAACCGGCGTATTTAAAAATCCACGCGGTAATACGGTCTTATTTTACCGACTGCTAAGTTCTGATGAAACAACACATATATTTGAAACAACACATATATTTGAAGAGTTTGATTATGACTTTAAACAGGTGAACAGGACAGAATATAATGAAGAGTGGCCGACATTATTGTCGCAGGAAAACATAGCGATGGACGATAATGGATATTTTTATACCGGGTCTGCAATAAACGTTCATGTATATAGCCCTGATTTTGAACATTTAGGTGAGATCGGCGGTCTGCCTCAAGACGGTCTCTCCGATGAATTTAATTCAAAGATATATTTTCCCGTAACCGGCGGCGATGGTGCAGTGTATGTATATAAATATACCGAAAAAGAACCTCGCGTTTTTTATAAAATCAACCCGATAACTCTAAGTGCAACGGAGGTTTTCAGCCTTTCTGCGGATGAAACACAGGATGTTTGGCGAGGCGATATGCGAGAAGGTGCTTTATTTTACACCTCCGGCGATAATCAACAGAATAAATACGGCGGGCTTTTGAAGATTAGCGAAAATGGTACTGCAACCATGCTTATGTATTGGGAGGATGTAGACACAGGATATGATTTTTCCGGTTTTGACTATGAGCGTAAAAACAGGGAGCATACGCTCTTAAGCCTCTCTCCGATTTCGGATAACGGTAATTTTTATAGATTAGCGATTGAGGACAGCGATGGCAACGCCGAAACAAAAGATGATTATGTGATTGAGCTGATTTCATTCATTAGAAATTAGCGAAAATTTTATTTATGATTGTTCAAGTCCGTGTCACAGTAGTACAAAAGACACCCACCCGGGTGCCTTTTATATTCGGGGGTATGGGGGTACTCCCCCATTTTAATTCACAAACTCTTCAAAAGCCCCATCAGCTGCTTTCGCTGTGAAAGAAACATCGCCGCGATATAAACAACCCCTCCTGCGGCAATGGCAATAAAAAGATGCAAAGTCTCGTTTTCGATATGTAAAAAATCTTTAACGCTCTCCGCTGTTATGCCGCAAAGTGCGGAGGAGACAGCAATCGCAAAGAGCGAATGAAAGATAATAACTCTGTCGGCTCCCGTCTGTTTCATTGTTTTTACGAGCGTCAAAACGAAGATAACGGCATAGCACACGAGCGTTCCGATTGCGGCACCGGTTATGCCTATTGTCGGAATCCGCACCAAAACGAGGTTTAATATTAATTTCACTGCTACGCCGATCGCCATTATCTTAAGCGGTATATCCGCTCTTCCCGCCGCCTGCAACACCGAAAATAACGCGGCAGAAAGGCAGAGGAATATCACCGCTATTCCGAGGACCGAAAGCGGTGCGGTGGAGACATCGGCTTCGGCAAGGCGTGCCGGGAACAAAAATCTTAAAATATCCCCGGCAAGAAGCGATATTCCGAGCCCGCCGGGGACTGCAACTGCGGCGGCGGTGAAGATTACCGACTCGGTATTAGAAGCTGTCGCCTCGCGATCCTTTTTCGCGACAGATTCGGAGATAAGCGGCAGGGCACTTTTCGCGAACATATTCGTAAATGACGGAATGAGCGTGAAGACCGTCACGGCAAGCCCCGTGAAACTCCCGAATATAAACGGTGCAAGCTCCTCTTTTTTTACTCCCATGTGCATTACAGGCAGAAACGGCTCGATCGAGCTCGCAATCGCGGCTTTGAGCGACGGAATTGTGGTAGTTATGTCGATGAGCGTTGTGAGGTTTGTCACCAGAGCCCCCAAAGCAATAGGCAGAGCGGTTAAAAACAGCGGTACTAAAATCTCCTTTGCCGTCTGCACAGGTTCAGTATCAAATTCTGTTTTCTCATTCGGAATATCCTTGCTGCCGAAGCCTCTGATTATAAGGAATATAACCGAGCAGACGGAAGATATTGTCACACCGCATATTGCGGCGGCGGCGGCGGCTGAAAGCCTGGGCAGGTCACCGAAGTAATGAAGATATTCCATCGGCGGCATTTTGAGTATTAAAAGCGTTAAACATAGCCCCAGAGCAAGCTTAAAGACCGCTTCAAGAACCTGCGAAATCGCGGTCGGGTGCATATTCCGCAAGCCTTCATAGTATCCGCGAAGCACACAGGATATAGAGCCGAAAAGTACGGCAGGGAGTATGCAGAGGACGGCAAGGAGGGCACCGCCGTTGTCCGAAACCTTGCAGAATAAAAAGGCGGCAGGGATGGAAATCAGGGTGAAAACAAGCCCCAAAGCAGTAAAGGCGGCGGTTGAAACTCGCTTTATCTTCAAAAGATTTTTATATCGACCGTTCGCGGCGTTTTCCGAAACGATTTTCGCTACAGCAGAGGGCAGACCGGCGGCGGTTACGGCATAGACAGGCATGAAAACGCCATAGGCGGCGGAATAGTAACCCATGCCCACACCGCCCAAAAGGTTTGCAAGCGGAATACGAAAAATCGCCCCGATGACCTTTGTGATAACCACCGAGAGAATTAATATAAATGACCCATACAGGAAAGAATGTTTATTTTTCATAATCAATTATATGACGGTGTCTATAAATATTATGTTGACAAATGAAGCGAGATGGGGTATAATAGATATAATAGTTAAGAGAAAAAATAAGAAAGAAATATTTATCATGAACTACCGTTTTTCAGACAAGGTTACCGGGCTTCAGGCTTCGGCTATACGCGAGATACTTAAATTTACCTCCCTCCCTCAGGTTATTAGTTTTGCGGCGGGCAACCCCGCTCCCGAGGCGTTCCCGTCGGAACAGATCGGCGAGATTGCCGCGAAAATCATGAGCGAAAACCCCGTCGCGGCACTGCAGTACAGCATCACCGAGGGTTATATGCCCCTTCGCGAGACGATGCGAAAAAGACTGCTGTTCCAAAATTCTTATAACCCCGAAATTGACGACGTTATCATCACTTCCGGCGGGCAGCAGGGCAACGAGCTTGCCTGCAAGGTGCTCCTCAACGAGCATGAAACTTTGATATGCGAATCCCCGAGCTTCACCGGAAGCATGACGTCATTCAAGTCATATAACGTAAACCTTGTCGGCGTTCCCTGTGAGGACGACGGCTTCGATATGGCAGCACTTGAAAACACACTTAAGTATGCCACAAACCCCAAGCTTATCTACGTTATCCCGAACTTCCAAAACCCCACCGGGACTTGCATGAGCCTTGCCAAGCGTAAAAAGCTTTATGAGCTTGCCTGTGCTTACGACGTGATGATTTTAGAGGACAACCCCTATGGCGAAATCCGCTTTGAGGGCGATAATATCCCCTCTGTGAAATCGCTTGACACCGAAGGCAGGGTTATATATGTCGGGAGCTTTTCAAAGGTAATAGCCCCCGGGCTTCGTGTGGGCTTTGTTTCCGCACCGAAAGATATAATCCAAAAGATGGTGGTGTGCAAGCAGGTTGCCGATGTTCACACCAATATCTTCGCACAGATTATCTGCAACGAGTTTGTGAATAACTATGACTTTGACGGACACCTTGCGAAAATTCGCGAGATATATAAGAAAAAGTATCACCTGATGATATCCGAGCTTGAAAAGAACCTCCCCGATTCCATTAAATTCACACACCCTCAGGGCGGACTTTTCCTGTGGGGGACGCTCCCCGATTCTGTCGATATGAAGCTGTTTTGTAAAACGGCTGTTGAGCGTAATGTCGCCGTGGTGCCGGGCGTTGCATTCCTCATTAACGAGAATGAAAAATGCAACTCATTCAGGGTAAACTATTCAACACCATCCGATGAAAATATCATCAAAGGCACAAAAATCCTCGGCGACGTTGCAAGGGAGATGCTATCATGAAGACGATTTTTTCCGGTATACAACCGACTGCTATATTCACCTTAGGCAACTACATGGGGGCAATTAAAAACTGGAGTGCTCTGCAAGACGAATATAAATGTGTATATTCAATCGTTGATATGCACGCTATTACTGTGAAGCAGGACCCTGTGAAGCTTAGAGCACAAACCCTTAATTCCTATGCTCTGACAATGGCGTGCGGGATTGATGTTGAAAAATCCGTCCTTTTTGTGCAGTCGCATAATAAAAACCATGCCGAGATGAACTGGATTTTGTCCTGTTCGACCCAGTTCGGCGAGCTCTCAAGAATGACACAGTTTAAGGATAAATCCCAAAAGCACCCCGACGATATTAATGCAGGACTTTTCACCTATCCTGTTTTGATGGCGGGCGATATTCTGCTCTATCAGGCGGATCTTGTCCCGATAGGCATTGACCAGAAACAGCATTTGGAGCTTGCAAGGAATGTTGCGGAGCGTTTTAACTTCCGATACGGCGACTTTTTCACCATCCCCGAGCCTTTTATCGGCGAATCGGGAGCGAAGATAATGAGCCTTGGCGACCCGGAAAAGAAGATGTCAAAATCGGATGATAACCCGAACGCTTCTGTATATATCCTTGAAAGCAAGGACGATATAGTAAGGAAGTTCAAGCGTGCTGTCACCGACTCGGAAAGCTCTGTCCGCTTTGCGGAGGAAAAGCCGGGGATATCTAACCTCATGACGATATACGGGGTTTGCACCGGAAAAACCATGTCCGAAATCGAAGCGGAGTTTGCAGGCAAAGGCTATGGCGACTTCAAGCTTGCTGTGGGCGAAACTGTGGCAGATACCCTTGCACCGGTTCGCGACGAATATGCAAGGCTTACCGCGAATAAGGACTATCTTTTGGGCTGCATGAAAAACGGAGCAGAAGCGGCTCTGAAAATATCAGATAAAACACTTAAAAAGGCATATAAAAAAGTCGGTTTTATTGTTTAGTAGTAGGGGGTCATATATGGCAACCATAAAAGATATAGCAAACGAGTGCAGCGTGTCAATCGCCACCGTATCGAAGGCTCTCAACGGGCATGATGACGTTGCGGAACGCACCAAGGATTATATTATTGAAACGGCACGGAAGATGGGATATACCCCGAACGCCCAGGCAAGAGCCCTGAAAACCCATCGCACCTATAATCTCGGTGTGCTGTTTTCAGACCAAGCGGGGAGCGGGCTCACCCACAGCTTCTTTTCAAGGGTGCTTGATTCTTTCAAGGTTTATGTTGAAAATTTGGGCTATGATATAACCTTCATCGGTCCGCGTTTCGGCAACCAAAGCCTTACATATCTTGAACACGCAAGGTGCCGGAATTTTGACGGCATATGTATAGTATGCGTTGACAGCTTTGAAGAGCCGGAGATAGCGGAGCTTGCAGAGGCGGGATATCCCTTTGTCACCATCGATTACGCATATCCGGGCTTCCCGGCGGTGCTTTCGGATAACAAGGCAGGGATGATAGCCCTCACCGAGCACGCGATAGAGATGGGGCATACCGATATCGCCTATATATACGGCGACAGATCGCAGGTTACCAATGATCGCGTCATGGCATATAAAGAGACGCTTGAAAAGTACGGAATTGCCCCTAACCCCGCATATTTTGTCAGCGGGCGATATGTTAATACCGACCTTGCGGAGGAGATTACCAATAAGCTTCTGAGCCTGCCCAAGCCGCCCTCTTGTATTATCATGCCTGATGATTTCGCGGCAATCGGGGGTATGAATGCGATTGCAAAGAGGGGTCTCCGAATCCCCGACGACATCTCGATTATCGGCTATGACGGAAGCAAGATTGCAGAGGTTGTCCGCCCGCCGCTCACAACATTCCGCCAACACGCCGACCGCATGGGAAAGGAAGCCGCAAGAAGGCTTATATCCGACATAAAAAAAGAACCCCGCGAAAACAGGGTACTAACCGTTTCGGGTGAGCTCATCCTCGGCGGAAGCGTTAAGAAATTGAATTAAACTTAATAAAAAAGGAAACGCCCGAAATTAATCGGGCGTTTTGGTTTGGGGTTATTTGAGTTCAGGGAGGGGATCAAGAGAAGTCAATCCAACGTTTTGAGCACGTTGCCGTGCTTTTCTTGCAAGTTCTACAAGTGCATTGTGACCTGCAGCATCATTCGGATAGTCTTTGTCAAAAATAATTATAGCATCTAATAGTTCTTGATATTGAATAGTATAAATGTTTCTAAGCTCAAATTCTGTTGCCATAATAAACCTCCTATTTGCGTTTATTCATACATCTTCGCAAGACGTGTGAGATAGTCGTAGCGGTCGCGAGCGTTTGCAAGTGCCTTGTTAAAGAGGCGGTCTGCACGTTCGGGATTTTGACGAACAAGAGAGCTGTAACGAACTTCGGATTTGAGGAATTCAGTGAACTTCTCATCGATTGCCGGAGCCTTGGAATCAAGCGTGAACGGGTTTTTGCCCTCAGCCTTGAGTGTCGGGTTATAGCGGTAGAGGTGCCAATATCCTGCTTCAACAACCTTTTTCTCTTCGGCGATTGCATTTACCATGCCGCCCTTGATGCCGTGGTTTATGCAGGGAGCGTAGCAGATGATGATGGAAGGACCCTTGTAAGCCTCTGCCTCATTAATAGCCTTGATGCATTGGTTCATGTCTGCACCGAGACTTACGTGAGCAACATATACATAGCCGTAGCTCATTGCGATGCCGGCTAAGTCTTTTTTCTTAACTTCCTTACCAGCCGCTGCGAACTGTGCTATAGCACCTGTCGGGGTGGATTTCGAGGACTGTCCGCCGGTGTTGGAATATACTTCTGTGTCGAACACTAAGATATTCACATCTTCGCCCGAAGCGATAACGTGGTCGAGACCGCCGAAGCCTATATCATAAGCCCAGCCGTCGCCGCCGAACATCCAGTTGGATTTTTTATTGAGGAATGCCTTGTTTTTAAGAATCTCACGGCTTATTGTGCAGGCAGGGCAGGTGCAGCAGCCGTTTTTCTTGTATTCTTTGAGGAATGCTTTTTCCCAAGGCTGACCCTTAGCGTCTTCGGGGATAGCCTGACCCCACTGCAGAGCCGCGATATAGTCCTTTGTTGCCTTCGCGTTTGCAGCACCGTCATTAAAGGTATCAAGCCAAACTTTTGCTGTTTCCTTGATCTTGTCACAGCACATTTCGGTTGCAAGAAGCTCGTTAGTGAGACGAACGAGGCGTTCTCTGACTGCCTTTTGACCGATGAACATACCGTAGCCGTATTCGGCGTTATCTTCAAAGAGGGAGTTAGCCCAAGCCGGACCCTTGCCCTGTTTATTAACGGTGTAAGGGGTAGCCGGAGCGGAGC
>JAISIC010000012.1 GCA_031262225.1 Ruminococcus sp. | reverse complement strand
GAAAAAGAAGAAACTTTTGCGAAACTGCCGCATAGAATTTAACAATCAGGGTTTGCCCTGTTTACATACATTGATTTTTGAAAACTGAATAAATAGCCTCAAATGCTGTAAATTCCATGATTTGAACGTCCAAAACAATCTGAAAAAATTGTGAGTTGACTAATGAGCGTGCAAGAGTTATACTGTAGCTACCCTCGAAGGAGGGGGAATAAAAAACTCGGAGGCACACCATGGATTTCAAATACAACGTCACAGGACAGGAAAGAAAGGCTCTCGTTGAGGCAATCAGCGAAATTTTACAAACACCTGCGCATTATAACGGCGCACCGACATTTTCATACACAATCGGCGAATATCACATTGACAAAAACGGCACAGTCACAGGCGAATGGAACTTGCGCTTGATGATTGCTTTAGAAAGCAGGGGCTTTGAATACGAGCTGAGCAAGACATTTTACCTTATCACGCCGAGAGGAACTCTCCTCATTCAAGAACAGTTTCTGACAGCTGAAGACGCACAATCCGAAGGCTACGATATATATTTCTCACACGAAGGACGAGATATTTACATAAAACCCTCCGGAACAAGCGAACACGGAAAATACTTTGCGGTAGTTGGAGAACCCTTTGGGCAGGAGGAGACAGACGGCGCGGAAGTCACCGATATTTCTACAGACGACGACGGAGGGATAGACACAATCACGATTGAGTACCTGCTTGAAGGCTTCACGCCGGAGACACTCGACAACTTGGTGAAAATGGTTGAGAGCAAGGAAGTCCTCATCAAAACAGCACTCAATACCGATTCACTGCCGATAAAAGTGCTCGATGACAGCATAGCTTTCCCATGGTTCAAATATACCGACAACGCGAATTTGAACGCGTATATGCAATTCATAACCCTTCTTTGCCAGACGGCACAGGAGAAAAAACGTGTTATTGCGAAGGCGCAGGAAACTTTCGAGAATCCGCGATTTGCCATGAGGGTGTGGCTGATAGGCTTAGGCATGGTCGGTGCGGAGTTCGCTACGGCACGGAAAATCCTTACTAAACCGCTCGAAGGTAATGGCGCGTATAGATATGGCAGACCTACTCCCGCAAGCGAGGAGGAGACTGCCAATGTCTGAACAAAAGATAACCGATACGGTTTTTGAGCAGATAATGGAACTGCGAAAATTACCCGATTGCCCGAACCTGTTTGACACGAAAGCTGCCTTTGAACTTGCAATCAAGTATAATTTTTACGAGCTGGCGGATTTGGTTTTCTGCGACACATGGATCTATTCGACCTTCATACTGACAGGTGAAAGATAAACCGAATAATAAAAAGCAACTGCTCCAGAGGGGGCTGTTGCTCTTACTGTTTGAATCCGCCATATGCGATTTCAAAAGCGCGTTTTCTGTAAGCTTCTCGGATTAATTCTTCTTCAGAGTTTTCATTCTGCGAAAACAAAGATACTTGCTCTATGCCGGTGAAATAATTCTGCACAAGTTTTTGCTCTAAAGCTTCTTGCGAAAAGTCGGATTGACCGGGTACAATATGCCGGATTTCAAAGCTGTTGTCGCGAAGCTCTCTTGCCACTAAAATTGCACGGTGACATTTTTCGGGCTCTTTTTCGGCACACATTAAAGCAACTGTGAAACCGAGATTTGATGCCGATTTTACCTTTTTAATGCCGTCCAAAAAGGCATCTGATGAGGCGAATTTTTCAAAGTCAAGCTTTCCGTCCGTGTAAAATTTTCGTTCTGTTTGCCTTGCACCATATTCCCGTGAATAATTGCGATACTTGATGTTTTGAGTTTCAAGCATAGCCTGTAAAGTTTCTTTGTTATATTCGCTGTGATATTTTGAGTAAGGCACACTGCGAACGTCGATAAGAACATTTATTTTGTGCTGTCTAAGTTCATATATAAATTCAACAGGCTTGTAACCTGAATATCCGATTGTATAAACAAGTTTATTCATTTACTTCGCCCTCTGCCTCTTCTTACTCTTCGACCACTGAATAAACCCATAAACATCATTCACAAGAAAAATCAGAAAGCAGATAACCATTCCCAAATAATTAAAGTTAACCTGCGCGGCGATTATCCACAGGATTATAAGCACAATATCATTCGCGGCGTAGGCTACAGCGTAAAATTCGCTTCGGCGAACGGTGAGATAACACGCCAAGAAACTCGTCAAAACCGAAACTGTGCTCATCACAAGACTTGCGGTGTTGAAATATTTTAGCATAAAATAAAAGATAATCGTGACAACTGTCGCAAGCACAGCTAAAAATAAATATTCTCGAGGGCGGATGTGGTTAATTTTCACGTCTGCTTTATTGCCGTTAAAGGGATTTTTAAGCCACGCGAAAACCGCCGCAAGCGATACAGGCGCGGTCATACCGAGGTATGTTATCATCTCGCCGTAGTACCGCATTTGAAACGAAATTACGGCGTAAATTACCGAGAAAACTACAGACAGAATCGGTCCGATAACGTTGCCTTTCGCGGCGAAAATAAGCGATGTTGCACCGATAAGAGAGGCAACAAGAGTTAAATAATCGGTGTTTCTAAACAGGAAAAACGACAGGCAAATAATTATCAGCGAGCCAAACCAGATTGTTTTTGCGGCTTTGCTTAACGACTTAATTGAATTTATAAAGAAACGCATATATCTATTTTAATATCTTTCGCAAAGTTCAAAAATCTTACCGGCAAAATACAGCGGTATATTCGTTATCGCGCCGTTTTGCAGATATTCCATAGTGCTGAAACGAACGGCGGTTTCGGGGTTGTATTTTTCAATATAGCTCTTGAAACTGACAGCGTTTTTATTTCCGCCGGATTTAACCTCAATTGGAATAATGCTTTCTCCGTGTTGTAGTATAAAATCAATTT
>JAISIC010000078.1 GCA_031262225.1 Ruminococcus sp. | reverse complement strand
CGGCTGTTGTTGCTTCAAAGGAACTCATTTCCGAGCTTGAAGCACGCCTCTTGGCTCTCAAAGGCTATGTTAAGTGCACAAACTGCGGTGCAAGCGTACCTTTTGAAGATAATTTCTGCGGCAAGTGCGGCAAGGTTATCGAAAAGCCGGAGCCGGCTCCCGAGGAAGTCTATGAAGAAGAAATCACACCGACCGTTTCCGTTGTTCCCGATGATGATATCACGGTGGAATAGTAAAAAATAACAGCTCTTAAGATTTCAAAACCCGCATTAATCTGCGGGTTTTGTATTATAATTAAGTAATATACTATTTGTATAATAAATTAAAACGTTTAACTTATTTGTTGTACATTTTAACTATACAACTTCACTATTTTTACTGTTATTTTGCCGAAATTACAAAAAACATATTGACAACATCTTTTAAAAAGTGTATAATTATCATAGTGGGAGCATTATGTTCTTATTAAACGATTTCGCTTTAAGTCGAGGATTGTCAGTTGCGTAGATATATTTTTGAAATAGCTGTGGCGTTTTTGCTGCTTGTTGTGACGGCGGTGTTTTTGATCTGCAACTATTTATATTTTGATAACCGCTCTGACATAACAACCATCGTTGTTATTGTTTCAACGCTTTGCCTTGCCGGAATTGCTTTCCACAGCTCACGCCACATGGTCAATAAAGAGCTTGAAGCAAAAGCCAGACTTGAACGTCTTGCCGATTCAATCAATGCAGCTGTTATCGTTTGGGATGCCGATTTTCATTATCGCTATGTAAACTTCGAGTTCACAAAAATCTTCGGTTACAGCGAAGAAGATATAAGAAACGGCAACGAAATTTTACATAAAGTCCTGCCCGAAGATGCTTTTATGCCCTCTTTGCAGGCAATTATCAACAATCGAGACGAGGAGTTTCACGTTACCGCTAAAAACGGTGAATCCATCGCCACTATATGGAACACCTCGATTATGGAAATAATCGAGAAAAGCGACGCATCCGGCACAAAACAGTATATTCTCATGTCGATAGGTTACGACCTTACCGAACTTTTAAATACAAAACAAGAACTTGCCGATTCCGAAAAGAAATACGCTCTTTCGATGGAGCTTTCAGAAATCGGTATACTCCTTCTCCATCCGGGCGAGCATACCCTTTATGTCTCCGAACAGCTTCGGAATATGTTTTTACTCCCGGAAGGCGACATAACCATAAAAGAGATTCGTGATATCGTTCATCGCAAAGACAGTGCAACAATCGAAACCATCGTTTCTTATGTGAAAGGTTACCGTAAAACCGATACAACCGTCATCCATGATGCATCGCTTCGATGCAAATCTTCAGATGGCTCTTACAAATGGTACCAGTTCCGTTACAGGCTCATTGCATCGCCTAATTCCGATGCGTATGGTCTGGGCGGCTCGGTAATTGACATAACAAAGGATAAAGAAAAAGATTCGCTCATTGAAAAGATGGCGTATGTTGATGAGGTAACAGGGCTTTTCAACCGTAACCGCTTCATGCAGGTCGGTCAGGAGGCTTTTGAAGTCACACGCGATTCAAATGCCGATTATTGGGTAATCATAACCGATATTGACAATTTCCATATCATTAATGATACAACAGGTTATGAAAACGGTAATAAGCTTCTTCAAAGAATGGCTTCTATCGTGACATCTCAAAGCTCTGCGGGCGGATATGTTGCACGTATAGGCGGAGATAACTTTGCGCTTATTGTTGCAGACACCGGAAATGAGTCCCTCCCCATAGCGATCATCAATACTATCCAGACAGAGCTTCGCGAAACGAAATCCGATACATTCAAAACTCAAACCATAACTTGCAGTGCCGGATATTGTAAAATGTCCGACAGCTCGATTGATTTTTCAAAGGTTTTGGATCAAGCGGAGTTCTCGCTCTCGCTCTCCGACGGTTCGAGAGAATCTGTTATACGCTATGATAACAAGGTTCACGAGCGTGTTCTGCGTGATGCGGAGACAGAAAAAGAAATCGCCGAAGCAATTGAAAATAAAGAATTTGTCCTTTTCTATCAACCGAAAATCAGCCTAATCGACGGCTCTCTCATGGGCATGGAGGCTCTTATTCGTTGGATTAAGCCTGATGGGCGGATTGTTCCTCCTGTTCAGTTTATCCCCATAGCCGAAAAATCCATGAGCATAACCCAGATCAGTAATTTTGTTCTAAACGAAGCCTGCCGCCAGAACAAAGAATGGCAGGATAAAGGTCTCCAGAAGCTGACCGTTTCGGTGAACCTTACCTCGGTCGATTTCTATCAAACTGACGTTATCTCGAACATTAAAACAGTTCTTGAAACAACAAATCTGTCTCCTGAGTATCTTGACATAGAGCTTACCGAATCGCTCGCCCTCAAGGACATTGACAACGCGGTTTCACAGATGGATGAAATCCGAAACCTCGGCGTTAAACTTTCAATGGATGACTTCGGAACCGGATATTCATCGCTTTCATATATTCAGGTCCTTCCGATTTCGCTCTTAAAACTTGACCGAAGCTTTATAATGTATCTTGAGCAGGACGAAATGTCAAAGGAAATCGTCTCTGCGGTAATAAGAATCGCGAAATGCAAACGCATCGAGACGATAGCCGAGGGCGTTGAAAACGCCGAACAGGCAGCAATCCTCCGTCAATCGGGATGTGACTACGTTCAAGGTTACCTCTTCGGCAAACCTATGCCGGCTGACAAGTTTGAAGAGTTTATCACCGAACACAACAAAAAACTCGCCGAAAACACCGGGGATTTCATCCACCAAGCGGCGGGGTAAGTTCAAAAAAACATTAAAACGCTTCCGAAAGGGAGCGTTTTGTTATTATGTCAAGATTATCACAAAAATAAAAAACCCCTTGACAAATCGAAACATATGTGCTATAATGAGTTTATATCAGAACATTGATTTCTTATTTCGGGGGACGATATAACAAGATGGAATTTCAAAGGATTGTCGAAAAGAGCAGGCGGCTTGTGCAGAGATATAAAACACGCGACCCGTTTGAGATTGCGCGTGAGCTTGGCATTCATGTGAGGTTTTCAAAGGAGTTCACTACCCTCAAGGGTATGTATGTCATAATAATGGGAAACAGGTTTATAATAGTCAACGGGAAGCTTGATGAACAGACATTAAAGCTTGTTGTCGCTCACGAAATCGGGCACGACAGGCTTCATCGCGAGCTTGCAAAGAAGTCGGCGATAAGCGATCTTTCGCTGTATAAGAAAGACTGCCGCCCCGAATATGAGGCAAACCTTTTCGCGGCGGAGCTTTTAATCGACACCGACGCCCTTCTTGAGCTTATCTATGACGGATATGAGTGTGAAGAAGCGGCGAAGATTTTAGAAACAGATGTCAATCTCTTGTCGCTCAAGATTGCAGCCTTGAAATATCAAGGCATCGATCTTCGTGAACAGGAATATAATTCAAAATTTTTGAAGTAAGAGCTTAGGAGCTTATATGTGCGGACGATACTATATTGAAATATCCGACGAGGAGCTTCGCGAAATTTCAAAGAGTGCCCAAAATCGTGCAGAGCTTTCTTATCGCGATATGTCGGTGGAAATGAAAAAAGAGGGGGAGATATATCCCTCAAACGTCGTGCCTGTCATAACTTCCGATGGTATCTTTCCCATGAAGTGGGGTTTTGAGATGGCAGGGAAGAAACTGCTTATCAATGCCAGATTTGAGACGTGGGGGAGCAAGCAGACCTATAAAAACTGTAAGCTCTGCCTTGTACCTGCAAGCGGATACTACGAATGGAAGGCTGACACCGACCCGAAGGTGAAGTTTAAGTTTTATCTTGAAGGGCAATCCCTTTTCCTTGCAGGGCTTTATAGACAAAAAGACGACGATATACCAAAATTTGTGATACTCACACGCGAAGCAGTGGGCGAAGCGGCAGAAATCCATCATCGTATGCCGGTGATACTGCCGTCAAAAGTAGTTCCCGAGAAGCTCGATTATTCCGATATGATAACCGATTTAACGATAACCGAAGCAGACCGCCCGACCGGTCAAATTTCTTTTGATATTATTTAAAATTATTAGTGAAAAAATTCATAAATTGTTCTTGACATTTGAAATAATAGGTGTTATAATAAGTTTATCGTAAATGTAAATTCAATGATGAATTTACTTGTTATACTTATTTTTACTACATAATAACAATTTAATTTGTCATATAATGACATTTACGGCGAATTTCAACCTAAAGAAGGAGGATGTATTCTGACCGTTGTTTTTTATTGCGGCAGATTAAAACATCTTATGAAAAACCTTAAAATTGCTCCGAGACTTATTGTTTCTTTCCTCATTGTTGCGGCATTTACACTTATTTTAGGTATTGTCGGGATAGTAAGCTCGACAACGATATCAGACCAGACTTCACTTATGTATGACGAGCCGGTTTTGGCAATCAACGCGATTTCAACATTACGCGGCAGATTTAATAATCTCAGGGTAAATGTACTTAACGTAATCTTAAACGCAGAAAGCCACGATGACGTTTCTAAGTATACAGGCAACATAACGCAATATAAAGCAGATATAACACAGGCAATGAAAGACTACGAAGCGACCGTTACAGATTGGGATTCGGAAACCGCTTATAAAGCATTCCAAACAAAGTACGAAGCTTACATGCCGTATATCGATCAGATAATCAACACCGCCTCAACTGAGGGTCAAGAAGCTGCATACGCTCTTTATACAACTCATATTGTCGATTCCGATGCTATTGTTGCGGAAATCGAAAACATGGCAGAATATAACATCGGTATTGCCGAAGACCTTGACGCAACGGCAGACCAAATTTCGCTTATAGCGATTGTTATTCAGATTATTACGATATTAGTCGCAATGGTTGTTGCGATTGCATTTGCAATCATCACGGCAAAGGCTATCTCGGCGCCCATCGCAAATCTCAATAAAATTGCTATTCAGGCAGGACAGACAGGTAACCTCAACTTCTCTGCCGAAGATATTGCTATTACTAAAGCATTTGCATCCGGCAAGGACGAAATCGCCGAGAGCTTGGGTAACTTCTCTGTATTCATGGACACTATTATCGGATATATGAAGGAGCTTGAAAAGGTTGCTGACAACGACCTTACCGTGAAACTCAAACCCCTTTCCGATAAAGATACCGTTGCGAACGCAATAAATAAAATGACTGCAGACCTTTCCGAGCTTGTAAAATCCATTAAGAACACTTCCGGCGAAGTTCACAGCAGTACTTCCCAGCTTGCCGAAGCGGCACAGACCATGGCAGAGGGTACAACCGAGCAGGCGGCTTCCATTGAAGAGCTTTCCGCTTCCATCGCCGATGTTTCCGAAAAGACCAAGGCTAACGCTATCATGGCACGTCAGGCAGCTAACATCTCCGAAGGTATTAAAGTCAGTGCCGAAAAAGGCAGCGGACAGATGAACGAAATGACAAATGCTGTTGACGAAATCAACAGAGCGTCACAAGATATTTCAAAGGTTATCAAGGTAATTGATGATATCGCGTTCCAGACCAACATCTTAGCACTCAATGCCGCTGTTGAGGCAGCAAGAGCAGGTGAGGCGGGCAAAGGATTTGCAGTCGTTGCAGACGAAGTTCGTAACCTTGCTTCCAAGTCGGCAGCAGCTGCGAAGGAAACATCTGCACTTATCGAAAACAGCATGAAGAAGGCAGAGCTCGGCTCTAAGATTGCTGATGAAACCGCACAGTCTCTCGCCGGCATCGTTACAGGCGTTAATGAAGGTACTGTCATCTTCGAGCAGATTGCGACTTCTTCCGAAGACCAAAACATCTCTATCGGACAGATCAATGTCGGTATCGGACAAGTTTCCGAGGTTATCCAACGCAACAGTGCAGTTACCGAAGAGACAGCGGCATCCTCCGAAGAGCTCTCCGCACAGGCTAACAAACTTAATAGTATCATTTCAGTATTCAAAGTGTAAAATTCGTACAATAATCAAAACCGCCGAATCGAAAGACTCGGCGGTTGTTTTTGTTTGTATCGGTTTATGCGAGGCGGGCTTCAAGAGCCGAAAGTTGATCAGCCATTTCCTTAGGAAGTCTGTCGCCGAACTTTTCAAAGAAGGGTTTAATGTTTTCGCAGTCTTCAAGCCAGAGGCTCTTGTCAACGGAGAGGAGATCCTTCACAACGTCAAGGTCGATATCGGAGAGCCCTTCAATGTTGATGTCTTCGGGTTTGGGTTCAAAGCCTATAGGTGTTTCAACCGCTTCTGCTAAGCCGTCGCAGCGATCGATTATCCAGTCAAGAACACGCATATTGTCGCCGAAGCCGGGCCAGATGAAGTGACCTTCGTCGTCAGTTCTGAACCAGTTTACATTGAATATCTTCGGAGCTTTGTCGCCGAGCTTCTTGCCCATATCAAGCCAGTGTGCCCAATAGTCGCCCATGTTATATCCGCAGAAGGGGAGCATAGCCATAGGGTCGCGACGTACAACGCCGACAGCACCTGCTGCCGCAGCTGTTGTTTCGGAAGCCATGATTGCACCGACGAATGTTCCGTGGTTCCAGTCAAAAGACTGATACACCAGCGGTGCGGTCTTAGCACGTCTGCCGCCGAACACGATTGCATCTATGGGAACGCCCTTGGGGTTATTAAACTCGGGTGAAATGCAGGGGCAGTTTTCAGCCGGAGCAGTGAAGCGGGAATTGGGGTGAGCAAGTTTGCCGCCCTCTGCGATATATTCGGGACCGTTGACCTTTGCACCCTTCCATTCGGTTGCATCAACGGGCGGATTCTTGTCAAGACCTTCCCACCAAACGGTGTTGTCGGCATTGTTAAGAGCAACGTTTGTGAAGATGGTGTTTTTCTTGCAGGATTCAAGAGCGTTGAAGTTAGACTTTGCCGATGTTCCGGGAGCAACGCCGAAGAAGCCATTTTCGGGGTTGATGGCATAAAGTCTGCCGTCGGGACCTTGTTTGAGCCAAGCTATGTCGTCGCCGACCGTGAATACTTCGTAGCCTTTCGCCTTGTAGCCTTCGGGAGGAATAAGCATTGCAAGGTTAGTTTTGCCGCAGGCAGAGGGGAATGCCGCACAGACATACTTCATCTCGCCGGAAGGCTTTTTGATACCGAGGATGAGCATATGTTCAGCCATCCAGCTCTCGTTTTTGCCCTGATATGAAGCGATACGAAGTGCAAAGCACTTCTTGCCGAGAAGCACATTTCCGCCGTATGCGGAGTTGATGCTCCAGATGGTGTTATCTTCGGGGAAGTGAACGATATAGCGGTTTTCGGGGTCAACATCAGCCTTGGAGTGAAGTCCGCGAACGAAGTCGTCGGAGGTGTCGCCGAGGTTATCAAAAGCCGCCTTGCCCATGCGGGTCATGATATTCATGTTAAGTACAACATAGATGGAATCGGAAACTTCAACACCCACCTTTGCAAGCGGCGAGCCGATAGGTCCCATGCTGTACGGGATAACGTACATGGTACGCCCCTTCATAACTCCGTCATAAAGAGGAGTGAGCTTCGCGTACATCTCTTTAGGGTCAGACCAGTTATTGGTAGGACCTGCATCTTCTTTTTTAGAAGTACAGATGAAGGTGCGGTCTTCAACACGTGCAACGTCGTTAGGAAGTGTGCGGTGATAAAGACAACCGGGGAGCTTTTCTTCATTGAGCCTGTAAAGCTTATCGCGTGAGGAGTCGGGAAGAGCGACAACCTCTTCGGTAAGGGCGTCAAGCTGTGCTTTCGAGCCGTCAATCCATACAACCTTTTCAGGTTTTGTGAGTGCAATCATCTCGTCAACCCATTTGTTGACGTTCGGATTATTCGTAAGTGACATATATAATATACCTCCATAAAATTTTCAAAAATCAAATTAATTATATCATATTTTTTGAATTAAGTCAAGCAAATTCCTGCAAATCATAAAAATTTAACACTTGACGTTGGGAAGTTTATTTGCTATAATAATAATGTAAATAATAAACGTAAAATGTTGAAAGGTGCAATATCGTGAAACGCGGAAGCAAATTACCTTCTATTGTCATTGCCATGCTCGGTGCAATGATTATGTTATCATCCTGCGGTGCTGATATAGCAGATGCAGGAGCAGATGCTGACATAACCGAAAGAACGAAAACATCCGACCGTGAAGAAAAGGACAAAGAAGATGACAAAACAACCGCTGCTCCCGAACCCGAAGAAACAGAAGCTGTGACAACCGAACCGGAGCCCGAGCGTCAGGACGGACCCGCCGCAACGGATGATTATGTTTTAAACTCATTCGAGACAATTAATTTCACACCGCCTCATTTGACGGTTTTTGAAAAAAACGGTATCTCATATTTCCCCGACACGGCAGTTTCATATAACGACAGCGACAAAGATATCCGATATATTATCGACGGACAAACCGGCGAAACGCTCCTTGCGATACCCTATTCATCGGGGCAGTGGGATGATGCTTATTGGGGCGGTTTTGAAGATAACCTCGTGCGGCTGGACATTCATAACGAGGATGTTTACGTTGATGCGAAAGGCAAAAATGTGACATCAATGACTGATCCTGCCGGCACCGATGCGGGCTTAACCGTTTTTGAAGACGGATACTTCAAAGGCGTGAAGGACGGCAGCGGCAATATTATCATCGAGGCGTTATATCACAATATAATCCCGAATGAGGATAACACATATTTTGCCTTTTCCTTAAATGCCGGTGCGGGCGTTCTTGACACAAAGGGCGATATGATTATCAAGGGGCTTGACTCACGTGATCTGGATATGCTGTTCTACCCTGAATGTGTCCTTGCGGGAGAAAGCCTGTATTCTCTGCCGGACGGCACACTTATCGGCGAATATGACGACATAAAGCCGATGGGCGGCGGTACTTTTATGGTTTACAACACCGGTGATGTCATTTCGGCTCAGATTATCGACAGCAAAGGCAAACAGATTTTGGATATTATAGCGAGTTCCCCTGTTTCCCCCGAAAACTGCCGCTATATCGGCTTCAATGATTTTTCAGGTGAAAAGATGTGGTATCATGTTTCCATTGAGTCGAACGAAGCTTCATATATGGCGTTTTTGAGCCCGGGCGGCAAAAACCTCTTCGGCTGGAGAAACACCAAAGACAGCTCCGGCAACTTTTATTACCTTGATACCATCATGGTTTACAATAACACAATCGCTGACACCACAACAATTTTTGACTACACCGGAAAGAAACTTCAAACTTTTGACGGTATGTATACCGCCTTGACAGACAAGGTTTTTGTTACCGATTCAGACGGCAGCCATAAACTCGTGAATGTTGACAATACTGAGATAGGCGTGTTCTCATATTATTATACTCTTAATGATGTGGATACTGTTATAGTCAAAGATACGGACGGTATGTTCTATGGGCTTATCGCGGGCGGCACACTTAAATATCAATGCGAATACACCGATATTGACTATGTTGACGACAACCAGTATATCAGGCTTGAAAAGGGTAACAATGAAACACGTGTTACAGCTTACGGCGGTGCGGAGATTGTTTTCACGCCGTAATGCAGTTACCCCGGACTAAAAGAGGATAGGTAGTATGGAATTTTTTCAGAAAAGGTGCGATATTGTAATCAATCGTCAGCTTAGCGATACCGTGTACGATATATGGCTGCGTTGCCCCGAGATTTACAGGATGGCAAAGCCCGGGCAGTTTGTTAATATCGCCGTTCCCGGTTTCTTTCTTCGCCGCCCGATTTCAATATGCGAAGCAGCAGAAGAGCGCTTACGCCTTGTTTTCGAGGTGCGAGGTGCGGGGACAAAGGCACTTTCACAGATTACCGACAATATTGACATAATTGCACCGCTTGGCAACAGAGGCTTTGAGGTTGATAAATATAAATCTGCTGTTCTTGTCGGCGGCGGCATAGGCACACCCCCTTTGAAGTTTGCACAAAATAAACTCGAAAAATCCGCCGCAGTGCTCGGTTTCAGGAGCAAAGAAAATGTCATAATGGCGGACGAATTTAGAAACGTGACTATCTGCACCGACGACGGGAGCTATTTAAATTACAGCGGGCATCACGGCAATATAAGCGAACCGCTTGAAAAGCTTCTTGCAAGCGGTGAATATGAAGCGGTATTTGCCTGCGGACCGAAACCTATGCTCAAAGCCGTGGTAAACCTTGCCGAGAAATATAACACCCCCTGCGAAGTGTCGCTTGAAGAGCGGATGGCTTGCGGGGTGGGGGCTTGCCTTGGCTGTGCCTGCAAGACTGTGAAGGACGGATCTGAAATATATTCCCACGTCTGTAAGGACGGTCCTGTGTTTGACGGAAAGGCGGTCATACTATGAGCAAATTTCTTGAAACAAGATTTTTGGGTGTTAATTTCAAAAACCCTGTAATAGCCGCTTCGGGAACATATGGCTACGGTCGTGAATATGAAAGTATAATCCCCCTTGAAACGCTCGGCGGAATATCCGTCAAAGGGACAACTCTTTACGAACGTCAGGGAAATATCCCGCCGCGAATCTCCGAAACGACATCCGGTATGCTTAATTCTGTCGGACTTCAAAACCCCGGCATAGACACGTTTATAAACCGCGAGATACCCTTTTTGAAGACTAAAGATATCGTCATTGTCGCGAATATCGCGGGAAGCACAGTTGATGAATACGCCGAAGTCGTTTCAAAACTTGACAGCACCGATGTTGATATAATTGAAGTCAATATCTCCTGTCCGAATGTCAAAGCCGGCGGAGCTTCATTCGGAACCGATCCTAAAATTGCAGGAGCGGTCACAAGGGCGGTGAGGGCGGCAACAACAAAGCCCATCATGCTCAAACTCACCCCGAATGTCACAAGCATAACCGAAATTGCAAAGGCTGTTGAGGCGGAGGGTGCAGACGGAATCTCCCTTATAAACACCCTGCTTGGCATGAGAATTGATATTAAAACACGCCGCCCAGTTCTTCATAACAATGTCGGAGGGCTTTCCGGTCCAGCTGTGTTCCCCGTTGCCGTTCGTATGGTGTGGGAGTGTGCAAGGGCTGTGAAAATCCCGATATGCGGCATGGGCGGCATTGCGACTGCGGAAGATGCGGTAGAAATGATGATGGCAGGGGCTTCAACCATTCAGGTAGGTGCGGCGATTTTTGCCGATGCATACGCTCCCAAGAAGATTATCGACGGTCTGGAAGAATATTGCATACGAGAGGGGATCGGCAATATCTCCGAAATTGTCGGTGCTGTAAAACCACATTAAGATGATAAAAGTATATTTAGTCAGGCATTGTCAGGCGACAGGGAATCTCTTGCGGCAGTTTCAGGGCTCAACCGACACCGACATAACCGAAGAGGGCAAAGAACAGCTTCGATTTTTGACTGACAGGTTTCGCGATATCCCGGTTGATATAATCTGTTCTTCCGACCTTCACAGAGCAATGCTCACCGCCGCGGCAGTCAACACTCACCATCGCAAGGCGATTGTCCCGACACCTCTCCTTCGCGAAATTAACGGCGGCGACTGGGAGGGGCAGGACATACGAACCTTCCCCGATGAGTTCCCGTCAGCGTCTGATCTTTGGGAGAATGCACCGGAATGTTTCAGAGCCCCGAACGGCGAATCTATGACCGAGGTTTACAGGCGTGTGACGACAATACTCCATCAGATTGTCACCGATTGTGACGGGAAAAACGTCGTTATTGTCTCCCATGGCTGTGCTATAAGAAATCTTCTGTGTTATATTAAATACGGTGACATAAAAAAGCTTCGCGAAGTCGAGTGGAGCAAAAACACCGGCGTGACAAGCGCAGATTTTAACGGCGTGTCTTGGAAAATAAACTTTGAAAATGATATCACACATCTACCGGAGGATAAAAGTGGTAGTTTTAGCGGTCGATTACGGTGACACACGAACAGGGCTTGCAAAATGCGACAGGGAGGAGCTTTTAGCTTCCCCCCATATGGTGATTACAGAACGAAATGCTTTTAAGCTTGCGGAGAAAATAACAGAGCAGGCTAAGGTTTTGGGAGCAGAGGAAATTGTTGTCGGCAACCCTTTGAATATGGACGGAAGCTCGGGACCTCGTTCCGAAAAATGTTCGGAGTTTGCAAAGCTTTTAGAAGAGACAAGCGGCATCCCTGTTGTCACTTATGACGAGCGAAGCACCACAGTTTCTGCCGCATATTATCTTAATCAAACTGACGTTCGCGGAACAAAACGAAAGAAAATAATTGATGCCGTTGCGGCGGTAATCATTCTGGAGAGTTTTCTAGCCTATAAGAAGCGGAAGGGGTAGTAGTTAATGCTTGCGAAAAACGATATCATCAGCCTTAACATAGCAAGGATCACAAGCGAGGGTTTCGGAATCGGTAAACATGAGGGTATGGCGGTGTTTGTGCCCTTTTCGGCTGTCGGCGACAGCCTTCGTGTTAAGATCGTTAAGGTAAATAAAAATTTCGCATACGGCATCATTGAATCGACCCTTCAATCGTCACCGACACGTATAAAACCCGATTGTAAGGTTTTCGGCAAGTGCGGAGGGTGCGATTTCAGGCATATAAGCTACACTGCCGAGCTTTCCGCCAAACAACGGATAACCTCCGATGCGTTCACCCGAATCGGAGGATTTGAGATTACCGATATCCCCATTTACGGTGCCAGACAGCTTGACCACTACCGCAACAAGGCGCAAATCCCTGTGACAGAGGGCGTTTTGGGCGAATATATCTGCGGATTTTACGCTCCGCGCTCGCACCGCATAGTCCCGCATGAAAGCTGCCTTCTCCAACCTAAGGTGTTTGACAACATCGAAAAGCGTGCTATGGAACTCATAAACGGAGCCGGTGCATCCGCTTCCGTTTCAAAAATAAAGCATATATACATACGTCAAGGCAGCCATTCAGGGCAGATTATGCTTGTGTTTGTGACATCAGCGAATATCAAACAGGAAATTATGCCTATAGCCGAAAAATGTTATACCGAGTTTCCGATGATAAGAAGCGTTATGATGAATATCCAACCGGAGGATAATAATGTTATCCTCGGGAATGAGAATATCCTGCTTTTCGGTTCGGAGACAATAACAGACGAGATTTGCGGCAACAAGGCGGTGCTCTCCCCGAATAGCTTCTATCAGGTGAACACCCCGCAAGCCGAGAATCTTTATAAACTTGCCGTGAACGCCGCCGAGCTGACGGGGGAGGAAACGGTTCTTGACCTGTACTGCGGTGCGGGGACAATCGGGATGGCTTTTGCCAGATATGCAAGGCGTGTTGTCGGTATCGAAATCGTTCCCGAAGCGGTGGCAAATGCCGTGAATAACATCGTTGCGAACCGTATTGAGAATATGGAGGTTTTCGAGGGCGATGCAGCTGATATGTTGGGATTTGTCAAGAAGAAGGAGCTTACCCCTGACATTATCGTGACCGACCCTCCGCGAAAAGGGTGTTCGACAGAAACGCTGTCAGCGATTATGGAAACTTCGCCCGAAAAGGTTATAATGATAAGCTGTGATCCGGCAACAGCCGCCCGCGACTGTAAGATACTTCGTGATGAGGGCGGATATACGCTAAAATCGCTCTGCACGGTGGATATGTTCCCGCGAACCGCGAATGTCGAATGTCTGGCGGTTATGGTGAAGAATAATGAATAGCAAAATCCCCTTATCAAATCGATAAGGGGATTTCGTATGTATTAACTAAAATCTGAAATAATCTTGAAAATCTTCTTGGAACTCCTCATATCTGTCTCTCATATCATCATCACCGTAAATATCTTCATAGTCAATTCTGTCTGCTTCGTCATATGCGGGGAGCTTTAGAGAGCCGATCTTTGATTCTTTGATATCAAGGGTAAGACTGCCGAGGTCTTGTTCATCAAAATCGCCTTCAATTTCAATATGCTGACCGCCGTCAACCTTTGAAAGATCAATATCAAAATCAATTTCATCGCCCGAAAGCGTTCCTGTGAGGCTGAAATCGCCGGTAACAATTTCGCCCGAAAGGGTTACATTTTTGAAGGTAAGCTTTGCTGATGTGTAGTCGCTGCCTGTTGTTAAGCGAAGATTGCCGTTCCAGCTTTTGCCCTCACGTTCCGCATTGCCGGTGAGTTTTACACTGCCGTCATTGCCGTCAATAGCCGCTTTCAGATACGCATTTTTGGCGTTTGCCAAAACCGTGTATGAAACTCCTATCCCTGAGTCGGTATTGTCAAAGGTACGGGAGACGATGTTGCCCTTGTAAACCCACGCTACCATGCGAAACATTGTGTCATCAAGCTCATTATCGGAAAGGTCAAAGAGTGCATCGTCAATCTCGGACGCAATGTCATCAAGTTCGCCCTCGAAGTCGTAATCTTCCGACGATTCAACAACCCAGTTGTAATCATCGTCAAAGTACCCGTCTTCATCTTTAGGTCCTGCTTTGGTGATATATTCCATAAGATTGTCGTTTTTACGAATCTCGTCTATAATAAAAAGTTGGAATTTATAGTAGTCTTCCTTTGTGAACTTGAAGGTGTATTTATCCGCCTTGACGGTTATGTCACCGCCGGAAAGTTCTTCATTTTTCTTGACTTCCGACGACCTTTCGGCTATCTTGAAATACTCTTTCTCGATATTCTTCAAAGTCTTTTGAAGCTTTGAGTAGTTGAGCTTAGGAAGATCTTCATCCTCTGTGCTGTCATTGATAAAAGCGAGGTGATAGTCGGAAATTTCGGGGAAAGCGACTGTAGCGACTACTCCGTCGAAAGCGCCGATTGCGTGGAGATTGTAATCCCCGGCATCACCTTTTATATCGGCAAGAGCCTTGTTATCAAAAACGCTTATTATCGCCGAAAGGGTGACAACATCAATATCTTCAAGGTCTTCCGACATATATGTAAGTCTGTCTGCCACCTCTCTTGACGGTTTATATTTCGAGCTGAGTTCATATTTATATCCGTCCGAAAGCCCGCCTAAGTTGTTTATGTCAAGAAGTGCGTCAAATGTTTTGCTCTCTGCCGTTTCATAGCTTCCGTTGCCGAACGCTCCGAAAAGTGCCGCAACACCGATAGAGCCGAGTATTAAAATCACGACAGCCGCCGCAATAAGTGCGATTAACATCTTATTTTGGAATATTGACGGTTTAGGGGCTGCTATCTCTGCAACAGGCTCTGAAGCGGGTTCTGTAACAGGTTCTGAAGCGGGCTCTGAAACGGGTTCTGAAACAGGCTCTGTAACCGCTTCCGGTGCAGGTTCCTCGACAGTCGGTGTGTCCGCTTCTGCCATTTCAACTTTAGTACCGCAGTTTCCGCAGAAGCCCGACGTCATACCCTCCGGCAGATCAACTTCGTTTCCGCAATTTGTACAGAATAAAATCATATCAATCTCCTATTCTATATTTTAGTGATATCTATCATTTCTATATCATCAATTGATTTACCCATCAGGAGTATGTCACAGACAGCGTTTGCCGTGTCCATAGAGGTCATGCAGCATATCGAACGTTCAACCGTCTTGCGGCGTATCTTCACGCTGTCCAGAGCCGGGCTTCGACCCTTCGCTGAGGAGCTCACCACATAGTCGATACGCCCGGAATCAAGAAGATCCATAACGTTGGGGTGCCCCTCCGAAATGCGTTTGACAACGTTTGCCGCAACAAAATTCTTGTTAAGATAGCTTGCCGTTCCGCTTGTGGCATATATTTTATAGCCGAGCCGTTCAAACTTTTCAGCAACATAGACGGCTTCTTTTTTGTCGGTGTCGCGAACGGTGATGAGCACGGCATCGCCGACTGTTGTAAACTCATAACCCGCACCGACAAGCCCCTTGAAGACTGCATCGGCATAGTCGGTCGCAATTCCCAGACATTCGCCTGTGGATTTCATCTCGGGACCGAGTTCTGTGTCAACATCATGAAGCTTGCCGAACGAGAAGACAGGGACCTTCACAGCGATATATTTTGACTTTTTATATAATCCGTCTTCATAACCCTGTTCTTTGAGGGTGTGACCGAGCATTATTTTTGTCGCAACATCGACCATCGGCACGCCTGTAACCTTCGAGATATAGGGCACGGTACGGCTTGAACGAGGGTTCACTTCGATTACATAAACCTCGCCGCCGTGAACAACGTATTGTATATTCACAAGTCCGCGGACGTTCAAAGCCATTGCAAGCTTTTTGGTGTATGAAAGTATGGTATCACGGCTCTTTTGAGTGAGGGTAAGCGAAGGATAAACGGAGATCGAGTCGCCGGAATGCACCCCGGCACGCTCAACGTGTTCCATAATCCCGGGGATTAGGCAGTCAACACCGTCACAGATCGCATCAACCTCAACCTCTTTGCCCATCATATATTTGTCGATAAGCACAGGATTTTCGAGCTTTGTGCGGGTGATTATCTCCATATATTCGCGGATATCCGCTTCGGAGTGTGCTATAATCATATTCTGACCGCCCAGAACATATGACGGACGCATCAAAACGGGATAGCCGAGACGAGACGCCGCTTCAACAGCCTCATCAACGTTCATGACTGTGCTGCCTTCGGGGCGGGGTATGGAGCACTGTGTAAGGAGTTCGTCAAAACGTTCCCTGTCCTCCGCCGCGTCAATGCTGTCGGCAGATGTACCCAGAATATTCGCACCGAGGGCTACAAGGTGTTTTGTAAGCTTAATTGCCGTCTGTCCGCCGAACTGAACCACAACGCCGTACGGCTTTTCGGTTGCAAGGAGAGATTCGACATCCTCCTTGGTGAGAGGATCGAAATAAAGCCTGTCGCCTGTGTCAAAGTCGGTGGAGACGGTTTCGGGGTTGTTGTTGCAGATAACCGCATCGCACCCCATTTCCTTGAGAGCCCAAACGCAGTGAACGGAACAGTAGTCAAACTCAATGCCCTGCCCGATACGAATCGGTCCCGAGCCGAAAACGATGATAGTCTTCTTATTCGGGTCGGTGTGTGTAGCCTTAAACTCCGCCGCCTCGTTTTCAATGTCATAGGTCGAGTAAAAATAGGGGGTTTCGGCATTGAACTCACCCGCACAGGTGTCAACCATCTTATAAACTGCGTGGCGGGGATTTTTAATCTCCTTGCCGCTAATACGCTTTATAACCTCGTCGGTGTAGCCGTATTGCTTAGCCCTCAGATACAGATCATCATCAAGAATATCGTCAAGATCAGGTGAGGCAAGCTCACGTTCAATATTTACAAGATTTAAGAGTTTATATAAAAACCACTCGTCAATCATTGTTATAGCATGGATTTCATCGACCGATACGCCGCGTTTTAACGCTTCAAATACGGTGAAGGAGCGTTCGTCATCCACGTTTTGAAGCCGTGAGCGGATTTCATTATCGGAAAGCTGTGACAATTTGGGCAGATTCATGGTGTCAAGCCCAAGCTCGATACTGCGGACAGATTTCATCATCGCCGCCTCAAATGATGTACCGATTGCCATTATCTCGCCTGTCGCCATCATCTGCGTGCCGAGGGTTCGTTTGGCGTAAACGAATTTATCGAAGGGCCATTTCGGGAATTTGAGAACCACATAGTCTAAAGTCGGCTCAAAGCAGGCGTAGGTCTTGCCGGTGACGGCGTTTATAATCTCGTCGAGCGAGTAACCTATTGCGATTTTTGCGGCAACCTTCGCGATGGGATAGCCCGTCGCCTTTGAAGCAAGGGCAGAGGAGCGGCTAACACGGGGGTTTACCTCAATTACCGCATACTGATAGCTTTCCGGTTCAAGTGCGAACTGAACATTACAGCCGCCCTCAACCTTAAGCTCGGTGATGATATTGAGAGCCGCCGAGCGAAGCATCTGATATTCTTTATCTGCAAGGGTTTGAGCGGGGGCAACAACGATACTGTCGCCGGTGTGAACGCCGACAGGGTCGAAGTTTTCCATCGAACATACGGTGATAACGTTGCCTTTTGCGTCACGGATTACTTCAAACTCAATTTCTTTCCAGCCGCTGATACATTTTTCAACTAAAATCTGGGTGATAGGGGAGAGGCGGAGCCCGTTTGTAGAGATATCTTGCAGTTCGTCGCGATTATATGCAATGCCGCCGCCGGTGCCGCCGAGGGTGAAAGCAGGGCGAACGATAACAGGGTAGCCGATTTCGTTGTCGGCATAGTCGAGAGCATCGGCAACCGTCTCCACAACCTTTGAGGGTATGCAGGGTTCGCCGATCTTCTCCATCGTGTCCTTGAAAGCCTGTCTGTCTTCGGCTTTGTGGATGGTTTCGGGGTCAGCACCCAAAAGCTTAACGCCGTATTCGTCAAGGAAGCCGTCGCGAGCAAGCTGCATCGCAAGGGTAAGGCAGGTCTGCCCTCCCAAGGTCGAAAGCAGGCTGTCGGGGCGTTCCATACGGATTATCTTCTTTATGACTTCAAGGGTGAGCGGCTCTATGTAAACCTTCTCCGCCATGTTCTTGTCGGTCATTATCGTTGCAGGGTTTGAGTTGATGAGTACAACCTCAAGCCCCTCCTCTTTGAGGGCACGACAGGCTTGAGAGCCCGCATAATCGAACTCTGCCGCCTGTCCGATAACAATCGGACCGGAACCTATGACTAAAACTTTTTTAATATCGCTTCTAAGTGCCATTATTTATTACTCCAAAAGTATTCGTATGTAACAGGTAGAGAGATAGTTAGCGTACTTGTCTAAAGGTTGTTATTAAGTAATCGGGGGGGATACTAAATGGATCTTCCCCACCTTCCATTATACACCAATTAGCCGCTAAATCCTCATCGTGTAGAGCTGCCCATGCTACTACTAAAGTATGTTGCTTTAACGGCAGACTACCGCTAATAACTTCACCATCAAAACCATACACAGCATTGTTATCTCCGTAATTTGCAGAAAAATGAGGTGTGTTATGCAATTCTTTATCCCTGTTATGCATCCTAATAATAATCCCGTAAAAAGTACTTATCGCAGGCATATTACTTCTCCATCATCTTCACAAACTCATCGAATAAAAACGCGGTGTCGTGGGGTCCGCCGCAGGCTTCGGGGTGAAACTGGACGGTGAAGCAGTTGCAGTCGCGGTATTTTATACCTTCGCACGAGCCGTCGTTGGCGTTTATATGCGAAACTTCGCCGGAACCTGTCGGCACACTGTCATTAACAACCGCATAACCGTGGTTTTGGGAGGTTACAAACGTCCTGTCATGGAAAAGATCCTTCACCGGCTGGTTAGCTCCGCGATGCCCGTATTTGAGCTTTTCGGTCTTCGCCCCCGAGGCAAGTGCCATAAGCTGATGCCCCAGACATATCCCGAATATGGGAATATTCGTCTTTTTAAGCTTTTTGAGATTTTCAATCGGTATAACATTTTCGGAGGGGTCGCCCGGACCGTTTGAAAGCATAATCCCATCCGGCTTCAAAGCAAGTACCTCTTCCGCAGGGGTCAACCCGGGGATAACATAAACCTTACAGCCGCGTTTTTCAAGCTCACGCCTGATATTATATTTATATCCGTAATCATATAGTGCCACAGTGTATTGATGATCTTCGGGCACGTGAAGTTCAATATCGGCAACGGTGGTTGACTTTACCGCATCCTTTATAGTATATTCATTTATCTGACGCAGCAGAGCCTCTTTATCATTTTCGTTAATTTGCTCACTCGTGATAATCCCGTTCATAACGCCGTGTTCGCGTATTTTTTTTGTCAAAGCACGCGTATCAACGCCATATATCCCGATTATGTTTTGAGATTTCAAAAAGCTGTCAATATTGCCCTTGCAGCGGAAATTTGAAGGATTTTCGCAGTATTCGCGAACGATATAGCCCGAAACTATCGAGCGTGAGGATTCAAAATCCTCCTCATTAACACCGTAGTTCCCGATAAGCGGGTAGGTCTGGGTGACGATCTGCCCGAAATATGACGGGTCGGTGAGCGTCTCGGCATAACCTGTCATGCCTGTTGCGAACACGATTTCGCCGATTTTGCTGCCCTTAGCACCGAACGAATATCCGCTGTAGACAGTTCCGTCGGCAAGCATGATGAAAGCTTTATCTTTATTTTTTGGCATCCTTTTTCAACCCTTTATATATGTGAATTAATGTCTTCTTTCATGCGGAGTGCTTCACGGCGAGCCGCCTCTGCAAAGGCTTCACCGTCGATATTTTCGGTTTTATATGCACACATGATTGCCCTTGAAGAGTTAACAATCGCACCCAAACCGTTTTTATCAAAAGAACCCTTCAGTCCTGCTGCACCGCCGCCCTGTGCCCCATAGCCGGGGACGAGGAAGAATGTATGGGGGAGTTTTTGACGTAACTCTGTAAGCTGTTCGGGATAGGTTGCACCGACTACCGCACCGACTGCACTGTAGCCGTATTCACCGATGGTATCAGAACCCAAACCCTCGCACATTTCGCCCATAAACTCGTATACAGTCTGAAATCCTAGTGTCTTATCCTGAAGCTCTCCCGATGATTTGTTGGAAGTTTTAACTAAAACGAATATGCCCTTGTCGTTCTTTTTGCAGACATCGACGAATGGACGAAGCCCATCTGTACCGAGATATCCGTTGACAGTAAGGGCATCCGCCCCGAAAGCCGCGATATTTTCATTGCCTATGGCGGTGCTGTCAAGATAAGCCGCTGCGTAAGCCTCTGCAGTAGTCCCTATGTCGTTTCGCTTGGCGTCTGTGATTACAAACATACCCTTAGCCTTCGCATATGCGATAGTTTCGGATAATGCTTTGACCCCCTGCCAGCCGTACATCTCGTAATATGCGGACTGCGGCTTCACGGCGGGAACGATGTCATATAAAGCGTCGATCAGTCCTTTATTGAACTGCAACAGGGCATCTGCCGCACCTTCTAAAGTCTGCCCGAAAGCGGCAAAGGATTTCGCCTTAATGTGTTCCGGTATGAAATCAAGCTTCGGGTCAAGCCCTGCCACGGTGGGATTATTCATTCGCTTAATCCCCGATATCAGCCTGTCAAATGACATAGTTACTCTCCTAATACATTAAATTTCTTGAATTTTTCCAAACAACTTCTCACCCTTGAAAACGCAGTTTCTGCCCTTCGATTTCATCTGTGAAGGCTCGACTGTGTATTCAGCTTCAAGATCAACTGTTATACTCTTGTCAGTTTTCGGAAGTCCTGCAATCTCACGCGGCTTTGTTGACATTAACTCGATAAGCCTTTCAAGCGGTATTAACCCCGATTTTACAAGGTGGGTATATGAAGCGGCAAACGCCGTCTCAAGCCCGATTACACCGTTGGGAGCGGTGAGGAAATCCTTTTTCTGTGCCGGTGTGTGTGGGGCGTGATCGGTGCAGATGCAGTCGATAGTTCCGTCTATGACAGCCGCCTCTATCGCCGCTCTGTCTGCTTCGGTGCGAAGCGGGGGATTCATGCGATAATCGGCATCTTTTGAAAGAAGCTTCTCGTCGGTATACCAAAAGTAGTGGGGTGCGGTTTCTGCCGTAACCTTTATGCCGCGAGCCTTTGCCGCTTTGATTATTTCAACCGAGCCTTTGGTGGAAACATGGCAGATATGAATACGAGTTCCAAGCTCAGAGGCTATAATTATATCTCTCGCTGTAATGAGGTCCTCGGACAGCCTGTCCATCCCCCTCACACCGAGCTTTTCGGAAATTTCGCCTTTGTTTATTATCCCGCCGTCGATAATATCGAGGTCCTCGCAGTGGTCAACTATCAAAAGCCCGTATTTTTCGGCTTCGATAAACGCTTGCCTCATCAGCTCGTTATTTTTAATCGGCTTTCCGTCGTCGGAGATAAGCCGCACGCCAAGCCGCTTATACATGGCAAAATCGGCAAGTTCGATCCCTGCCATGCCCTTTGTTATCGAGCCTACAGGACTAACATAACCTTTGCCTTTGTCAAGAATGTATTTTATCGTCTCTTCGTTGTCAATAACCGGGTTTGTGTTGGGCATACAGAAAACGTCGGAATACCCGCCGGCTTTCATCGCCGCGAGCCCCGAAGTAATGTCTTCTTTATCGGTGTAACCGGGGTCGCGAAAGTGCACGTGCAGATCGCAGAGTGCAGGAATGGTAACCACTTTTGACATTTCTTCGCACTCCCTCCCCATTTTACATACTCTTATAATTATAGCATAATCGCAATTACTTGTCAACCGTTTTTCGTCTTTTATGTCGAATAAATGAGCTTTTAATTGTCCTAAACAAAAGCCGTACAAAACAGTACGGCTTTGAATAATTATTCTGTAGTTTCAGATGTTTCAGATTCTTGGGTGGGAATTTCATAGGGAGCATCAGGCTCGGAAACGCCCTCAGCGACTTCAGATAGTACACGGATAGAAAGGCTGATTCTTCTTCTTTCGGTGTCGATTTCGGTGATTCTTGCCGTCACTTCGTCATCCTTTTTCACAACAGCCGCCGCGTTTGCAACGTGGGAGTCGGCAAGTTGGGAAATGTGGATGAGACCGTCAACACCGGGGATAATCTGTGCGAATGCCCCGAAAGCGGCAACGGAAACTATCTTAACGGGGATATCCATCCCGACTTGGAAGCTCTCAAGGAATTTTGAGAACGGGTCACCGGTCGGGTCTTTGTATGAAAGGGAGACACGGTTTTTGTCTTTGTCAAGATCTTTTATAACAACATCAATGCTGTCACCGACTTTGACTATCTGTGACGGGTGTGAAACCTTGTCCCAAGAAAGCTCGGAGAGATGAACCATGCCGTCAACGCCGCCAAGGTCAACAAATGCACCGTAGTTAGTGAGACTGCGGACAACACCTGTGTATTTCTTGCCGACTGCTGCATCTTCCCAGAATTTCTCTTTGGAAGCACCGCGATCAGCAGAATTAGCTTCGCGAATCGATCCGACAGCTTTGCCGCGTTTCTCGTCAACTTCAATAATTTTAACGCGAACAGGCTTCTTGAAGAGCACTTTAAGAGCGTTTTCATTGTCTGTTGAAGCGATTTCGGTACGCGGGGTGCGAACGCCGCTGTGAGAAGCGGGAACAAATACCCTTACACCCTTGATGGTAACGACAACGCCGCCCTTAACCACTTCGGTAACAACCGCATCTAAAATCTCGCCGGTGTCAAGAGCCTTATAAAGAAGCTCATAGCCGCCCTTGGCGTCTGCTTTGGATTTTGATAGTGTAACCCAACCTTCGGCATCGTTGACCTGTGTAACAACAAGCTCAACCTCGTCGCCGATCTTAACCGATTTTTTCGGGTCTTCGTCGGGGAGTTCGGCAAATTCTTCAAGCGGAACAAATCCTGCCTGTTTTGTACCTATGTCAACCGTAACTTCGTTAATATGGAAACCGGTAACAAT
>JAISIC010000067.1 GCA_031262225.1 Ruminococcus sp. | reverse complement strand
TTTATAATTTTTCATTGAATTTTAATCAAATAACCGCATTTCAAATATTGACAAATGTAAAAAAATATATTATAATATAATTTGTATATTCATGCTATATTTTGTTTTGGAGTGTGAGTTGATTTGGACGGCGACGGTGCCCGAAGTATTTCATTATTGCTACTGATAATAATATTCATAATTTTTTTCCTTTATTCGCTTGCAGAGGCGTCTATAACCGAACTTTCATCGCAAAGGTTGCGGAGTTTTGAAACTGCTGCCGGCATGAAAAAAAGGCTTTGGAAGCTTCATAAAAAAACATCAAAACTGCTTGCTGTATTTTTGCAGATAAGGATTTTGTCAACCGCTTTCATCTTCTTCTATTCTGTCAGCGTATGTTCGGCTATGATAGATGAAAAATCGCCCCCTCTGCTTGTCTTGGCATCGGCACTGCTTTCCGCGATAATGACAATAATTCTGCAAACGGTGCTCTTTTACGGCTTCCCGAAGCGTATAGCAAGGGGGATTTCGGCTGAAAACAACGAGAGCCTTGCCCTGTTTATGACACCCGCAGTTGAAGTTGTTTCTGTTATCTTCACCCCGACGATTGTCGTTTCAAATCTTTTTGTGAAGCTCTTCGCCCTGATTTTCAACCTGAAAATCGGCGAAACAGAGTCGGAGGTCACAGAAGAAGAGATACTTATGATGGTTGACGCGGGTTTTGACACCGGTGCAATCGAAGAATCTCAAGCCGAGATGATAACGAACATATTTGAGTTTTCCGACACCCCCGTTTCCGACATCATGACCCACCGCACCGAAATTGTTGCCGTAAGGGCGGGTTCAACCCCCTCCGAGGTTGCAATGAAATCTGCCGAAAGCGGATTTTCAAGGCTTCCCGTATATATGGGAACGATCGACAAGATCACAGGCATAATTTGTGTTAAGGACCTTCTGCCGCTTATTGCCGACGACAAAAGCTTTTCTGACAGTTTTTGTGCAGAAGAATATCTTCGACCCGTTATCTATCTCCCCGAAACTGCGACGGCAAAGAATGTTTTCATAAAGCTTCGGGATAAGAAGATGCAGATGGCGGTTATCACCGATGAGTACGGCGGAACTGCCGGAATAATCACGATGGAAGACCTGCTTGAAGAGATTGTCGGGAGCATTCAAGATGAATATGACGACGAGACGGAAGAAATTAAGGAAATTTCACCCGGTGAATATGAAATCGACGGTCTTTCGCACCCTCACGATGTTTTAAGCAAACTCGGGCTTGTTATACCCGATGAGGAGAACGAAGGAATCCGGGATTTTGACACCTATGACACAATGTCGGCATTCTTACTTTCCCTTGCAGGCGTGCTTCCCGACCATACCGAAGATATTGAAGCAACCTATGACAATTGCAAATTTTCCGCGATGGAAATATCGGATATGAGGATTACCAAAATTAAAGCAGTATTTATTCCTCCTGTGTCTGAAAATGACAACCAAGAAGATATAAAATCTGAAAAAAAAGAACCCTGAGCGTTGTATTATATAATAGGTAATGCCATGCTCTCAAAATAAAAGATGTAAATAATGGAGAGGATTAAAATAGATATGAATTTTTTCAAGAAGAGGCTATCGGCACTCACAGCGGTTGCATTAACATTATTAATGTCACTTTCTGCCTGTGAAACAATTGACTCGAACCCCGTTCCGACCATCACAGAGCCTATAACCGAGAGCATCTCTTTAACCCAGATGACCACCACAACCACCCAGCCGACCGTTCCGACCACTACGACAACTGAAGCTACCACCACAACAACCGCTCCGACCGAGACGACGACAACCCCCGCGACAAGCGAGACAACCGCTCCGGAAACGACATCAGCTTCGGAGGGAACAACAGTCGTTACAACCGCAAGCGGCAACTGGACAGAGACGGCTGTAAACAAGACAATGTATACAACCCAAGCTTGTTACAGCAGAGCGGAAGCTATAATCGGTTCGACGATTGTCGGCGAATATGGACAGGGTACGCAGGTTTCGGTTATCGCTGTGACAAACACCGGTTACTATAAACTTGCCGACGGAACATTTATCCATTCCGACTACCTTTCAGAATCGGGAACACCGGCAGCAACACAAGCTCCCGCAACACTTCCCGCTCCTTCCCCCGACACAGACGGTCCGACCTATTCCGGCTCGACCTCCTTTGAGGGCGACTACACAGACCGTTACTTCTGGGATCAGCTTTCCGGGCTTGAACAGGATCTTTATGCAAAGATAGTAGCAAAGGCTATGAACTTTGATACAACGATGATTGAAGTAAACAACATGACCTATAACGATGTAGTTAAGATTTACTTCTTAGTATTTAACATGGAACCTCAGCTTTTCTGGCTTGACACAGGAGCGAATGTAACATCTTACGGCATTGGACTAAAGTATGTTCTTACAAAGCAACAGGCGGCAACCATTAAAAATGAAATCGACAGAACAACAAACAGCATCATGACCCAAGCGAATAAATATTCAAGTGCTTGGAACAAGCTTTTGATCTTCTATAACTACATAATATTAAACAACGACTCGAACGAAATTTCTTCAAACACAGCAGCGGCTTGCGGTATTGAAAACGGTCTCCGCCCCGGTGCGGGTGACCTTCAATGCAACGGCTATGCTAAGACAATGCAATACCTTTGTGACATATCGGGAATTGAGTGTCTGACCCTCCCGGGCATGAACGCTCACGGCACAACCCACGCATGGAACAAGGTTAAGGTAGGCGGCAAGTGGTATATTATTGATGCCACATGGGCTGACCCTGCTTCAAACGGCGGCGATTTCATAAGCCATCCGTTCTTCATGGTTCCCGATTCTTGGACCGTTAATACTCACCTCATGGCTAACCAAAAGACTCTCAACAGCGGTGCGGTTATCACCTACTTCACACCTCCCGCAGCAACTGACTCAAGCCTTAACTACTTCAAGGTTATGAACCGTGAATACACAGGCGTTGAAGCAGGATATGCAGGAATCTGTGCAGAGATGAAACGTGCGATCGAGGCAGGAGAGCTCACAGCAGAGATTCGCATAACCGACGAAGCAAGCTATCAGACGCTTATATCAAGCCAGTATAAGAGTGCAGTGCTCCAGTATGCACGCAAGATTTTACCCGGCGTTAACCTTAAACCCCAGACAAGCAACCGTGCTGATTCGCACGTACTCCAGTATAACATCGTTTACCCTTGAGTCATAAACAATAAGTAACAGCAACCCAATCCCATAGGAGTTTTAAAATGAAAAAATCCCGACTTTTCACAGGTCTCGGACTTGCGGCTATGATGACATTTGCAGTGGCATTTACCGCCTGTGACAGTGAAACCAAGCCCGCAATGACGGAGCTTATTCCCAACGTCATAACCCAGTCCCAGTCAGGAACGGATACGGAAGTTCCCGCACCTGCAACCGACATCAACGGTTCGACATATGTCACAGCCGATACCAAAACCCCCGAAGAGCTTGCTTCAATCGTTTCGGACATGATGACCGCAGGCACAACTGCCCCGGCAGCGGTTTTAGATACGAGCGGCAACTCCGCAAACGGCACAATCCGCAGCTACGAGGATAAGTATGCCTATAACACATTAAATGATACCGAAAAAGCCCTCTATGCACACATTGTTGATAAAATTCAGACTCTGGGCATAAGGGTTGACCCCGAATACAGAGAGGTTGACGAGGAAACTTGGGACAGAATTTACTGCATGGTTTACAACCAAGAGCCTCAGCTTTTCTGGATGTCCCCGAAGCTTGATATGCACGGCAGAATTTATTACCGCAGTCTTGACAGAGAAGCAATAAAGTCAATGCAGGACCAAATCGATACCACCGTTAATAAACTCCTTTCCGATATGAACGGTATGACCGATTTCCAAAAGCTTGATTACATCAACACATATCTTTCCGTCAACTCCACCTTCCTTTTAGGGGCGGATTCCGCTGACGAAGCAAACTACAATTCAACAATCTATAACGCCTTTGCGGGCGGAACTTCAAAGCAGGGTGACATTCAATGTGTCGGCTATGCTCACGCTGTGCAATATCTTTGCGACAGAATAGGCATAAACTCAATGGTTATCACCGGCGTTACCGATAAGGGCGCTTCCCACGCTTGGAATATCCTTGATCTGAACGGCGATTGGTATAACTATGATGTGACATGGGATGACCCTGTGCTCGATACCCCGAACTACAAAAACGTCCGTCATATGTATATGCTCGTTCCCGATTCGTGGATTTTAGACAGAACGCATTTTTCACAAAACCTTAAGTTCTATGTTGACGGTTCCAGCTTCAAGTACTTTGATGCTCCTGTCTGCACTGCAACAGAAATGAACTGGTATAAACAGTCCGGCAAGGTTTATTCCGACAAGGATTCAGCCGTTGCAGAGCTTAAAAAACAGCTTGACAACGCCGCTGCAAACGGGCTTCGCACCACCGAGATCATGCTTTCGGATAAGTCGGTATATGATGCGGTTCATGCCGAGATGAAAAACTTGCAGACCGAACTTAAAGCCAACCACTCAAACGTTAAAGGGCTTTCCGACAAATCAGCCGAAGTCATGCTTGTTATTGAATTAGATGTCATTTATAACTAAAATTCTAATAGTTGCTGTCACCCTGCTCGTTGCCCTCTCCGGCTGCAGCAGGGTGAGCATTAATACGGGATCCGGACCTGAACCGGAATACAGAGTAATCGGGCAGAGCGTTACGGCAGGTGAGTCGAAAAACTACTACTACGATGCCCTTTCCGATGCCGAAAAACGCGGTTATGACAAGATCAAAACCGCAGTCACAGAGTTTTCCGATTTTGTGACCTTTGATGACACCCTTTCTCAGATTCAAATTGAGAAGCTTTTTCACCTTGTCTATACCCAAGAAAACGGTATATTCTGGCTCTCGGAGCTTGCCTCTGCAAACGGCGACACAAACAGCCTCAAGATGACCTTACGCACAAATTCCGGCAATGCTAAGGAAATGCAGGCGAAGCTTGACGATAAAATCCGTACAATCATCGCAGATGCAACCAAAGATGCAGACAGCTTCGAGCAGGTCCGATATATCCATGATTACATAGTTAAAAATTGCAAATTTTCGGCGACAGGAGATAATATCAATTCTGCATATGGTGCACTCGTTGACGGCGAAGCACAATGCGAAGGCTATGCTTTTGCGTTCGGGCTTCTTGCCAAGAAACTGGGTTTTGAGTGCGTTACCGTCACCGGAACTTCCGAAGCGGGGCAGTCCCACGCTTGGAATAAAATCCTCCTTGCAGATAACTGGTATAATATTGACTGCACATGGGACGACCCGGTGATTAGCTTTGACAACCCGGGATATATCAGATACTACTATCTGCTCGTGCCCGACAGGGATATTATGAATATCTCTCACTTTGAAAATACCGATTATGTAAAATCGCCCGACGCGACGGCAACCGCCAATAACTACTTCTATAAAACAGGGCTTTTATTTGCCGATTCGGGTGCGGCGGGAGTTTCAATCTATGACCAGATAATAAGGGCTGTTCCCACACGCCAAACTGAAATTGAGATTCGCTTTGACGCCCGACGTGCTTATGACGACACCGTTTCATATCTTTTTGACAGCAAGGGTTTATCCGGCATTATCGACAGGGTTAATTCCGAAAAGAACGCCGGGATAGCAAACGCCTACCATTCCGAAAACGACAACCTTTATATAATTCATATTTCGCTTGTGTATGCCTGAATTTGCGGGGATTGAAAATGTTAAACCGTATTAAAAAACGGAATAAACTTTTTAAAGCCTTATCGGTCTTTTTCTGTGCGGTTATTTTGATGTCGGCAATTTCAGGATGCGATGCTGAAAACGAAACGGAACGAGAAGTAACACTTCCATCTCCTGTGACATCAAAAACGACCCCCTATCTTCCCGATATCGACCTGACACCGCCGCCCCTTTCGATTGTAGTTCCCCCTGTGACCACTCCTGTTACCACGGCGGCAACAACACCTGTCCCCCTTACCACCACCGAGGCAAATCCTCTCACGGCGTTTTCAAATGTCCCCCTTTCGGAATATCTCGGGGTTGAAGATGAAAGCAGTATTACAACTGCGGCAGGAAATCCGGACAATTTAGATATAACAACTACCGGTACACAGATTACAACCGTTACCGACTCAAATTTTGTTGAAAGTTACCCGAACAGGGTTATTTTCAGACCGTTTGAATATGCCTCATTATCAACTCCGCAAAAACAGCTCTATGGGATGATGGAAGACACCTTCCGTTCTGTTTCAAACAGCCTTGAAATCCCCGAAGAGATGACCATCACCGCCGATGATTTTGATACCGTTTTCGCGATATTCTTAAATAAAGACCCCTATGATTACTATCTCTATCCTTCCGCAACAACAAGCTACAGCAAGACAACTAACAAGCTCTATTCGGTGACATTTTCATATCTCTATCCGAAAATAAATGTCACTTCACGCCATGAAAAGACCGACTCCGCCGTTCGGACTGCCGTGTCGGAAATACGAACTAAGCAGAGCGATTACGACAGAGTTATTGCCATATTCGAGATGCTATCAAAAAAGATAACCTTTGACGATAACTCCGACGACTCGCAGAATATCTACGGTGCTCTTGTAGACGGTCGTGCAAACTGCATGGGCTACAGCTTCGCCTTTAAAAGGCTTTGCAATGAACTGGGTATCGAAGCGATAACCATTTCAGGTACTAACACACAGGGCACTCCCCATATGTGGAACATGGTGAATATCGGCGGCGACTGGTATCAAATAGATGCGACCTTCGGCGACCCCGACACCGGATATATTAATTACGACTACTGCCTAACCACCGATGCAAGGCTTCTTTCGGGATACACGGTGGAGGAAACGTCAGCCCCCTATCCCAAAGCTGTTTCAATGGAAGATAACTATTATGTCAGAAGCGGGCTTTTTGCCACAACAAAGGCAGAAGCGGTAAGCATAATCCGCGAAAAAATTAAGACTGCAATATCAAATCGCGATACTGCAGTGCAGATTCTCTGTGCTACCGATAATGTCTATGCCAACACCGAAACGGCACTTCTTAAAACCGATTCAACCGATAATATCGTGACGATAATAACCGAAGCGGACAGTTCGGGCTTACTTGACGTTGCAAGCTGCTCATATCTCACAAACGCAGATACAGATGTAATCAAAATAGTTTTGTCATATAAATAGGAGGAGATAAATTGACAAAAAAAAGAATATCTCTAATCCTATCTGTATTTACGATTCTGTTTATTCTGCTTACGGGCTGTAACGAGACGGCAAGGCAGACTGATGTCACAACCTATCATGTTATCGGCGACGGCGAAAAGACTGTTGAAACAATTGAGAAACCTGATTATGCCGACTTTTATATCCCCGAAGGCATGGTGTCCGCCTACGGCAGCAATCTCCTGTCACCCGATGAAAAGCGGATATATGACAAGGCAAAAGAGGATTTGGGGCATTTTAAGGAGATGGTGTATCTCCCGACTGATGCCGTGACATATACAAGGATCTTAGAGCTTATCCGCTTTGAGGAACTCTCCTTCTTTCCGCTCAAAGGTCGCTCTATCGGCGATTATGACGCGGGTGCGGGGTCGTTTGAAGTTTATTTTAACTACTATTCCGACAACACAACCGCAAATGACACCATGACTCGAATCAACATGGAGATTGAAGCGGCGGCTGGCGAGATAATGTCGGATATAACGCCCGACATGACCGACTATGACAAGCTGAAATTCTTCCATGACTGGCTGATAAAAAACTGCAAGACCGATGACAGCAGTTCAACCGATATCTATTCATCCACCATATACGGCACGCTCATAAACAGAGTTGCACTCTGCGAGGGCTATGCTAAAACATTTTCATATCTTTGCAACCTTGCGGGGATTGAAAATCTCATAGTTTCGGGGACTGTCAACCTGCCGCATATGTGGAATATGGTTAAGCTTGACGGCAACTGGTATCATATTGACGTGACCTATGACTTTGCGGATGAAAATATCCTTTTTTCGCACCCTGAGTTCATCTCATATCAGTATTTCCTTGTCTCCGATGCAGTTATCGAAAATAATCATGTCATCGACAGAACGGTTTTTGAACCGCCTGTGGCTAACACAATGAAGGAGAACTATTATATTCGCGAAAGGCTCACCGTTTTCGGCGATTCCGTGTCAGATGATGTTATTGCCCATGCTCTGACAGAAGCGGTCAAGGACAAACGCGGCTATGCGGTTGTAAAGTTTGACAGCACTGACCTGTATCTGAATGCTGTAAATAAAATTTCAACAGCAGGCGGATTTGATGAAATAAACTCAAAAGTCGTCGCCGAAACGGGCGAAATTGCCCTTTATTCGACTTCGGACTATTATTCAAATTATAGAATTTTATTATTTTTCATACAGTATTCAAACTCGGATTAGTTTTTATATTTTATCTGCTCCGAGGCGGTGTTTCTTTCCCAAAAAACGCCGTCTGTATATCCTTGAATAGTCTTGTCGCCATCTGCCGCGGCAAGGCGTTTTTGTGCAAGGGCGAGATATCTGCCCTCCGACTCTATGCCGACAAAATGTCTGCCAAGCTTTTTTGCAACCACGGCAGTAGTCCCCGAGCCCAAAAACGGATCAAGCACAACCGCTCCCGGGTTAGAGCTTGCGAGCATCAGCTTGCAGACAAGCTTTTCGGGCTTTTGTGTGGGGTGTTCGGTATTTTCTTTCATCGACCAATAGGGAACCGAAATATCGTCCCAGATGTTTGACGGATAGGTGTCCCTAAAACGTCCGTCCTCGGTCTCAAGCCAGTCTTTGGGTATGCCGCCCTCTTTATAGGGAGCAAGTACCCGCCGCCGCTGTTTCACCGAATCAAGGTTGAAGACAAAGTCGGTTGGCGAACTGACTGCATACCAGATATCTTCCATGCAGTTTTTCCAGTTATTTTCCGAGCCACGCCCCTTGTCTCGCTGCCAAGTAATGCGGTTTCGTATGTAAAAATGTTCTGAAAGCGACCTTGAAACAATAACACTATCCTTCCAGTCACAGCATACATAGATAGTTCCGTTAGGTTTGAGGAGTCTTTTTGCCGCCGCCGTGAAATTGTCGATAAACCCTTTATAAAGAGTTTCGTCCATATGTTTGAAACTCTTTCCGGCATAGCATTTGTCAAGGTTATAGGGCGGGTCTGCGATTATTAAATCGACACTTTTTTCGGGAAGTCCGGCCATGATTTTAAACGAATCACCCCAAAATAAAGTATCGGTAAAGTTACCGTCAATATCGCTGTTAAAATCTTTTCGGCAAAGCGAAAGCAAAGCCTTTTCTTCGTCTTTTTCAAGCGTTATGGTTTGGTTTCGTTTTGATGGCATATTAATTTCCTTTAAACTTACGCTTTGTACATATTTTCATAGACTCCGTCTGCGTTAATCAAGCTGTCATGCGTACCCGTTTCGACAATCTTTCCACCGTCAATCACGATAATCATGTCCGAATCCTTGATGGTCGAAAGCCGGTGTGCGATAATAATTGACGTTCTGCCCTCTGTGAGAATCTTCACCGCTTTTTTTATCTTCCGCTCTGTCACCGTGTCAATATTTGATGTCGCTTCATCTAAAATGAGGAGCGAAGCGGGTTTTATCATATTTGCAAGCATAACCCGTGACAGACTTAAAAGCTGTTTTTGACCCGCCGAAAGTTCGCGGTTTCCGCTTATGACGGTGTCATAGCCGTCGGGAAGCCTTTTTATAAAGCTGTGTGCCCCGACTATTCTTGCCGCTTCCGCTGCTTGTTTCTCTGTGGCTTCGGGTGTGCCGTATCGGATATTTTCGAGGATAGTGTCATTGAATATAAAGCTGTCCTGCAATACCATCGAGATATTTTCGCGTAATGACGGTTTTGAGTACTTCGCGATATTTTCTCCGTCCGATGAAATCTCCCCCGAAAGGGGTTCATAAAAACGCTCCAAAAGGTTTATGAGCGTAGTTTTCCCGCACCCTGTCGGTCCGACAACGGCGATATTTTCACCGTTTTTTAATTTGAAGTTTATGTCCTGCAATATTTTCTTATTTTCGTTATAGGAAAAGTCAAGATGAGAGACCTCAAAGCTGTCTTTCATCGGGATATATTCATCCGTTTCGCTGTTATCTTCCTCCGGCTCGTTAAGAAGCGTGAATATCCTTTTTGCAGATGAAAGGGCATTTTGAAGTTCTGCGTATGTCGCCGAAATCTCGTTGAAAGGCTTTGTGTACTGATTAGCGTAGCTTAGAAATGCCGCTAAAACGCCGACAGTTACAGCATTTGCACCATTTCCGCCCGGAATCACACCCAGTATAAGAAGCAGTCCGACAAGCCCTGTGAAAGCATATACCAAACCGTTCACAAAGCGGGTTGTCGGGTTGACGAGGGCAGAAAATAACTGTGCCTTAAACCCGACTTTGCGAAGCTTTTCATTGAGGGCAGAGAAACGAGATATAGACTCGTTTTCCATATTAAAAGCCATGACAACACGCTGTCCGCCGATCCATTCGTCGGCATGGGCGGTGATACCTGCACGCAGGGCTGACTGTGCGGCAAATTCCCGTTTAGACCTCCCTGTGATGAGTTTCGCGGTTAGCAGCGACAACGGCGTTATGATAATGACTACAAGAGCAAGCCTGTAGTTAATTGCAAGCATTATAATTATCGTCCCAAGCACCGTTAAGATACCTGTTATAAACTGCAAAACGCCTTGAATTATGCCGTCGGAGAGGATTTCCGTGTCAACCGAAACGGTGTTTATAAGGTCGCCCTTCGCCGTCCTGTCAAGCTTTGATATACTTAAAGCGTTGAGCTTCTTTTCTGCCTTAAGGCGAAGCGAAGCGGCAGTCTCATAGGCGATTTTGTATGCAAATCGCTGCAAAACATAGCCGGAAATAGCAGAGATTATAACGAGAATGGCAAGCAGAATTACGCTGCTTAATGTTGAACCGTTGTCTCCAATATCATCTATAGTCTGCCCGATCAATGCCGGTGTGGAAATGTTTGTAAAAACGCTTATGAGTGCGGCAAGTAAAGCGAAAATGATAACGCTTTTTTTGACGGTTATTTCACGCAAAAGCGGTTTGTAATTAAAGTTTTTCATTGTTGACTTTCATATATATCGCGATATTTTTCACAGTTTGAAAGAAGCTCTTCATGCTTGCCCGAACCGATAACCCTGCCGTCATCAAGAACTAAAATAACGTCCGAATCGACTATCGAATTAATCCGTTCGGTTATGACGATAAACGCTGTGTCGGGGAGATGTTTTTTAAGGTTTTCGCGAAGCCGTCGTGCAGTTGCACCGTCAAGAGCCGAGAAGCTGTTGTCAAATATCAAGAGCTTCGGCGGAGTGTTGGTATGAATTATCGCCCTTGCAATGGCAAGCCTTTGCCTTTGACCGCCCGAAAAGTTTTTACCGCCCGCCGATACAGGAGAATCGTGGCTTATTCCTTCAAGGCAAGCAGTTTCAAGAGCCGTTACAGCCGCCTTTTCATCTGCATTTTTATCTCCGAATTTTAAGTTATCAATAACCGTCCCCGAAAAGAGGAGTGAGGTTTGCGGCACAACGCGAATCTGTTCGCGAAGCTCCCTGTTATCATATTCACGTATATCACGCCCTGCAAAGGTTATAACGCCGCTGTCAGACTCATAAAAACGCGGTATAAGGTTAATAAGCGTACTCTTCCCCGAGCCCGTGTTTCCCAAAATCGCGAGCGTTTCGCCATAACCGAGATTGAAGCTTATATCGGAAAGGGTGTCCTCATTCGCACCGCTATAGCGGAAGCTTACATTTGAAAATTGTATCAGCGACTCTTTATCTGCGGCATTGACATTTGAATCTATAGCGTTTTGTATATTTTCGGCATCAAGAACCTCAACAATACGCTTTGCACTTGCCGCCGCCTTTGTGAATAAAACTATAAGATTTGCGACAATCCCAAGCGACAGCGAAATCTGCGTCAGATAACCGACAAAGGCGATAAGGTCGCCCGCTGTCAGCGTTCCGGATTCAATCTGAAAGCTCCCGAAATATAGCACGGCGGCGATGGAAAACCCTGTGAAAAGTGCCGTTAAGGGATTAAGGGCAGATGAAATTTTCGCGGTCTTTATCGCTTCGTCTTTGAAATCTTCGACAGTTTTCTCAAAACGAGCTTCTTCGTAATCCTGTGTGTTGAAGGCTCTGATCACCCTAACGCCCGAAAACTGCTCCGAAAAACGCGAGGTGAGGCGGTCAAGCTTTGCCTGAATACTGCCGTAAAGGGGGATGGTTTTCTTTGTCACAATTAAAAGTGTCAAAGCGATCAGCGGAATAAGCAGGATAAAAACCGCCGAAAGCCTGAGGTCAATAAAACAAGCCATCACCGCCGCCCCGATTATTAAAAACGGTGCTCGAACGGCAAGCCTTATGAACATTGCGACTGCCGTCTGTACTTGATTTATATCTGTTGTGATACGTGTTATGAGGGTCGAACTGCCGAAACGGTCTAAGTTCTCATTACTATATGTATTAATCTTCTCAAAAACTACATTCCGTAAATCTGTTCCGATCTCTTGCGAAGCTTTAGAACCCATATATTGGCATACCAAAGCAGAGCCGAGCCCGACTATGCCGATAACCACAACAAATGCGGCATTTTTTGCAACATACTCGACGCCCAGCTCGACATTGTCAATCATCGAAGCCATAATCAGCGGAACGGTAAGTTCCAAAATCGCCTCAAAAAGCTTTGCAAGCGGTCCGATAATGAAATATTTTTTATACTTGCCGAAATACCTCTTTACTAAATGTATAATTTTATGAATCCTCTTTGTTTTGTATATTATTTAATTACATATGCAGGGTTTGAAAGGATTGCGGAGACTTCATCTCGTGTTAAAATTGTGTGTCCGGTGGTGTTTTCAAGGAATATCGGTTGTGAAGCCTCGACAAGGTCGAATGAGCCTTCGAGCACATTCATAGCTTCGGGAATAATCGTTTCTGACAGGGCTTTTGCTGCGAGTCCTGCCGCTAAGAGTGCGTTTTCAGACTCGTTGACATTCTTCGCAGCTGCAGAAATCTTTGTGAGCGAGCTTTCAAGCTGATCAAAATAGGAAAGCGAACCCTCGTAAAGCTCCTTTAGTGCCGGATCGGTTATCTCTTCTTTGCCGTAGTTTGCGGCAAAACCGGCTTTGATATCTGCAACCTTGGAAAGAAGCTCCCCGAAATCGGCATTCAACATCTGCATCGGGTTTGAAAGGTTGATTGCCTGCATCAGCATATTGACCGTTTGAACCGCCGCCGACTCCATTTCTGCCGCCGCGTATTTGCGTTCGCGGACTTCCGGGTTAGTTTCATTCGCGGCAAATATAAAACCGTCTAAAAAATAATGTTCTATTAAATATGTGTTCAAAAATTCCTGTTGCTCTGCCGTCAAAGATATTATCGACATTGTAGTTTCGGGGGGATTATTAATGTCAATCAGCCCACCGACTTTGTAATCGGTGACAATAGGTGCAGTTGTCACCGCTACATCGGTGACAGTAACATCGGCAGGAACGGCGGTAGTTTGGGCAGTTGTAACTGTTGTATTTTCAGCAGTTGTAGTAGTTGCTTCGGTAGTAGTGATAGCAGTCACTGTTGTCCCGAGGCTTTCCTCAACCTTTTTTGCTTCCTCTTCAAGAGCTGCCGCAGCTTCGTTTGCAAGGATAATTTCGGCAAGGGTCTTTTCGCGTTCTCTGACTTCTATAACATACGCTCTGGTGAAATGTGCGGAAATCGCAGCACAAAATATAACAGCGGCGGCTACAGATGCAATTTTGAAAATTTTCATATTATATATAAACCCGTTAGGTTACAAATTTTTTCTGCTTAGTACTGCGAATGAAAGCAGTATAAAAATGACGGCAATCACTATGACAACCGGCAACAACGGGAGGGCGGAGCTTCTTTGCACTATCATTGCTTCCGCACCTATCCCGATTATTACCGTCAGCACAAATGCCGCATCTTCTTTCAACAAAATGGATAAGAAGAAGTTAATTATACCGATTGTAAAATATGTCAAGAACATTGTTGTCACAAGTGTTACAGCAACTTTTGACGGCGTCTCGCTCAAAACATCACTACGAAAGCCGTATGCACTTGACGTGCCGAAGAATGCACGCGTGAAATCATCCGCTTTGGGAAACGCCGCTTGTGAGGTCGCCGTTACTATTATCAACAAAATAACTGCGAATAAAACGGTGTAAAAAAATACCTTTAAGATTCCGTTGGTGGCAACGCCGGCTCTGCTTTTTTGTAATAAAATTCCTGTGTTACCCAAGCCGTTAGCCAGTCTTGCACCCGAAACGACAAAAATATAAAGCGGCAGGAAGATGAATACTCTGTTTATCATATCGGATAAAGCCAAAATCGTTGTTTCTGTCGATGAAAAGGATGCCGAAACGCTGTCAGACAGGTCAACATACTTATAAATTGTCACCACAGCGGCAAAGGTTATGACCATAGCCGCGATAATAAGGCGTATTGCGGGAAAATCCTCTGTGAGACTTATTTTCAAGTATTTTATATTCATGATTCTTTCACCGTGAGGATTTCAAAAATTATTGTAATAATAAGCGAAACTATAAACATCGCCGCGAACATCAGGTATATATATTGCAGGTCGGCAACGCCGTATATAAAGGGTGCGATGGCAAACGGCGGGTAATATTTTTCGAGGTCCAGATAGGGGAAAGCATAGGTGAAAAGCAGATACAGAACCTCGGGGGTGATTATCGCAATTATCTTTGATCGCGTGATAAAAGTCATAGCATATGCCAGAGCAGCAAACACAAATCCGAAAGGAAATGAGAGGGCGAGGGTGTAGTTGATTCGGAATAGATCGTCCATAACTGCGGCATTATTTATGAAAAAGGAAACCGCCAGCAATAAAATTTCGGGTATCATAAGGGCAAAACCGCCGCCGATTCCGACGGTGAAGAAACGAGTCACAGCATAGCTTTTGCCGCCGCGGCGGATCTTTAATAGGTCAGCATACTTTGTTTCGCGTTCGGTCTTATAAATCGCCGCAAAGGGGAGAGCCGCCAAAAACGGTGCGGCGAAAGGGAAGACCGCACTTTGGGCTGTCACAAAGCTGCTTGAAGGTAATATAAAAAACGGAGCTAACAATGCGACACTTCCCAGAAGCAGGCTTGTGAAGAAGGTCGGCTCGGTGAAAATCCGCCGCAGGTCGGTGAAAAAGAAGCTAAAAATCAGTTTTAGTGTCTTCATTCTATCACCTTTTTGTCGGGTTGAGTGGCTTTCGGCGACGTTTCTCCCTCTATCACTTTGTTGTCCGAAAGCCTAAAAACACGTCCGCAAACCGAATCCAAATCACCCTTGATATGCGAAGCGATTAAGATGGTCGTCTTTTTTTCTGAATTGAGTTCACGCAAGAAATCGAGCACATCGGCGGCACTTGCATCATCAAGGCTGTTTATCGGTTCGTCCAAAATTAAGATCGCAGGGTCGGTCATCACGGCTTGAATTATGCCGAGTTTCTGTTTCATGCCGAGCGAATATTTTGATACTGCCTTTTTTGAATCGGGGTCAAGATTAAGCCTTGCCATAAGCTCACGAATATGCTCTCTGTCGGCACGCTTTGTGCCCACAGAGTTGATTATATCAAGATTTTTGAAGCCGTCATAATGCCCGATAAAGCCGGGCGTTTCAATAAGCATACCGCAGTCTTGAAGGAATGAAGCCCCGATTTTCTGCCCCCCGACGGTAATAGTCCCCGAAGTCGGGCGAACAAGCCCTGCAAGCATTTTAAAAAGCAAAGTCTTTCCCGAGCCGTTTCGCCCCGAAAAGCCGACAATCTCGCCTCTCTCGACCGCAAAATTCACGTTATCAAGCACTATCGTCTTGCCGAATGCCTTTGTTACATTTTCGTATTTAATATAACTCATATTTAAAACCCAAAAAGTTTATCTGCATTTTTCATTGTGATATCGGCAATCTCTGCGGCAGGCATTTCGTAAACCTCCGCCATCTTTGCGATTATATATGGTATCTTACCGCTGTCGTTGCGTTTTCCGCGTTCCGGCTCGGGCGACATATAGGGGCAGTCGGTCTCGGTCAGAAGCCTTTCTATCGGTACAGCGGCGAGCGATTCAAGCGTTTTGCGTGCGTTTTTGAAGGTTATAACGCCGGTGAAGGAGATGTGAAGTCCCATCCCTATTAATATCTTCGCGACTTCGGCAGAATATGAATAGCAATGTGTGACACCGCAAATTTCGCCCTTTTTCATCTCGTCCCGAAGTATGCGAAGTGTATCCTCTGCCGCATCACGAGAATGAATTATCACAGGGAGATTAAGTTCACGAGCTAAACCCAACTGTTCGCGGAAAAAGCGTTCTTGGCGTGCTTTGTCGGGAACTTCGCTGTCAAAAACAGTATAGTCAAGCCCGATTTCGCCGACTGCAACGCATTTGTTGCTTAACTTCGCCATATCACGAAGTTTTGGGAGATAATCGTCGGGAGTACTGCAAACGTCGGAGGGGTGTATACCGACCGTTGCATAGACAAAATCATACTTAGCGGCAAGGTCTAAAGACTTTTTCGACCGCTCTAAAGTACAGCCGATATTTATAATCTTTTTACAGCCGCGTTCATGGACGGATTGCAAAATCTCGTCACGATCTTCATCATAACGCTCATCGTCATAATGAGCGTGTGTATCATAAAATTCCATAATAATATAGTATCTGAAAATCTGCATTTATTCATGTATATTATTTGTCTTAAATGTTAATATTGTATATAATTTTTTAACCCTCTTGACAAACATATGTTCTGTTGGTATAATAATAATATGATAGAAAAGATAGTAATTCGCGGTGCGAGGGAGCATAATCTGAAAAATGTTTCGCTTGACCTGCCGCGTGATAAATTTATTGTAATGACCGGCGTTTCAGGCTCTGGGAAATCTTCCTTAGCCTTTGACACGATATATGCAGACGGGCAGCGGCGTTATATGGAGAGCCTTTCTTCCTATGCACGCCAGTTTTTGGGGCTTGCCGAGAAGCCGGACTGCGACCTTATTGAGGGGCTTTCCCCCGCGATATCCATCGACCAGAAAACCACATCAAGAAACCCGCGTTCGACTGTGGGTACGGTAACGGAGGTTTACGACTACCTCAGACTTCTGTATGCCCGAATCGGTGTTCCGCACTGCCCTGTCTGCGGGCGTGAAATTCGCAGACAGACCCCCGACATGATCGCCGACCAAATTAGCGAACTCCCCGAAAAGACACGCTTCATGCTTTTAGCCCCCGTGATAAGCGGCAAGAAGGGTGAGCACGTTTCTGTTATCGAAAAGGCACGCAAAGGCGGATATGTCAGGGTGCGTGTCGATGGGATATACTATGAGCTGACCGAGGAAATCAAGCTCGAAAAGAACAAGAAACACAGCATAGAGATAGTAATAGACCGCCTTGCAGTCAAGGGGGATATTCGTTCACGCCTCACTCAAAGTATCGAGACCGCTGCCGCTTTGTCGGACGGGCTTATTCTCATAGACATTTTAGAAAATGATGCTCACAAAGCAGAAGAGCTTTTATTTTCGCTCTCCTATGCCTGCCCGGAGCACGGAATTTCCGTCCCGGAGCTTCAACCGCGTATGTTTTCCTTCAATAACCCTTTCGGTGCCTGTGAAACCTGCACAGGGCTTGGGGTGTTAGTGCGGATTGATGCAGATGCGATCGTCCCCGACAAGAGCGTTTCGATTCGCGACGGTGCCATAAAGGCGATGGGCTGGAATACGCTTAATCCCGACTCGTTCGCTATGATTTATTATCGCGGTGTTGCAAAAGTGTATAAAATATCGCTTGACACGCCGTTTGGCAAGCTCCCGAAATCTGTACAGGACGTGTTTTTATACGGCTCAAAGGGAACTAAACTTGAATTTGAAAAGCTTCCCGAATGGGGCGGCGGCTATTTCTATCGCGAGTTTGAAGGGGTTATCCCGAACTTAGAGCGAAAGCTTGCAGGGTCAACATCCGAGACGGTCAAGGAAGAGATCAACGGGCTTATGAAATCCGAAAACTGCCCCGATTGCCATGGGGAACGCTTAAAACCTGTGAGCAGGGCTGTCACAGTGGGGGAGCGGAATATCACCGAAGTGACGAAAATGTCTGTCACGGCGGCGGCTGAATTTATCGGCAATTTGAAGCTTTCCGACAGAGATCGCTATATTGCAGATAAAATAACCAAGGAGATTGTCGCAAGGCTTGCTTTTCTCCGAAATGTCGGTCTTGAATATCTCACACTTTCAAGGGCGGCGGCGACACTTTCGGGCGGCGAGGCACAGCGAATCCGCCTTGCAACCCAGATAGGTTCGGCTCTCGTCGGCGTGTTGTACGTCTTGGACGAGCCGTCAATAGGGCTTCACCAACGCGACAACGGCAGACTTATCGAAGCACTCAAACACCTTCGTGACGCGGGGAATACTTTAATTGTCGTTGAGCATGACGAGGACACAATGTATGCCGCCGACTATATCGTCGATATCGGTCCCAAAGCCGGCATTCACGGCGGTGAGATTGTCGCAACCGGAACTATTGACGATATCAAGGCTTGCGAAAAAAGCATCACAGGGCAGTATCTGTCCGGCGTGAAGTCTATCCCCGTGCCCAAAACGCGCCGTGAATATATCGAGACGATAACCTTCACCGATTGCAGTCAAAATAACCTGAAAAATATTGACATATCCATTCCGATCGGCGTTATGACCTGTGTCACAGGCGTTTCAGGCTCGGGTAAATCATCGCTTGTAAATGAAATTATCTATAAATATCTGCGTCGGAACCTAAATCGTGCGAGGGAGACGGCGGGAGCGTTCGGCAAATGTATCGGCATTGAAAACTTAGACAAGGTTATCGACATCGATCAGTCGCCGATAGGGAGAACGCCGAGGTCTAACCCTGCGACATACACGGGCGTTTGGAACGACATTCGCGAGATTTTTGCCGCGACAAACGATGCGAAGGTTCGCGGATACGGTCCCGGGCGGTTTTCCTTCAATGTCAAGGGCGGGCGGTGCGAAGCCTGTGAGGGCGATGGCATTGTGAAGATCGAAATGCACTTTCTGCCCGACGTCTATGTTCCCTGTGAATCCTGCGGCGGCAAACGCTATAACAGAGAGACTTTGGAGGTTCATTATAAGGGAAAATCCATTGCCGATGTGCTTGACATGACCGTTGACGAGGCTGTTATCTTCTTTGAGCACGTCCCGAAGATACTCCGAAAGATTTCCACCCTTCGTGAAGTCGGCTTGGGGTATATTAAACTCGGTCAGCCCGCGACAACCCTGTCGGGCGGCGAAGCCCAACGCGTTAAGCTTGCGACCGAGCTTTCAAAACGTGCCACCGGCAAGACAATGTATATTTTAGATGAGCCGACAACAGGGCTTCACACCGCCGATGTTCACAGGCTTTCCGACGTTCTTTCCCGCCTCACCGATGCAGGAAACACCGTCCTTGTGATTGAACATAACCTTGATGTGATTAAGACCGCCGATTGGATTATTGATCTGGGTCCCGACGGCGGCGACGGCGGCGGCGAGATTATCGCGGAGGGCACACCGGAGCAGGTCGCGAAGAGTAAAAAATCGTACACGGCGGCGTTTTTGAAGAAAGCTTTAAAGAAAAAATAATAAAAAAACTCGTACCGCGGTACGAGTTTTTTATATGACCAAAATTAATTCACATAATCTTGAGCTCTGAGAGTGCGTATCGAACCGTTTCCGATTTCGGAAGAGCTTCTCGGCTCAGGATAGCTGCCGACAATATTACTGTTCTCCGATGCAGCCCAAAGTGTTGCGGCAACGTTGCCTGTACCATTAAAATATACTTGATAACGGCTCCCCTTTGCAAGGTCACCCAGATATACACTCATCGTATTATTAAATTTGCTGTCCGAAAACTGTGTATCACCGTCAAAATTATCCTGAATGGTAGCGTTATCCAGTATAGAAAAGCCCATACTTTGGTTTGTGGGAGCCGCTATCCCTGCAATCTTAACCTTAGTGATATAGCCGTTTGCGGATGTATAAACAAGCCTTGCCGCACTGTTTGCGTTTGTCTGCCTTGCGTCGTTGATGTAAGCAATAAGGTTCGGTATTAAAATCGCCATTAAAACGCCGATTATAGCGATAACGACGATAAGTTCAACAAGTGTGAAACCTTTAACAGCACGCTTCATAAATACTCTCCGATATATCCGTTTCCGGGAATTAATTCATATTTTTATTCCTCTTGTGTTCACATTATAATATATGAATATGCAATTGTCAATAGATATGTGAGAAAAAGTGCACTAATTTTTACACTTTGTATGAATGCACAAAAAATGCAATAATTTTTCATTGAATTTATGCAGTTCTGACAAGTTCGCGTTTTGCTGTCAAGGTATAACCGCTTTTCGCGTATTATACTCCATAACAGTGTATTAGTTGTTCATAATTTGCGATTGTTGCATAATTGTTCATAAATTAACTTAAATTCGTACTTTTTCTTATGTTAAAATGCATAAGACGATGGCGTTAATTATTTATATGGGGTTATTTATGAAGGTTTTTATCGCTCGGACATCAGAGGTTGACGATAAAGAAGCCGCATTAAAATTTATATCAGATCAGATTGCAGCAGAAGGAAGCCTCGAAAAAAATACCGTGGGAATGCTTTGCTGCCACTATGAGTTTGTTCTTTCCGGTGTTGCGGAATATATAGCAAAAAATCTCCCGTTCCCGGTGGTCGGAACATCAACAACGCTTGTCGGATATAACGGTGCGGGCAACGAAGACGACGAATATAACGAGGGGCAGTTTCGCCTTTCGATAACGGTCATAAGTTCAGATGACATAAGTTTCACAACGGTTATTTCCGAGCCTCTTACACCGGAAACCAAAGCAGATGAGGTTTGTAAAAAACAGTTTGAAGAAATCGGCAAACAAAAGCTTGGGATAATGATGTTCCCGAATATAATTCTCACCGATTTTCAGGCGCTTCTTGACTGTGCGACAACCTACACAAAAGCACAGATTTTCGGCGGTTCTGCAGTTGATGACAGCCCTACATATATCGAAAACTGTTTTGTTTTCGCAAAAGGTGTCGCATATCGCGACAGAGCAGTCTTCCTGTTTATGAACGGCAATATTAATCCGCATTTTTCCACCATTGTCGTGACCAAAGATAAATATCTTAAGGGCAAAGCAATAATAACCGAAGCAAGGGGCAATGAGATTATCAGCCTTAACGGCCGTCCTGTCACCGACTTTTTATCGAGCCTCGGATTCAATCTCACCGGTTCGAAGGAGAACGCAATAAACAGTGCGGTTATGATTGTCGATGACGGCGACGGCGATGAATACGGCAGGTCGATGATGTACCTTACGCCCGAAAATCATCTTTTTGTCGGCGGAAATGTCACAACCGGTGCAACCGTATCTGTTGCTATGTTTGAAAAGAAAGCTGTGCTTGATGCTTCGGCGGCGTCAACAGCCGAAATGCTTGCCGCACACCCGGACGCTAAGGTTGCCTTTATTTCATCCTGTGAAACACGCCATGTGCTCTTGGGCTCAAACACTTTCGACGGCGAAAATATGTTAAGAAACCAGCTTGGCGGACTGCCGTTCTCACTTGCATATGCAGGCGGCGAGGTATGCCCTTCAAACGCTTCCACCCCCGAAAATCCGATAAACCGCATCTTCAACCAGTCATACTGTATTTGTATGGTATAGGAAGTAATACATAACGAAAACCGCGTCGTGAAAATGGCGCGGTTTTTTGTATCTATAAAACAATAAAGTCTTTGGAAGGGGGTGTGGGGGAGAACCTTTCTACAGAAAGGGTTCCCCCGCCGTTCCTTAATAGTCCATGCCGCCCATGCCGCCTGCGGGCATTGCAGGAGCGGGCTCTTTTATATCTGTCACGAGGGATTCTGTGGTTAGCACCATTGCCGCAACGGAAGCCGCGTTTTCGAGTGCCGAGCGGGTTACCTTTGTCGGGTCAACGATACCTGCCGAGAGCATATCGGTGTAAACTTCGGTGAGGGCGTCAAAGCCATAGCCCGTCTTGCCGGAAGCAACAATCTTGTCGAGGATAACAGAGCCTTCAAGCCCTGCGTTAGCGGCGATCTGGCGAACGGGCTCTTCAAGAGCCTTGAGGACGATTGCCGCACCTGTTTTCTCATCGCCTGTGAGGGTGTCAACAACGGTCTTAACCGCCGGAATTGCGTTGATGAAAGCCGTTCCGCCGCCCGCAACGATACCTTCGGCAACAGCCGCTTTGGTTGCGGAAAGAGCATCTTCCATGCGAAGCTTCTTTTCCTTCATCTCAACTTCGGTTGCCGCACCGACTTTGATTACTGCGACACCGCCGGCAAGCTTGGCAAGACGTTCTTGGAGCTTTTCGCGGTCAAAATCGGAGGTTGTGTCTTCAATCTGTTTCTTTATCTGTGAAACTCTGTCTTTTATCGCACCCTTGTCGCCTGCACCGTCAACGATGGTGGTGTTTTCCTTTGTTATCTTAACCTGCTTTGCGTGACCGAGCTGTGAAACATCAGCTTCCTTAAGCTCAAGCCCAACCTCTTCGGAGATAACCATGCCGCCGGTGAGGATCGCGATATCCTGGAGCATCTCTTTTCTTCTGTCGCCGAACCCGGGAGCTTTAACAGCCGCACATACAAATGTTCCGCGAAGCTTGTTGAGGATTAAAGTAGAGAGAGCCTCGCCCTCAACGTCCTCGGCGATGATAACCATCTTACGCCCGGATTGAACGATATTTTCAAGAAGCGGCAAAATCTCTTGGATATTGGAAATCTTCTTGTCGGTGATTAAAATGAACGGGTCGTCAATAACAGCTTCCATCTTCTCGGTGTCGGTGCACATATAGGGGGTGATATAGCCGCGGTCGAACTGCATACCCTCAACAAGGTCTGTGTAGGTCTCGGCGGTTTTGGATTCTTCAATGGTGATAACGCCGTCTGCGGAAACCTTCTCCATAGCCTCTGCAATAAGCTTGCCGACAACCTCGTCGCCGGAAGAAACTGTCGCAACGTGAGCAATGTCGGATGTGCCGTTGATAGCCGTGGAATTACCCTTGATATTATCAACAGCCGCTGTTGCAGCCTTTGCCATGCCCTTTTTGAGGATCATCGGGTTAGCACCGGCCGCTAAGTTTTTCATGCCTTCGCGGACGAGAGCCTGTGCAAGGAGTGTAGCGGTAGTCGTGCCGTCACCAGCCGCGTCGTTTGTTTTAGTTGCAACTTCTTTTATGAGTTGGGCACCCATGTTCTCGAATGCATCTTCAAGCTCGATCTCTTTTGCGATGGTAACGCCGTCGTTTGTGATGAGCGGCGAACCGTATTTCTTGTCAAGGACAACGTTTCTGCCCTTGGGACCGAGGGTTATTTTAACTGTATCGGCAAGCTTGTCGATACCGCCCTGTAAGCTTTCGCGAGCCTGTGCTCCGTATATAATCTGTTTAGCCATGATTCTTCACTCTCCCTTATTCTTCAACAACTGCTAAGATGTCGGATTGACGAAGGATTGTATATTCTTCGCCGTCGATTTTAACTTCTGTGCCGGAATATTTCGATATGAGCACCTTTTGCCCTACTGAAACTTCCATCTTCACTTCTTTGCCGTCAACAACACCGCCCGGTCCCACTTCGATTATCTGTGCAACCTGCGGTTTTTCCTTCGCCGCCTGTGCAAGAACGATTCCGCCCTTTGTTGTCTCTGCGGCTTCGAGCATCTTTATGACAACCCTGTCTGCAAGAGGCTTGATCTTCATATATAATCTCTCCCTTTGTAATAATTTTTCATTTAATTAGCACTCGATTGCTTTAAGTGCTAATAACATTGTACCACATTTAGAAATTAAGTCAATAGCTAAATAACAAAATCGTCAATTTGCACAAATTTTAACGTTTTCTTTTCCTGTAATTTAATGATTCCGATAAAACGAAGGTGATTATCGTGAGTGTTAAAACACAGTACGGGAAGAAGCGAAGCGGCAACAGCCCGATTAGCGGCGGCAAAAGAGTTGAGCCTGTGTATGCAAACGCCATTTGCAAGCCGATTGCCGATTGTGAAGCCGCCTGCCCGAAGCTTTCGGGGGTGCGAAACATCATTGCCGGATAAAAAGGGCCTGCACCTGCACCGACCATAACAACGCCGACACCGGTTATAATTTCCCCGAACGGCAGTATAACGATGATAATCCCGGTAATTGCGATTATACAGCCGAAGCGTTGAAGATTTTTCATGCCGAGTTTCTCGGAGAGGAATCCGGAAATAAGTCTGCCGCCGGTGATACCCATGAAGAAGAGGCTTGAAAAGAACGCCGCCGTCTCGACAGAACGCCCGTCAACCTCGTTGATATAGCTCGGAATCCAGAGGATCATCGCCGCTTCATAGCCGCAATAGCAAAGGAAGGCGATAACACTTGTCTTGATAAGCGGGAGTTTGAGCGTTTGGCGATTTGTAAGTCGTTCGGTCTTCACCTCTGTGTCGTGTTCCTTTGAGACAGGGACCTTCGCCCAGAGCGGGATCGAAAATATCAGAACAACAGCAAGAACAAGCTGAGCCGTACCGATGGTGTAGTAGGTCTGCTGCCATGAGCCGCCGCCGGTGAGATAGAGGGTGAGCACAATCGGGCTTATCATGCAGCCCACGCCCCAAAAGCAGTGTAAAAAGTTCATGTGCGATGCCTTGAAATGAAGTGCCACATAGTTATTGAGCCCGGCATCAACGCAACCCGCACCTAAACCTAATATGAACCCGACCATACACATATATACATATGGCGGCAAAAAAGGTACCAAATTAAGGGGGAAAATAAGAAGGCTTATCCCTGTTATGAAAACGCTTATTACAAGAACCTTGCCTGTTCCGAGCTTGTGGATTATTCTGCTTGCGGCAAGGCTTGAGATGATTGTCGCGGCACTCGTCACCGCCGAATATACCCCCGCAAGCTGCTGGGATATAGCAAGTTCTTCATGTACAATCGGCCATGCCGCACCGAACATACCGTCCGGCAAGCCGAGGCTCACAAAAGCAATGTAGATAAGAACGAGAAGGATTACAACCATAAAAACACACCTAAATAAAAAAGTCAGTCATAAATTTCATTATACTACTTAAAATATGAACAAATCAAGTAAAATATAAAAGAAAATTATATTGACAAAAAGGCTAAAAGGTGTTATATTATAATAAATGGTCTGATGGCTACTTCTATTCAGATAGGTGTTAAATTATGTCAAACGATATAGATAACGATAACAAAACAGCTGACTCCATAACGATTAGAGGTGAGCTTGAAGCCGCTCTGACAAATCCGCACATAAGAGAATATCTTGACGGAATTTTCACAATGCTTCGCACAGTTGTCGGAATAAACTGCATGGCAAATGATTTCACGGCAACCGAGCTTAAGAAAAAAAACCCCGACCTACGGGCGATTAACGACACATTATCAAATAACGATGCACAGATGATGGCGATTTTGGGGAGCCTTTCCGAAGCACACCATCTTTTGTCTCTCATCGACACTCCCGAAACAGATGCCGTGAGCGATATTTCGGAAACGCTTTCGGCGATTGTCGAAAAAATCACACCGCTTTTTGCGGGGAATATAGAGATAACTTCAAACATTGAGCCGCTCATCTTCGCACCGATAGACAAGATTTCGTTTGAAATTGCAGTTGCGGATTATATCGAGCATTTTTTGAACGGCGCTTCAAAACCAAAATCACTTGATTTCAAGCTCAAAAGCAACGGCGCATATGAAGCAACGCTTATTATTTTGGCAACCCCCGGCGGATTATATCCTGTTCCGGGCAGAACCGAGTCGGAAAAGGCGGTTCGCACCGCTGAGTTTTCGGGGCTTTTGATGGAAAATCTGCTTCACAGGATGAGGGCAACCGTAAGGCATACCTCAATCCCGGGCGGTTCGGAGGTGGAGCTTCGTTTTTCAACCGCCCATGCATATAAACCCAAACTGCTTGTCCCCGACAATAAGTTTGAGTTTGAAAATGCACGTTTCTCCCCCGTCTCGGCAAAGCTATATAAATATTTTGCAGTTTTTAATAAAAGGTATTGATTTGGAAAATAACAACTTAAATGAGGTTTGGCAGACCCTGCCGATACCCGAATATCCCGAGCCGCACCCTGCAAGACAGGCAGACCTTTCGGCTAACGACCGATTCAAACTCACCGCCGCGTCTGTCAGAGGACGAAGCCACAAACACGACGGTACGAATCGCGATGACTACTACAGCTATCGTGTCCATAACAGGTTTACAGCCGTTGCCGTGTGTGATGGGGCAGGTTCAAAGCCTCTTTCGAGGATCGGGGCAAAGATTGCCGCCAAAGCCGCAATACGCGAAAGCGATGCCTTTTCCGAGCTGCTGACAGAAGAACTCCTTACCGCTCTTGCGTGTGAGGTGGATTCCGATGAATTTAAAACTGCCATAAGTGCCGTTGCGGCAAAGGTGAGGGATATCTTCGCAGTCTCTTATGATGCCGTTTGCAGGGGCGTTAAAAAGCGTTATGAAAAGGATCCGGAAAGCTTTTCGGAAAATATTGACGACTACTCCTCAACACTTTTATATGCTATAATAATTCCGCTTTTTTCCGACACCCTTGTTATCTCCCTGACTGTCGGCGACGGCAATATCGGAGCCCTCACGGACGGCGGAATAAGAATTTTAGGTGCCACAAGGCAGGGTGAATATTCCGGCGAGACCGATTTTTTGGAGTCCGAAAATGTCTTGAGTGAAGAATCGCTCAAATCCCGAACAAGGATAATCCGCGAAAACGTGAAGGCAGTAGTTCTTCTCACCGACGGCGTTGCCGATGATTATTTTCCTTTTGAAACGGGCTTTGCAAGGCTCTGGGAGGATATTTCGCCGATCCTTTCCGGCAACGGTTCAGACAGGCTTGCCGACTTTTTAGATACATATTTCGTTCGCGGCAGTTTTGATGACCGCACTTTGATTGCGGTTGAGATTATTCGATAGGAAAGGGAACTTGATTTGGAAAGGGTCAGTGTCGCCGTTACAAAAAGCGGAAAACGTCTGCCGTATGTGGTTACCGACAACCCTCCCCGCGGCGGCATGAAATATACTTATTTCGCTCCCGACCGCTCATATGTAATACAGTTTTATAATAACCCCGCCGATGCCGACTATAACACGCGTTCGCGGATTGAAGCTATCATCGGGAAATATAACCCCACCGTCCCCGAAGCGAAGGGCGGTGCAATCGGGATTGACGAAAAAACCGCCGACTACTACTCAAAAAGATATTGCTGGCCTTTTGATATCGTCGTTTCGCCCGAATTTGGGATAGTTTCAAAGGCATATCCCAAAAAGTTTTTCTTCGATTCCGCCGCATCGCCGGTTTTGAACCTTTTCGGGCGGGATAAGAAATCCAACTGGTTCACCTCGGCAAACAGACGATTTTTACATAAAAGCGAATTAGGCGATCTTCGTTCCGCTCTTGCCTGTTCGGTATTACTGTCAAGGAGTGTCCGTAGGCTTCATCAGGCAGGGCTCGCACATTCCGACCTTTCAAACAATAACGTCCTTATCGACCCTGCCACAGGGGATTGTATCGTTATCGACATCGACTCGCTCGTTGTCCCCGGGCTTTATCCGCCCGAGGTTGCGGGAACGAGGGGATATATAGCGCCCGAGGTTGTGAGTTCGATGAACCTTGACAGGCGTGACCCGAGGCGTATCTATCCTTCCGCGAAAACAGACCTTCACGCCCTTGCCGTGCTCATCTATGAATATATCTTTTTCAGACACCCCCTCATCGGTCCGAAGGTGAACAGCACCGTTTCGGCAGAGGAGGACGACAGACTTTCACTGGGCGAAAAAGCCCTCTTTATCGAGAATCCGTATGATCGCTCTAACCGCCCTAAAGACCTTTCAGGCGAAATAGACGATTTGGGCGAGATTTTATCGGGACTTTTTAAAAGAGCTTTCATAGACGGTTTACATAACCCTGCTCTACGCCCGACAGCTCTTGAATGGGAACGCGGGCTTGTCAGAACATGGGAACTGCTTGTGGAATGTGATAACAAAAACTGTGACAGACGCTGGCAGATATTTTCACCCGAAACAAGATTTTGCCCCTTTTGCGGCAATAAAATATCGGACAAAAACATAACCCTTAACTTTTTCTATGAGACCAAGACCAACCCGGGGGAATACCGTAAGATTTTTTCTTCAAGCGTTACAGATAACTCGCCGCTTTTTTGCTGGCATTTCACCCCGAATATCATCCCCGACGAAAAGACGGACAAAACCCTTTTGGCATATATCATCAAGCACGGTTCTGACTTTTATCTTGTAAATTCAAAGGTTCACGGGCTTTATGCTCCCGACGGGCGGCTTATCGCTCCCGGGCGTGCCTGTGCTATAGACGACGGCGATATCCTTTTTTCGGACAAGGGTGTGCTGATTCAGATTCAAACCGATTTTGCCAATCTAATTTAAATTAAGCACGGATAATCGAATGGAAACCACTAAAACTACTATAATAATCGAAGCTCTCAAGGCTGTATATCCCGAAGCCTATTGTATGCTTGACTACAAAGAGCCGTATCAGCTTATGGTTGCGGGGCGGCTTTCTGCCCAGTGTACCGACCGGCGTGTCAACATGGTTACTCATGAGCTTTGGGCTGTCTACCCCGACCTTAAAAGCCTTGCAGAAGCAAAACAAGGCGATGTTGAAACGATAATCCGTCCCTGCGGGCTTTATCATGTCAAAGCCGCCGATATAATCGGAATAGCACGAAAACTTTTTTATGAAAAGGACGGCAAAATCCCGTCAACGATAGGTGAGCTGATAAAGTTTCCGGGTGTCGGCAGGAAGACTGCAAACCTTATTATCGGCGATGTGTTCGGGCAGCCGTCATATGTCGCCGATACACACTGCATACGTATTGCGAACAGGCTTTACCTATCCGATAACACCCGCCCCGAGCGAGTTGAAATCGACCTGAGACGGGAAATCCCGATGGACGAGTCAACAGATTTTTGCCACAGGCTTGTGCTTTTCGGGCGTGACTACTGTACTGCAAGGTCACCCAAATGCAAGACCTGCCCGGTGTTACGAAAACTCAAATTAAGCTTCCCGGAATTTGAATGCCGGCTATAGAATGGTTATAAGATGAAAAAAGGTACTTTCCGCCCCTGTATAGATATTCACGACGGGCACGTTAAACAGATTGTGGGCGGAGCTCTCACCGATTCGGGCAGTGTCGATAACTTTGTGTCCGATAAAAACGCCGCATATTACGCGAATCTTTATCGCGAAAAAAATCTTTCCGGCGGGCATATTATACTATTAAATAAAATCGGAACGCCGGAATATGAAGCGGACAAATATGAGGCTTTTAAAGCCCTCGAAGCGTTCCCCGGCGGAATGTCAATCGGCGGCGGAATAACCCTTGATAATGCGGGAGAGTTTTTGGAATCGGGTGCTTCCCATGTTATCGTAACGAGCTATGTTTTTACCGACGGGAAGATTGATTATGACAAGCTTGTCAGGATGTATGAATTTAAAAGAGTTATCTTAGACCTTTCGGCAAGACGTGTCGGAGACGACTATTATGTAGCAACGGACAGATGGCAGAATATTTCCGATGTGAAACTTTCGGATAACCTTTTTTATGATATTAGTGGGAGCTGCTCGGAATTTTTAATCCATGCCGTTGATGTTGAAGGCAAAAAATCGGGGATTGAAAAACTTCTTGCAGAGAAACTCTCCTATTACTCAAAATTATCAGATACCCCCATTACATACGCAGGGGGAGTTCGAGACATGGACGATGCACGGTTTTTGTCGGAAAAAGGGCTTCATTTCACCGTCGGTTCGGCCCTCGATATCTTCGGGGGAAACCTTTCTTTTGATGAACTTGCAAAAAATTTCGGAAAGACAGAAAATGAATAGAAAAAAGATAAAATACAATAGCTTAAATCGGGTTATGTTTCGGCTTCTGCCCGTTTTTGCGATTGTCTTTTATATATTTTCGCTGCCTGTTTATGCCGCTCCCAATGTCAGCGTTTTGGTTGACACAAGCAGAGACAGAGTTGCAATCAGCCCCTATATCTACGGGCTTAACGAAAATTCGGGAACTCCTCCCGTGAAAGCGTTTGCGATAAAACAACAGGGGGATTTTCTTGACACCTATAACTGGGAGATTGATGCCGCAAACACAGGCTGGACCGATAACAGCGAGAATATCGCACTTGTTCCGAAGCTATCGGGCGATGTTATAAATATGACTGCGGCTTTCCCGTCGATGTTTTTGGAGAACGCGATTTCAAGCGAAGTTCCGGGAAGATTTATAAACCTCCCCATGTCGGGTTATGCCGCCGCAGACAGCGACGGGCTTGTTTATACCCACGACTTCCAAAACAGGGTTGTGAGGATTTTAGATCGCAAGCAGGCAGGTGCTGAATATCTGTCGCACCCCGACCTCACCGACGGCTTTGTTTATAACGATGAATATCTTGCATATATGGTCAACCGCTCTGAAGCCGACGGCGGCATCACGGGTTATATCTTAGGCTCCGCACCGGAAAAGATGAAGGACACCTTTCGGGTTATTGATATGCCGGAGATAACGGCAGTGTCGCTCACAACAAAGACAATCGAAGCGGCAAAGACGGTAAAATATATCGACCCGAGGGCGGCTGTTTTGGCACCGGGCGTGTCTAACCTTGAAGGGTATATTAATCTTTCAAATCCCCTTGATTTCGAGACACACTCCGATGAATACAGCTGGTATATAGATTATTTTTTAGATTCATTCAAAAAAGCCTCCGATACTGCGGGGGAAAGGCTTCTTGACAGCCTTGATCTTCAATTTTACACCGAAGCGGTGACCGATTCCGGTCAGGCAGTTTTAACGTCGGAAACTGCGGCGGCGAATGCAGCAAGAATACAGGCACCCAGGCTCTTTTATGACAGCACATATTCGGAAAGCTCCAAAGCGGCGGTGACATATAAAGCCTACACGCCCCTTCTGCCGACCTTGCAGGCAAGTATAAGAATGTACTACCCCGGGACAAAGCTCTCCTTCTCCGAATACAGCTTCGGCGGCGGAGGCGACGTTTCGGGCGGAATTGCAGTTGCAGACACACTCGGCATATTCGGCAAGAATCTTATATATATGGCGGGGCTGTCGCCCTCGAATACAGAATACAGTGCCAAAAACGGCATAACGCCTGTGAGCGAATATGACTATGAATATGCGGGGCTTAAAATATACACCGATTATGACGACGCAGGCTCTTCGTTCGGTTCTACATCTGTTTTTGCCGCATCTTCCGGAATGAGTGCTTCCGTCTATGCCTCCACCGGCAGCATTAACGACAGTACACTCACCGTTTTATATATCAACAAATCGGGGAAACCCGAAACTGCTCACTTCCTGCTCTTTTCCAACAGTGATTATGACAATGTCCGCATATTCGGCTTCGACGAAAAAACAAGCACCATAACCGAAAGGACGACGTCTGACGACGTTGTCAACACCAATATTTTTGAATATGACATTCCGCCCGGCGGCGTTTATATGTTTGAGTTTACCGGCATTCCCCATTCCGGCGCTTTCACCACGGCGGAACTTCCCGATGAAGACTACACCGAAACAACCCCTGCCGTGACCGACCCCTATGGTGTGACCATAACATCAACCGCCGGTGACGAGACGACGCTCCCGCCCCCTGAAATAAACCCCGGAGCAGATGCCGGGGCTGAAACCCCTTTCGCCGCGACAACCGTCTATGCCCCCGAAACGGAGTTCCCGCAAACCGACAGCGATATGCCGATTGCGGTGCGGGTTATCGCAATAATTCTTCTTTTTACGGTTATAGGTGTATTCTCATATGTTATATTTGTAACAATAAGGAAGTAAGATTATGAAATATTGTACAGTTTTATTTGAAATTTTTATGCAAAATAACAAAATCGTCAAAAACCTATTTACAAATCCACAATAAAATATTAAAATATTACTATAACGATTAATATGTGCGAAAAATACCCTTTTGTAAATTCTGATAAATATTAAATTAATTGAACCCGATACGTTTCTTTCCCGGAATGTATTATCGGAGGTGAAAGCCGCCTTGAATCTTCAGATTAAACTTATAATACTTTCCCTCCTCTGTCTTTTAGTACCGGGAATCATTATCGGTGCGACCTCATATCAAAAGGCTGCTGATGCAGCTCTTGAAACCGGCATAAAAAACCTTGACGGAGTTGCCCGCTCACAGGCACTCGCCGTGAATACATACATCGGAAGGCTCCACAGCGATGCCGACAATCTCGCTGCCGACTCGGGGATAAAGCAATATACAGCCGCCGCCCCTGACAGCGCCATGTCGCTCGAGCTTCAAAGCTATGTTGATGATAAGCTTCGCACCCTCGCTCACTACAGTCCCGACCTTGTCGAGGTTATGATTATCGGCGGAGACGGCAAAGTTTTAAGCTCAACCATCCCCTATAGTGTCGGTTCCGCTGTCGATAACTACACAGAGCTTGTGGAAAACCCCGGCGTTTCGGGCTTTGAAACTCACGAAGATGCTAACGGCGAAACGAAACCCGCCTTCACCATGACAACAAACATATATTCCGACAATAATATTATAGTCGGTGTGCTTTTCGAGCGTTTTTATACCGGCTCTCTTGAAACGATAATCACTAACGCAGGTGCGAACGTTGCAACAACGCTTGCCATATCAGACAAAGATAATGAAATCCTTATCTACGACTATAAAATGGTTGTGAATATGTCTGACAAGTCTGCCGAATTTGCACCGTATCTAAGCGAAATAACAAAGAATATGGAGTTTTTATTCTCCACCGATGCCCCGGGTGAAGTGGTTGAACCTTTCACGGCTTCTGCCGCAAACGGCTATTCCCGCATTATCGCCATGTCTGAAATCCCGAGGGCGGGCTGGGTGTTTGTCTCTTCCACCGACAACAAGGCATTTGTCAATAACATTAACCTTGAAATCACCAACCTGCCGCTGACAATATTCCTGCTCGTTCTGGGCACAGCGGGTCTTATATATATCGGTGTATATTTCCTGTCTCCTCTCGGAACAATAATAACAGTTTTAACTCGCAAAGTCGGCGGTGCAGATGCCGCAACACGCATTACCTTCACCGACCACAAAGACGAGTTCGACTTCCTGCGTGATAACCTCAACGACCTGTTTGAGCGAATCTCCGAAAGTGAGCTTAAATATGAGACTATGGTTGAGATGACCAACAACATAGTCTTCACAATCGACCTCAAAACAGCATCCGTTGAAATGAGCAAAAACTTTAACAAAAAGTTTTCTTTCCGTCCTAAAGATAACACCATTGAAGAGAGTTTCATCTATAAAATCCGAGTTCACAAGGATGACAAAGAAAAATATCTCGGTGATATGGATGCGATCCTCAAAGAGGCGAACTTCATCGACGGCGAATATCGCATTAAAAACCTTTACGGCGATTTCGCGTGGGTTATGATTAAGGCAACTAAATTTTTCGACCGAAACGAAATGCCTTCAAGGATTATCGGCGTTATCGTCGATATCGACAAGGACAAGAAGTCGAAGATGAGCCTCATGATGCGTGCTTCATACGACGCTTTGACCCAGATTTACAACCGCGAAACCTTCCTCAAGACCCTCACCGAGACCATCGAGATGACCATGCGCCGCAAAGATCTCGTTGCGATTCTCTTTATCGACCTTGACGACTTCAAACACTTCAACGATGATTATTCTCACGCGTGCGGCGACGAAGTCTTAAAGTTCACTGCCGACACACTCAAGGAAATATCTTTTGAACGCGGCTTTGCAGGGCGTTTCGGCGGCGATGAGTTTGTCTGCTGTCTCACCAAGCTAACCCTATATTCCGATGCCGGAAATGTCGCACAGGAAGTTATCGACATATTATCAAGAGGCTTTACCTCCGAATCAACCGGAACAAAGCTTGCTATACACTGTTCAGTCGGGATAAGTTTCCTCCATGAACAGGGTCACACCACCGACGAAATCATAGCCGCAGCAGATGCCGCTATGTATAACATTAAAAAACACGGCAAATCAGCCTTCGCATACGCTCAAAAGGGTGACACCGTTCCCCCGAGCGAAGTCGCTCCGAAGCCGATAGATGGGAAATAAACACCGATGAACCGAAAGATTACCGCAAAAATTACAGCACTTCTTTGCATGATTCCGCTGATTTTCACCGCCTGTGAGGGCGACAGCACCGTTGTGAGGAACGATGACGGAGCGGCGGGTGGAGCGGCTCTCACAGACGACAGAGCAACAACCGTACCCGAGGGGCTTTACACAGAAGATGTTGAAATCAAAAATTTCATAATGCCGGTAGAAGGCGAAGATATCGCGGTTATTACCGTGAAAGATTACGGCGTGATTAAGGTGAAACTCTTCCCTGTCGAGGCGGCAAAGGGTACCGAAAATTTTGTCGGGCTTGCGAATATTGATTATTATGACGAGCTCATCTTCCATCGCGTTATAAAAGATTTCATGAACCAAGGCGGCGACCCGCGTGGCAACGGAACAGGCGGCAACAGTATGTGGGGAGATAAGTTTGACGGCGGAATCCCCGAGGGTTTATATCACTTTTCCGGTGCGATAGCCTATGCGAACAGTCAGGGTCCCACAACAAACGGCAGTCAGTTTTATATCGTCAACACCCCCGAAGGGTATGTTAATGCGGGCGGCTACACCGATGCAAACGGTCAGCCTCAAACTTTGACCGATCTTGACCAAGCGGGAATTTCAATGCCTGCAAACGTTGCCGCGATGTATAAAGAAAAGGGCGGGGTTCCTTTCCTTGACGGCGGGTATACGGTCTTCGGACAGGTTTTTGAAGGGCTTGATGTGGTAAGAGCAATCGGCGACACCCCGGTTGACGCAGACGACAAACCCTTAACACAGGTGCTTATCGAAAGCATAGAGATTGTGCCTTACACGGCAGGCTAAGCCGACAAAACAGACCATCACGGGTGGTCTGTTTTTAATTTATGTTAAAAAAATAAATTTTCCCGATAGGGGCGACGAAGGAGCGCCGACAACACATAGGACAAAGCTACAACTGCATATCCTTAATAAGTAAAACTATTGGGGGTATCTATGTTTGTAGCTCTGTTTGAATATGTTTTAAAAAACATACTTCTTTTCGCACTTCACATTGAAAATAACGTTAAATTCCCAAAGCCTTTTGAGCCGGAGGAAGAGGCGGAAGCTTTTGCCAAGCTTGCCGACCCCGGCCTGTCACATTCGGAATACATTAATGTCAGAAACGATATAATAATGCATAACATGAGGCTTGTAGGGCTTGTGGCAAAGAAATTCTATAACTCCGATGTTGACCCGGAAATACTTCACGAGTGCGGATATTTCGCACTCCTCAAAGCGGCAAGCACCTATAACGCGGGAAAGAACACCCGCTTTGCGACCTATGCGACCAAATGTATCGGGAATGAAATGCTGATGCAGATCCGACAAAAGACCAAACAACAACGCGAAACATCCACCGACGAACCTATCGAGCAGGACAAAGACGGCAACAAGCAGACGCTCGAAGATAAGCTTGCTTCACCCGGCGACCTTGTTGATGAGATTGACATCTGCATAAAATCAAAACAGCTTTTGATATTTATGAAGGAAGAACTCACACCCAGAGAACGCGACATAATGCAAAGGCGGTACGGTATCGGCGGCGTTAGGGAGCAGACACAGCGTGAAATCGCCGAGACCCTCGGAATTTCGCGTTCATATGTATCAAGGATCGAGAAAAAATGCCTTGCAAAGCTCTTGAAGCGGTTTAATAACGCCCCTTGGCTGGATGGTTTAAAGTAAAAAAAGGGGATATCTCCGGATTTCAGCAATGGAATTTTAACCCTTAGGTTAAAATTCTTGGGGGCGGGAGCCCCCTGTGGCTTGACGGTTTAAAATAGAAAAAGGGGGGCGAGCCCCCCTTTTCACGGCAAAAACATTATATTTTTATGTTTTTTGACGTCTTTTTTACGTTCTGTTTTAGGATTTAGTACGGTACCCAGCCCGAACAGCCGGACCCGCAGGAATTGCAACCCGAACCGCAGGAACTACAACCGGAATTACATCCCGAATTGCATCCGCAGCCTGTGTAGTGGGAGTTCCGACAGATTTTAAGGACTGTCCCGACAAGGAGATTGAGCGGTGCAACACCCGGGTTTTGTGAGATTATACACTCAACCGTTGTGCCATATCGCTCTGCAAGGGAGTAAAAGGTCTCGCCCAAAACAACGCCGTGGTAGATCGGATCAACGCATCCGTTGCAATAATCGGTACCGCTGCATCCGCCGCAGCTGCCGCAAGAGCTACAAGAGTTACCGCATGAACCGCATGAACTGCATGAACTGCAAGCCATAAAAATCGACCCCTTTCGCTTTAATACTACATTTTATTCAAAAGTGCAGTATTTGTGACAGGGGTCAAAGAAATTAAAATTTCAAATCTTTTTCGGCTTTAGTCGGTTCAAGATATGCAGCTTTCAACAAATCGGCGGATATAAATTTCTTACCCATCGAAACCCGACATATTTTAACCGCCGATTCGTCCGTCTCTTCTTCAATTATTTCAAAGCCGGAGTATTCTTTTATCTTCTCACGAAACTCGTTTATATTGATGATGCAATCGGGGCTAATCCTCTCACCCGCCGCAAATATCGCCGCATAGACAAGTTCACCCCTTGCTTTTTTTATAACGATTGCCTTTTTTATACCGACCGCCGCCGCTTCAAGGGAGGATACGCCGCAGACAGGGATATTGTCGGGGAACGCAAGCCCCTTTGCTGTGGCAATGCCGATTCGTATCCCCGTGTATGACCCCGGACCGACATCAACAGCGATTCCGTCTATTTCAGACAGAGAAAGCTCCGCTCTTTCAAGAGCAGACTTTACAGATGGCAAAAGGTCTACAGAATGCGAGCGGTTCGCCGTGAAGGTTATCCCGGAAAGGATTTTATCGTCTTCGCAAACGGCGGCAGACAGTATCTTTCCCGAGGTTTTAATACCTAAAAGTTTCATTATTTTTAAGTTTTCTTTATATTTATTTTTCGCGTATTCTCGTCAATAGTCTCAATATCGACCGTCACAGTCGGAGTTATATTGTAGCCGGAGATATTCTCAAACCATTCAATCGCGATAATCGCGTTCTTTTCAAGATAATCATAAAAACCGATGCTTTCAAGATCCGCCTCAGTTTTAATGCGATACATATCAAAATGAATGAGGGAGGGCGAGCCGTCATATTCGTTGCAGATTGTGAAGGTCGGGGAGGTGACGAAGCCTGAAGATCCCAACCCCTTGGCAAGCCCGCGAATGAAAGCGGTTTTCCCTGCACCGAGCCCGCCGAAAAAGGCGATAATATCGCCCTTTTCAAGCTCACCTGCAAAACAGACGGCTTCATTTTCGGTCTCATCTGTGCTATGAGAAATCATCGACTTGTCGTACATTGATTACCTTGAAATTTTCACAGAAAAAATATATGCCGTCTTTATCATATGAGTTTACGCGATATTTTTTCGGGCTGTTTGAAATTTTGACTATCGAAAAGTCGGTAATAGGCGTGCGAAGGCCTTTACAGCTGATTTCAAAGCCCTGCACATTATCAAAAATCAAATCGCATGAAAGTGCCACAGGTCCTGCGGTGTAGTATGTCATGAGCAGGTTCGGGACACATTCGCCCTGCGGGTTCATGCCGCCGTAGAAGCGAAACTCACCGAAGGAACGGAAGGAATGCCAGTAAAAATCGGGGATCAGATCGACAATCTGGTCGAGCCCGTAAATCTCGTGAAATTCGCTCATAATTCCGTCAAGGTTTTCGGAATTCGGGGCAATCTTCCTCATGCCGTGTGTGTAGCTTTCAAAGCCGAATTTCTCGTACCATCTCTTGAGCTTATCTTCGCAAAAAAGCTGAACTGTAATTGCGTTTTCGCCCGATTGGCAAAAATAAACAAGCCTTGTGACGATACCCTCGCCGATACCGTGCCTGCGATAGTCGGAATGAACACAGATTCCGCTCATTATCGCGACGGTCTTCCCGTCGGAGGCGATTCGCCCAAGCCCCACAAGCTTTCTGCCGTCATAAGCATAAACGGAATAGAAGCTGTTTTTTTCAGCCTTTTCGATCTCGTCGTCGGTATAGCCCGAAAGCCCGTACCAGCCGAGTTCAGAATATAGTTCGACGATATCGGACCGTCTTAACATCCCGGTAAAATACTCAATTTCCATAGGTTTTCATTCGCTTCAGATTTTAGAAAGCATTTTTTTAAGCCTTGCCGTGGGGAGACCCATCACAGAGTCAAAACTTCCGTCAATCCCTTCGGTGTAAACCCTTATAAAGTCGTCCTGTATCCCGTACGCTCCCGCCTTGTCGAGCGGAGAGCCGCTTTTTATGTAGTCGATTATTGCAGTTTCCGGCAATTCAAAAAACGTAACCGTTGTCGCTTCGGTGAAACTTAATGTCATACCCTCTTTTGCTATGCAAACGCCGGTGAAAACATCATGTGACCTCCCCGAAAGCTTTATCAGCATACGTCGGGCATCATCTTCATTGCTTGGCTTGCCCAAAATTTCATTATCACATATTACTATAGTATCACAGCCTATCACAGTATCGTGAAGGAAATCTTCTGCAACTGCTAACGCCTTTTTCACTGAAAGATATTCTGCCGCACTATTAATAGTGATATGTTCGGGCAGGGTTTCGTCTATGTCGGCGGGGACTACTTTAAAGTCCTCCGTAATTAATTTAAGTAATTCTTGACGTCTCGGCGACGCAGAAGCTAAAACTATCATATTTTTTGGCATAATTTCTTATATATCTTCGTGTTGCCTTCCTTGTGAGTTTGGCTTATTAACCCGACAGAGATTAAGGTTTGAAGCGAGCCCCAGCCGTCTCTGCCGTATACACGCGTTTTAGCCTCAAACTCTTTTTGGTTGAAGCTTTCAGGCAGTTCATCGGTGAAGATATGCCAGTCGAGAATGCTTTCAAGTGTTATCTCATCTATTATTTTTTCCGGTTTGCGGTCAGACTTGCTTGCGGTTTTACCGCTACCGCTCTTTTCCTGCGAGACAGCCATTAGCACCAAAACGAAGTGCAAACGCTCATCTGCCAAAAATTCGCGGATATTGTAAGCTTGTGAGAGGAAGTTATACTTAGTCTTTTTTCGCGGCGACTTATATTTTCTGCCGGTGTCGGTGTTTATGACAGTAGTCCCGGTAATAACAGGGTAGACGACGGTGACATGACCGACTTCGAGGAACGCTTTCAGCTTCTTTTTAAGATATCCGAACGAGCCAGTCTGGATTTCTATAATCCCGTTTTCACCGACAATATCGGCAACAAAGCCGCCGATTTTTATCTCATGCGAGTCGCGATTCGGCTCGAAATAGAGCTTCAAAAACGCGTGAACCGATCGTTCGTTTAATGTACCGATTGAGTTATCCATTTTTAACGGCGATTCCTAAAATGTCAAGGCTTTCGGTGTCAACGGGTGACGGACAGCCGCTCATAAGCTCGGAGGCGTTTTGCACCTTCGGGAAAGCTATGACATCGCGGATGCTTTCCGCTCCGGTGATTATCATTAAAAGCCGCTCAAATCCAATCCCCAAGCCGCCGTGAGGGGGTGCACCATAGCGATAGGCATCCACCAAGAAGCCGAATTTGCTTTCGATTTCTTCGGGGGTTAAGCCCAAGAGCGAAAACATCTTCTGTTGAAGTTCAAAGTCGGTTATGCGGATAGAACCGGAGGACAGCTCAACGCCGTTTACAACGAGGTCGAAAGCCTTCGCGAACACCTTTTCGGGTGACGATTCAAGGTACTGTAAACACTCGTCTTTGGGCATGGTGAAGGGGTGGTGCATAGCGTCCCACCGGGACGCGTCCTCGTTCCACTCAAAGAACGGGAAGTCAACAACCCACATAAAATTAAACTTGTCCGGAATTATCCCAAGCTTCGCGGCGGTGACATTACGGAGAGCACCCAAAAGCGACAACGCCTTGGAAGCTTTTCCTGCCGAGAAGAGGATAATGTCGCCCTTTTCGGCATTAACAGCAGAAAGGAGTGCCGACAGCTGTTCTTCGGATAAAAATTTGCCGAAAGAACAGTTCGGTGCGTCTTCTGCCCATCTTATATAAGGAAGACCGCCCGCCCCGATACCCTTAGCATACTCGGTGAGTTTGTCCATCTCTTTTCGTGTATAAACGGTCGCCGCGTTCTTTATGTTAACAGCCTTTATGACCCCGCCGTTTTCGATAACAGATGCAAAGACAGGGAAGGTTGTATCTGAAAAAAGCTTTGTCACATCGGTGATTTCGTTGCCGAAACGTGTGTCGGGCTTGTCCGAGCCGAAACGCTCCATCGCCTCTGTATAGCTCATACGAGGCAACGGCGTGGGGATTTCGACGTTAAGAACCTTCGCAAACAGGTCGCGAATCATCCCTTCCGCTACATTTAAAATGTCGTCAACAGAGGCAAAGCTCATTTCAAGGTCGATCTGCATAAATTCGGGCTGACGGTCGGCACGAAGGTCCTCATCACGAAAACACTTCGCAAACTGAACATATCTGTCCATTCCCGCAATCATCAAAAGCTGTTTATATATCTGCGGCGACTGGGGAAGTGCGTAAAACTCGCCGGGATGGATTCTCGACGGCACAAGATAATCCCTCGCACCTTCGGGGGTCGATTTCATCAGACAGGGGGTGTCAACTTCAATAAAGCCGTTTTCATAAAAATAATCGCGGCATATTTTCGTTACTTTGTTTCTAAGCAGCAGATTCTTTTGAAGCTCCGACCGCCTAAGGTCAAGGTAGCGGTATTTGAGGCGGAGTTCTTCGCCCGCGTTGCTGTTGTCAACTATTTCAAAGGGCGGAGTTTCAGCCTTAGCAAGCACCTTGAGAGCCGTCACGGCAATTTCAACATCACCCGTCGGAATATCTTTATTAGCCTTTTCTCTTGCACGTATAACGCCCGAAGCCATCAAAACGTATTCAGAGCGGACTTCAAGAGCTTTCTCAAAGACATCGCGAGGTGTCGCGTCGTCAAAAGCAAGCTGAACTATTCCGGTTCTGTCGCGAAGGTCGATGAATATAAGGTTATTCCCCAGCCTGCGGGATTTTTTCACAAAGCCGCCCACAGTCACAGTTTTTCCTATCGGAAAAACACCAGTCTCAGCCCCTGCATTGCCGCAATAGCCTGTCCGTTTCATTTCGCCCATTGTCTCAGCCATTTTTTATCAAATCCTCAATATTTGTTATTGTTTCTTCGCCGGTTTTCATATTCTTTAGTTTTATAACGCCTGTCTCACATTCATTTTCGCCGATTATGAAGGCTTTTTTTGCCCCGATTTTGTCGGCGTATTTCATTTGAGCTTTCACCGAGCGATTGAATATATCAAGCTCTGCGGTCTTGCCGATACTGCGAAGCCCTGCGGCTATCTCCATAGCCTTTTTATGTTCAGCTTCGCCGCCTGTGTCGCCGATGTAGTATTCTATGCCGTCGGGCTTTGGAATCTCAATGCCTTGCTCTGTCATAGCGAGCAGAAGTCTTTCAATCCCCATCGCAAAGCCGAGAGCCGGAGTCGGCTTGCCGCCGATCTCTTCAACCAAGCCGTCATAACGGCCGCCTCCCAGAACCGTGCCCTGCGTTCCGACACCCGCCGCGACAAACTCAAACACCGTTTTTGTGTAGTAATCAAGCCCGCGAACGATTCGAGGATTGACCGTATAAGCGACTTTAAGCGAATCAAGAGTTGATTTTAATATATCAAAGTGATTTTTGCAATTCTCACATATATAATCTAAAATAATAGGTGCGTTTTCGGCAATCTTCTTGCAGACAGGGCTTTTGCAGTCCAAAATCCGCATAGGATTAGTCTTAAGACGCGTTTTGCAGGTTTCGCAAAGGTCGTCATGTTCTCCGAAATATTTACGCAAAGCCTCGGCATATTTATTTCTGCATTCGGGGCAGCCGATGGAGTTTATTTCAAGGTTTATATCTTTGAGCTCAAAATCTTTGAAAATCTGCGAAGCAAATGAAATCAGCTCCGCATCTGCATAGGGTGAAGCGGGTCCGAAAACCTCTGCACCGAACTGGTGAAATTCACGCAAACGCCCCTTTTGGACGTTTTCATAACGATATGCCGCAATGTTATACCATATTTTTTGGGGAAGCGGAAAGTTGCCGGAAAGCAAACCGCCCTGCAAAGCCGCCCTGACCGCACCTGCCGTGCCTTCGGGACGAAGGGTTATGCTTCGCCCACCCTTGTCATTGAAGGTATACATTTCCTTCCCGACAATATCGGAGGATTCGCCGACTGAACGCGAAAAAAGCTCGGTATATTCAAAAACCGGGAAACGCATTTCAGTAAAACCGTAAAGGGATGCTCTGCCACGCAGTTTCTTTTCAATATACTGCCATCGGTATATCTCTTCCGGGAAAATGTCCTCTGTTCCCTTGGGTCGTTGTATCATTGCCATCTCCGTTATATTTACATTTCCATGCCGAAAAGATCGATAAAGGTGTTTTCGGTGCGGGATTTACGCCAGTCAAGATCGCCGCGTTTAAGAGCGAGTATCAAAGCTTCCGCAGTCGCAATATTTGTTGCAACGGGAATGTTATGTGAGTCGCAAAGCCTTAAAATATCAGACTCGTCGGGTTCGTTGTGCTTGCGGGATATGGGGTTTCTGAAAAAGAGCAGCAGGTCAATCTCTCCGCACGAAATCATAGCCCCGATCTGTTGTGTTCCGCCTGCACCGGGCAGAAATGTCTGGACGGTGAGCCCTGTTTTTTGGATTATCAGGTTGCCTGTCGTCGCCGTGGCACAAAGGGTGTGCTCCTCTAAAATACCGCTGTAAGCGATACAAAACTGCACCAAAAGTTCCTTTTTCGCGTCATGAGCGATAAGACCTATGTTCATTGGAATAACCCCCTCAAACTCTTAAATGACAAAACAGGTTCGTCACAGCGGCACAAAAAGTTGCCACATCTTATATTCTACCACAAAATTAATAAAAATAAAAGAATAAATTATTATATTTTTGTGCACAATTATGAAATTGTTTATATAATTTCTCTTAAAATCAGATAAGCGACGGTTGCAAGCGACTTCGCTTCGACATAACGGACATCAACAATATAGTTTCCGTTTTCAAGCTCTTCCTTGATTTTTGTCACTTCGGGGAGCCCCTCTTTCACCGCAACCATGTCGGGGAACACAAAATATGCTTTCTGCATAATCTCGCGAATCTTTGTTCGTAACCCATTCGGAACAGGCTTTGAATCGAACCGCCGCAAAAATTTATAGCTTGAAAGTTTTTCGGGATCAAGAGAGCCTTTAAAAGCCTCTCTCTCACGAAGTTTGCGGGTTATCTCCTCTGCACAGGAACGCCCGAAAACGAGGGCTTCAAGCAGCGAATTTGAGGCAAGTCGATTATTGCCGTGAACGCCGGTGTGGGCACATTCCCCGCAGGCAAAAAGCCCGGGAACCGAAGTCTGCCCTGTCACATCAACGTTTATCCCGCCCATGAGGTAGTGGTGGCAGGGATAGATGGGGATTTTGTCCTTTGTCATGTCGATATTCTTGGAAAGAAGAAACCGATTTATCGCGGGAAAGTGGTTACGTATAAATTCGGGGTCTTTGTGGGATATGTCAAGATGAAATTCGTCCGAAGAAAGCCTCTTTGCTTCTGAAATTATCGCGTGGCTCACCACATCACGCGGTGCAAGCTCCATTCGTTCGGGGTCGTAATTTTCCATGAACCGTTCCCCGTCCCGATTGAGAAGATATGCACCTTCGCCGCGAACCGACTCGGAGATAAGAAAACATTCCCTTGCAGTCTCGCTCCTGTCATAAAAGGCGGTGGGGTGAAACTGTATAAGGCTGATATTTTTTATCTTCGCACCGAGCTCATAAGCAATTGTAATGCCGTCGCCGGTTGCGATTGAAGCGTTTGTGGTACGTTCATAAACACGCCCGATCCCGCCCGTTGCCATGATAAAATATGCACAATCATAGGTGAAATGATCACCGTCACGAAGAACATCAGCCGAAAAGCCTGTGTGTGTGCGTTTGAGGTTGCAAAGCTCCGTCTCGGGAAGAACCGTTATATTTTTTCGAGTTAAAACCTGTTCGCGAAGGCGGCTTGTGACTTCGTTCCCGGATGAATCCTTATAGTGGAATATCCGCCGTCTGCAGTGCCCGCCCTCAAGGGTTCGATGATATTTTCCCTCTTTGTCCTTGTCAAAATCGACGCCTAAAGATATAATCCGCTCAATGTCGGAATGAGCCTCTGTAACAAGCTTCCAGAGCGTTTCGGGGTTGTTTTTGAATCCCCCCGCTCGCAGGCTGTCGTGATAATGGAGATTGACGGTGTCGTCATCGTCGGGGTTATAAACAGCGGCAATTCCGCCCTGTGCAAGGGTCGAGTTACACACGTCAAGTGTCTGCTTTGAAATAAGCAGTGCAGTTATATCGGACGGGAGACAGAGTGCCGCATATAGACCTGCAACACCCGCTCCCGCAATGATTACGTGATATTTGGATTTAATCAAAGTTATTCCTATTCCGCATTGTGGTATTCGCTGTAGTTTACAAGTTCATCAAGCATCTTGGGAAGTTCTTCGTTCATGTTCTCATCCGAAAACTGGCAGGTGCCCACGGCTTTATGTCCGCCGCCGCCGTATTTGAGCATAAGTCTGCCGACATTAACGTTCGAGGTGCGGTTTAAGATTGAATATCCCACAGCAGCGGAGCATCCCGCACCGCCCTTGCCCGAAACGATCCAAGCGGAGATATTCTGTTCGGGATAGAGGCTGTAGATTAAAAATCTGTTGCCGGAATAGATCGGGTCAACGCCGCGAAGATCGGTGATAATGACATCGTTATAGGTTCGGGTGTGTTCGCGAACCATCGCCTTGAAATTTTCTGTCTGTTCATAGTATGTATCTATACGTTCAACCACGTCGGGAAGCCTTAAAATCTCGTCTGTAGTCATAGTGCGGACACAGTCGATAAGCTTTTCCATAAGTTGATAGTTACTGATGGTGAATTTACGCCATCTCCCCAAGCCTGTTCGAGGGTCCATAAGGAAGCCGATTAAAATCCATCCTTCAGGGTTTAACACCTCTTCACGGGTGAGGTTGCCGCTGTCAACCTTGTCAACGGCTATCATTATATCGTCGTAGTTAGCACCGAAACGCTCACTGCCGCCGTAGTAGTCATATACAATTCTTGCACAGGACGGAGCAATGCGGCTCTCGCCCTCATACTGTCCCTTGAGCTGATTTCTTTCAAACTCGGAAGAATGGTGATCAAACCAAAGCCCGCAGCCCTTAACATAAGGCACATTCGCAAGACAGTCGGTCGGCAAAACCTCCACAAGACCGTCCTGGAGGTCTTTGGGGTGGGCAAACTTCCACGAATCGATTATTCCTGCATCTTTGAGAAGTGCTGCACAGGCAAGCCCGTCAAAATCGGACCTTGTAATAAGTCTCATATCTATATTCTCCTTTAGAATGTTACGTTTCGGATACAATCACAGCCGCCAATCAGTACCCGTGCGGCGCTGAATGCCGCCAGACCGATTTTCTATGCCGCCGCACTTTATCTCCTTTTGCTTGATTGATCATCTATCATCTTCATCAGCTCATCAACGGTGCTGCTCGGCTTTTTGCGGCGAACGGGGGTGATTTTTTCTTTGGGTACCACCGCACCGTCCGGTATGGTCGGTTCCAAAAATGTCTCGGGCTTCGCCTGTTCTTGCCTTGCCTGTTCCTGCTTTGTCGGCGCCTGATAGTATTCCCTTACTGATTCGTCGAAAGCAGACGGCTTTGAAACTGTGCTCTGCTGGAGTTTTGTTATCTCATCGGGGATAACGCTTGCAGGTTTCGGACGAAGGAAATCCTTTGCTCTGTCATCAAGCGGTGCCTTGTCGCGGATAAGGTCGTCTATTCTTGTGACAGGCGGCTTATCGTTTGTCTCGGGCGGGATTAACATAACCGGCACGGCAGGAGTTTCCTTTTCCGGGAAGCCTATTCTGCTTTGGAAACGCGGACCTTCAGGAGCTTTCGGGTAGGCTGTAACTGCAATCTGCCTTGTTTTGGTATCAGCAAATTTAGATAGTTCGGCACGTCCTTGTTCATTAACCGAAAGCGTTCGATCCGTCGTCTTGAGGGAGGATAGCTTAACCGGCTCATCTAAGTTTCGCTCGGCAAGCATCTCGGTGAGGTCTTCGGTGCGTTCGCGAAAACGCCTTTCGGTGCGTGCTTCGGGCGTTTCGCCCGGCTTGTCGGGAAGTTCCTCGTAGTCTTCTTCGGTGTAGTCGGAGCGTTCCTTTGCAAAGCGTGTTATCTGATATATTATGATTATGGTAAGCGGGATTATCACCGCAACGATTATTCCGGGGATTGACGTTGCCGCCGTTAAAAGCTGTCCCATGACAGGGTCTTTATACTCTGCACGAGCTACTATCTTCGATTCATCAATCTTAAAAGCTTTCGAGTCATCAACGGTGTCATATTTCACCCAGAAGCCGACGGGGTTAATTCCCTCCGCAGGTTCAACAGCGACAATCCTGATTATGGTAACTCGCTCATCAAACTGACATATTACAACATCGTCCGCCTGAAGTTCCGACGGCTCGGTTTTGAGTGCGATAACCATATCGCCGGGCATGATTTCCGTTTCCATATAAATTTCGTTGGTGCGGAGGAAATAGAGCCCGAAAATATTCGAGGGTGTGCCGTCGGTCTTGAAGAAGAAATTGAAGGCAAGAACCCCTCCGATGAGGACAACTAAAATGAGTATAATCAAAACTCTAATGAACGTCCCTGCGCCTTTTCTCTGATTCATCTTAACATCCTCTATAACTACAAACAATTAGATAACTTTATTATAGCATAAAATAACCGATATTGCAAGACTTTTAGAAAAATTAATTGACTTTTGTACAAATTTATGTTATACTCGTGTTATGAAAACACTTCGGATTATTTTACTTATTATTACAGGTATTGTCACCGTCTTTTTCGGCGTGATTATCAATGTTTTGGGTGCAATAGGTTTCATCCTCAACCAGGTCGATTACAGTCAGGGTTCATACGGGCTTATTGTCGCCGCACCGCTCCTTTTGGCGGCATATATAATGGTCATCTTCAAGATGAGCATTACGCCGGCAATTTTTACCGTAATCGGCAGTGCGGGATATCTTTATACTATTTACTATTTGAACAGCCTTGCCGCGGGTTGGATGCCGGGCTGGGTTACAGACAAAATTGCCCAAAACCATCTGCCGAGTATCTATGCAAGCATATTTTTACTTGTTTTATGTGCCTTAAACTATTTTCTTCCCGAGAAGATGGAAAAGCGAAAGCTTCGCAGAGATAAGAAGATTTCTGATGAAAACAGGGCTTTGACCGAAGACGAGAAAATAATGTAGTCGTGAGGAGCAAAAGGAGTTTGATTTGTCATGGCAGTTACAATGAAGGATGTCGCAAACCTTGCGGGAGTTTCAACAGCCACCGTCTCAAGGGTTATTAACGGCTCTGCACATGTTGCACCCGAAGTAACGGCGAAAATAAATGATGCCATAGATAAGCTTGGTTACAGTCCGAATGTTTTGGGGCGAGGGCTCCGCCGCTCGGAAACCAGAATAATCCTTGCGATTATTCCGAGTGCCGAACACTCTTTTTACAATAATATCCTTTCCGGAATGCAGGATGAGGCTTCAAAACGCGGTTATGATCTGTTAATCGGCTGTTCAGGCGACAATTCGGCAGCAGAACGCCGCCTTCTTTCGATGATGGAAAATAAAATCGTCGATGCGGCGGTGCTTTTGGGCACGCATATGTCGGCGGATGACCTTTCTGCTTACAACGAAAAATATAACATCGCCCTTGCCTGCGAACGCATCCCCGATGCAGAGGTTCTGACCGTCACCGTTGACGACGAGGCGGCGGCATATGCCGCAGTTGATTTGATAATAAAAAAGGGGCATAAAAAAATCGGGCTCCTCACGGCGGCAGGAACGGCGGTTTCCGCTCTTGACAGGCGTCAGGGTTATGAAAACGCCCTTGCCGACAACAAAATTACATACCGGGAAGAATATATCTACATGGGCACATATGATTTTTCTTCCGGCGAAAAGGCGTATCGTTATTTTTCACAGCTTGTCGATCCGCCCACCGCAATCTTTTGCATATCCGATCTGCTCGCAGCTGCGGTGATAAAAAGCTATGCGGCACAGGCGGCAAAATCGCTTTCGGGAGGAAGATATTTCAAGGTTTGCGGATTTGACAATATCGCCTTTTCGGGGCTCTTAACACCCGGGCTCACAACCGTGAATCAGCCTGCATACGAGATCGGACAAACTGTCATCGCAAAGCTTATTGAGAAAAAGGGGAACCCTTCGGCAAATACAGAGCATATCAAAATGCCCTTTGAAATAATTGAGAGAGAGTCACTATGAAACTTGGCATGGTAGGTCTCCCGAATGTCGGGAAAAGCACACTTTTCAACGCACTTACAAACGCGGGTGCGGCATCCGCAAATTTTCCTTTCTGCACCATCGAACCGAATGTGGGAATTGTTTCCGTCCCGGACGACCGGCTTGCTCATCTTCGCGATATGTATAATCCCGCGAAATTCACACCCGCAGTGCTTCATTTTGTGGATATAGCAGGGCTTGTGAAGGGTGCTTCAAAGGGTGAAGGACTTGGCAACAAATTCCTTGCAGATATCCGAGAAACCGACGCGATTGTCCACGTTGTGAGATGTTTTGACAATGCGGATATTATTCATGTGGACGGGAATATTAATCCCGGACGGGACATTGAAACCATTAACCTTGAACTTATCTTTGCCGATATAGAGATGGTTGACAGGCGTATTGACCGTGTGAAAAAGCTCCTCAAAGGCGACAAGAAAAACGCCGACGAGCTTACCCTGCTTGAAAACCTAAAAGCACATCTTGAAGAGGGCAAATCTGCCAGAAGCTTTTCGGATTTTGACACCGAAGCGTTCGGCAATATGCTCAAAACTACTCCGCTCCTCTCCGCAAAGCCGATAATATATGCGGCAAACATGGCGGAAGAAACGGTCGGGAAGCCTGATGAAAACGAATACTATAAAAAGGTAGTAGAGTTTGCGGGGCTTGATAACGCCGTCGTGCTTCCGATCTGTGCCGAAATTGAGGCCGAGATATCAGACATGGATGAAGCGGATAAAAAAATGTTCCTTGACGAGATGGGGCTTTCTAAAACAGGTCTTGAGCGGATTATAACACTCGGTTACGAACTTTTGGGGCTGATATCATTCCTCACTGCGGGCGAAGACGAATGCAGAGCATGGACTATCACAAGAGGAACCAAAGCACCGCAGGCGGCAGGAAAGATTCACACAGACTTTGAACGCGGTTTCATCCGTGCAGAAGTTATCGCCTTCACCGACCTCAAAGCTTGCGGCTCCATCGCCGCGGCACGTGAAAAGGGTCTCCTACGGCTTGAAGGCAAGGAATATGTTATGGCGGACGGCGACGTTTGTCATTTCCGTTTCAATGTATAAAATTAATCTAAATTAACTGTAATTACCCCGACACCCCGTCCTTGTCGGTAATAATCCACAAGGAGTACAAATGAAGAAAATATCCGCCGCAATCGCGGTTTTAGCAGTAGCAGGAATGCTTTTCACCGGCTGTGAAGCCGCAAAAAATAACCCCCAAGGCACAACAGGCCCCACATCAGACGCTACAACAGCTTCTGTAACTACAACCGCTGACCTTGCTACCGCAACCACACCCTTTGACGTTGTTACCGTAACAACCACAACAGCTAACTGAAAAAGTTAACAAAAAAGAGGCGTTTTCACACGCCTCTTTTCTATTTACATTGTTTCCTGCAGATAGGTCTTAACCCTGTTATCAATCATCTCTGCCGTTTCTTTTGCCGTCCCCGTCCCCTTAAAATAGGGTCCTGTCTCTTCAAGAATTATATTCCAGACATTCGCGTCATAACGGAAAATCTCGCTTACACTGTCGATTGCTTTATATGTTATTTCATTATCTTCGGGGGTGTTGGGTTCCATCTCAACCACAATGCCGCCTATATATGACGAATAGTTATCCGTAAACTGCTTAACGCCGTTTTGGTCGTAGTAGTAAGGCGGTTCTGTCGCCTCTTTTGCAATAACGTCATTTTTTGTTTTCAAAATTGAAAAGGTTTCGTTTATATACCGAACATTCCCGACGGGAGGTTCCCCTTCATATGCCAGTATGCCCTTTATAAACTGCCAAGCACCGTCGGGATTTGAAGTGTTTTTCATTATCGCATATTCGTACCTCGGCATTGCGACGATTCCCGATTCACCCTTGCTGTTCGGGAAGCCGAGGAATGTTATCGGTCCGCCGAAGGTGAGTTCGTCGGTTTTCGCCTGTTTGAAATCCCGGAGCGACGAGTGCCGCAATAATGCCAAATCCTTGCTGTATAGAGCCTCCGCCGCCGTCCAGTCATAACTCATATAGTCAATCTGTTCCGGATAGGTCATCGCAGTCTCTAAAAGCGTGATAAACTCGGGGGAATTAAAGCGGGTACTGCCGTTTTGATAGTCCACATAGTCTGAGAATGAATAGTAAAGCAAGTTAGACAAAAAGCCGTCTCGTGTGGTGGACTTATCAAAAATTACAGCTTCGGGATAGTTTTTTGAAACTGCTAAAATCTCATCAAGCGATATTCCCGGTTTATCCCCGAAAATCGCTGTCTTGCCGGTAAGGGAATATATATCGTAGCCTGTGATAAGGCTGTAAAGCTTGCCGTCAATTTCCGAAGCTTCGAGCACCGATTCGACAAGGTCTTCTCTGCTAAGCTCGGGATCACCTTCGATATATTCATTAAGGTCGGTGAAAAGCCCTTTCTTGGCATAGCTTGCATAGGGCATATATATGTTTACGTCCATTATATCAAAGGTTTTCCCTGCTAAAATATCTGTTGTAAATTCTGACATAAAATCAGTAACATCGCTGCTGGCGGTATTATACACCTTATAGTCGATCTGAAACTCTTCATTTTCGGCGTTAAAATTTTTTATGTAGCTTGAAACATAGTCATCTGCACCCATCCCCGCCATAGAGATAAGCTTTTTATCGGGCACCTCTTCGGGAGGGATAATTGTCAGCTTAAAAAGGGTTTCCTTTGCTGTCAAAGTGTCGGTTCCGACCATCGCAAAACTGTCGGGAGATATGCAGATAGGCTTGCTTCCGCCGAAATTTATGTGTGCAATGCCCGATTTCATCATATCAGCGACAAGTGTCTGTTCCTCGTCGCCCTCGTTAAAGCCGTATATGCCTTGGAAATCCGCATAGTAGTATGAATATTCGCTGTCAAAGTCACTTCTGCTGATATCATTTGCAATGCCGCGGAAAAGGATTTCGGCACCCTCTGCACCTGTCACAGGGTCGATAGGAATAATGACATTGCTTGATTCGGTGTCAGAAAATTTCACTACCATAACGCCGGCTTTTCCGTCGTCCATCCTCATAACACCCTGTGTGTAGTGGTCGCCCTGAAGCTGGGTATAAAAGATCTCGCCCGATGCGATGTTTATCCCATACACCTGCATATTATTATTTACAAAAACATTCCCGAAGTCGTCAAGTGCCATCGACATAAAATAAAGGTATGAGTCGGTTGCAACGCCCTCAAAAGCCTTGCTGAAATCAAGAACCTGCTCCGTGGTGAGGTCGCTGTTTATTTTCGTCAAAAAGACCTTATCGCTCCATACGTCGTCCACATAGCTTGAAGTTCTTTCCATCGCATAGACTTCGCCCTTTGAATCGGTTAAAAAATCCGAAAAGCTTTCAGATGACCAGCCGTTTTCTTCTGTCCCCGATACAAGAACTCGCTTATTAACAAGCTTTCCGTCATTATCCATTGTCGCTATGAAATTTTCATATGAATAGTCGGTGTTATCCAAACCCTCATGGAAGATATACGTAGACCCCGACATTATATAGCCGTCGGGAATCTTCGCAATCGCCGTTATACGGTCATACCACTCCCCGGCTTCGGCAATAACCGCTTTTTTTATATAAAAGTCCTTCGATGCCGTCGGAATCGCCTTCGCACAGCCGGATAAGACAAGCAAAAGCATCGCGAATGTTAATGCTAAAACACGTTTCATAAATCGTCCTCATATTCTGCTTTTTTTCTGCCGGTGGCGGGGGTCGAACCCGCACGGTATCGCTACCACCGGATTTTGAGTCCGGCACGTCTGCCAATTCCATCACACCGGCCCGACGCAGTCGGGTCTGTTGTCGCCGATATTAAGTTTACAACTGCGGGAGTTTGCCTTGCGGCGAGTGATTAAATAAAAAGCTTAATTTTAAAGTTATTTTTATATATTTACTTGCCTGATACTGCTTTTGCAACAGCTTCGGATACTCTTTTGTCAAATGGATTCGGGATAATGCAGTCGGGGGAGAGCTCATCATCGCTTACGCATTCTGCTATAGCCTGTCCTGCTCTATACATCATTTCATCTGTTATATCGGAAGCTCTTGAAGCAAGTGCACCTTTGAATATCCCCGGGAAGGCAAGCACGTTATTAATCTGGTTCGGGAAGTCTGACCTTCCTGTTCCCACAACATACGCCCCTGCCTTCTTTGCCTCAATGGGCATAATCTCCGGTGTCGGGTTTGCCATCGCAAACACTGCCGATTTTGCCGCCATCGAAGCGACCATCTCTGCTGTCACAAGATTCGGTCTGGAAACACCTACAAAAACGTCCGCATTTTTCATCGCATCGGCGAGCAGTCCGCTTTTTTTATTCTTATTTGTTATCAGTTTAAGTTTCTCATGCGCAGGGTTAGAGTACGTCTTGTCAGCCGTTATAATCCCGTCTATATCGACAAGGATCACATCACCGACACCTGCGGATTTAAGCCTTCTTGCAATCGCACAGCCTGCCGCTCCTGCACCGTTAATCACGGCGGTTATATCGGCAGCCTTCTTCCCTGTCAGTCTTAATGTATTGAGAATCGCGGCATGAACGACAATTGCGGTTCCGTGCTGGTCGTCGTGGAATATGGGAATACCGAGGTTTAAAGCTTTCAGTCTGCTTTCAATCTCAAAGCAACGCGGTGCGGCGATATCTTCAAGGTTAATCCCCCCGAAGTTCCCCGCAAGGAGCTTCACGGTATTAATAAACTCATCGGTATTATCGGTGTCAATACAGAGCGGGAACGCATCGACATCTGCAAACTCCTTAAAGAGTGCACATTTGCCCTCCATAACAGGCATTGCCGCAAGTGCGCCGATATCTCCGAGACCTAAAACAGCCGTGCCGTCCGTTATGACAGCAACCAGATTGCCCCGCCTTGTCAGTTCAAATGACAAAGCGGGATTTTTTTCTATCTCAAGGCAGGGTGCGGCGACACCGGGGGTGTAAGCAACCGACAAAGCCTCTTTGTTATCTATCTTAACGCGTGAAACAATTTCAACTTTGCCGCGCCAATCTTTATGTGCAGATACGGGATCAGTATTCATATGTATTATACAGCTGCCGCTTCTTTTTTCTTCGTGCCGTAACGTAAAATGCGTTCGATATTATCTTTATCTGTGATGTGACTGCCAAGGCAGGATGCCTTCGCGTTATAAAGCCCGTGGAAATCCGAACCGCCTGTCACAATAAGGTCATATTTTTCGGCAACGGAAAGGATTTGAGCCTCCTGTTTCTTGTCCGCCGTGTAGTGGTAGCTTTCTACGCCGTCAAGCCTTCCTGCCTCCGCAAGCTCTTCAAGGAGTTCAAACGAATCGTAATAAGCAGGGTGTGCAAGCACCGCAATTCCGCCCGCAGAGTGAATCAGGTCTGTCACAAAGTTCACATCGGGATATTCACGCTCGACAATGCAAGAGCCTGTTTTAAGGTTAAAGAGCTCGTTGTTAAGGTCGCCGTAAATCTCTGTGGTATAGCCCAGATCGACCAGAGCGTGCATTATATGCTGTTTGAAGATGCTCTTTGAGCCGGTTGCATGACGCATGACCCCTTCGGGCGTGATGGGAAAAAGCTTCATCACCTTTTCAACCATCTCTTTTGCACAGGTCTTGCGAATCTCACAGGATTTCATGCAAAGACCCTCAAGCCTGTCGGGTTTTTTAGGAGCATAGCATAGAATATGTACCTTACGCCCCCGCTTTTTATCCCATGACGAAAGCTCGACACCCGGGATTGTCTGAACCCCGTATCTGTCCCCTAAAATTTTAATTCTCGAAAGTGAACTCAAGGTATCGTGGTCGGTTACCGAAATAAAGTCGATATCCGTCCGCTTCGCCTGTACGATTATATCCTCAAGCCCGAGCGAGCCGTCCGAGAGCTTTGAATGACAATGAAGATCGCCTATCATGAAAGTACCTCTAATATGTAAATATAACATATCTATTATATCACATCTAAAAATACTTTGCAAGGGTTTTTTAAAAATTTACAAAAATTACAGCGAGGGGAATATATATTTTTCTAAACTGCCGTCTGTGCCGTATGTATAAAGTCCGTTCGGGGTTGAAAACATAACACATTCAGGCGGATTTGTAAGGTATGGTGCACGGCTTTCTTCAAGCCCCTGATATCCGATTTTCTTTTCTGTCAGACTATAGCCATATGTATTTTTTGCATAATATCCGTCGTCCCTTTTGTCGGAAAAAGTGTTATAGTAAAGCATTCCTTCAAAGATATTATAGGACATGGGCATGATGCTGCTTGGAGAACCGCTGTAGTCAACAAGCCAATATGAACCAAGATTAATGTCATAAACAGCGATGTCACCGTTGTAATGGTATAATATGTAATCTTTGTATCTGAAAATACTGTCTATGGCGTTAATGTTATCAATGCCTATATGTACAGCAGTGTCTTTTGATGCAATATCATAAGAAAATATGTTTTTGCCGTCGTGGTAGGTTATAAGCCCCTCTGCAATAGACATATGCATTGCAAAATCGGCGATCTTTTCGGGTGTGCCGCCGCTCACCGGCATTGCTAAAAGCTGTGCCTCATTTAACGATGAAATGCCGCCGGTGTAATAGATTATATCTTCATAGACATAAAAGTAATCGCCGACACCCTCTGCAACTACTCGCGGTTCTGTCGAACTTCCGTCCTTTTTCACCGAATAAGCGGTAGAGCCGCCGCCGTCTGTGCCTGTTGCAGTTTTGGGGTCATAGTATTTTGTGACAAAGAAAACCTCGTCCCCACTGACACAGATGCCGTATATATGACCGTAGACGTTCGCGTCGGCAAGCTTCACACCCGCATCGTCAGAGTTAAAGCGTTTTTTATAAAGGTTGTGGTTGTCGTTTATGTTTTCGTAGTAGATATATTCGTCGTCAAAGGCAAACTGACCGTAAAAGGCACTGTTTGCCGCCGCCATATATTCGGCGTCGCTTGAATAATCAGTCGGGGGCACGTTTGAAAGCGGCGGATCAAACCCCTTTGACGGCGGATCGGTAAATTCCGGTTTAAGCGGAAGCGGGGTATCCGAATCCTGCCACATCCCGAAATTGTTTGTCATCGTCTCAAAATTGTATTCAAGAATCGTCCGCATATGCCAGCCGTTGTCGGCAGGGAGGTCGTAGAGTTCAGCCCAGTTTTCATCCGACCAGTTACTGTATAAGTAGTAGTATAGCTTATTTTCATAAATAGCGAAGCCGTCGGGGATAAGTCGGGGAGGATTGCTTTCAAACATCGCATCCATTGAGTCGTTATAGCTTTCGGGGTCACGGTTTTCAAGCTCCATGACGGTATGTCTTGACATATCTCGTGTATCAATATAACCGATACCCGAAACGATGTAATTATGTACATTGACTTTTTCGGTGTATTCGTAGCGATAGATGAGGTAGTTCCCCATCTGTAATGATTTGGTAATCCCTTTTTCCGGCATATATTCCGGGTATGGCGTGTCAGAAATTTCCGAACCAAGTTCATAACTTTGAAGTGTTATAAGGTCTTTACTATAGAAAAGCTTCTTATGAAAGCCGTCAATATTATAATCGGTAAGCATGGTCAGATAAAGCAAGCCGTCATCACCGAAGTAAAAATCGTCGGTAAGAAAGGTCTGACCCGTAAAGTATTCATCACTCGGTTTTACGGCAAGATTAACCTGCGAGGCGAAGACGTCAATCATTTCACCTGTTTTGCGGTTATATGCGACAATTTCATTCAAACGCGAATCGCCAAGGGTTTTATCTGTGTAGTAAACCACATAATCGTCGGTAGTAAGTTCACGCGTAACCCCGTCAAGGACAGGGAAAGTTTCGCCGATAATATCATCTTCGGTATTCGCAGGCTCTTCACGCTCGCCGTTTTCACCGGTTGTAAATGTTGTGTTATCAAATGTTTCAAGCGGCAGCGGCTCGGTATTTGTAATTACCCTCGAATCACAGGCTGTAAACAGCCCTGAAAGCATTAAAATTGTTAGAATTACAGGCAAAAATTTTCTCATAATTATGTACCGTCCCTTTGAAACTATTATAAACCCAAAGGGACGGCTTGTCCATTAATATAGCATTACAAATTATTACAACTTCTCTTACAGATCGTCAGAATCCTGAACCGGTTTTTCACCCTTCTTCAGAGGTTTTCCCGTATACGATCCGTTAGGGTCATCAATGCTTGGTTCAAAGGATTTAATAACTGCTTCAACGCGATTTTTTGTATCCATAATTTAACCTTTTTAAAATTTAATATAATAGTATTGCAATTTTCAAGTTATTGTGCTATAATGTATTTTTACTAATTTTACGGAGAAAATTCATTGATTTGTATAACCGGCGATATGCACGGCGACCTATCCAGATTAGCCGACAAGAGGCTGTCGCTCCTTAAAAAGAACGATTTCCTTATTGTCACCGGCGATTTTGGGTTTTTATGGGATAAAACCGAACGCGAAGATAAGATTTTGAAAAAAATCGGGAAAAAGCGGTTTTATACCCTCTTTGTCGAAGGCTGTCACGATAACTACGACCTGATTAACTCATATAAAGAAGAGGATTTTTGCGGCGGACGTGCCCGACAGATTTCCGGGAAGCTTTTCCACCTATCAAGGGGGAATATCTTCAATCTTCAAGGCGTTCGTGTTTTCGCGTTCGGCGGCGGAATATCCCCCGACATTGCGGAACGCTCGGCGCAAAACCGGTTTTGGGGTGAAGAGGCTGTTACCGAAGAACAGGTTGATAAAGCACGCGAAAACTTAGAAGACCACGGTTATAAGTTTGACATAGCCGTCACCCACGAAGCTCCTGCTTCCATCAAACAGTTTTTGGCGTTTGAAGGCAATATGCTCACCCGCATACATTTTTTCTTAGATGAGGTTCGCGAAAAGGCGACCTTCGAGCGTTGGTTTTTCGGTAAGCTTCATAAGAGAAAACTCATACCGCCGAAGTTCTTATCACTCTTTGATGATTATGAATTTTACCCTTCGACCGACAAGGAGCGAAAAAAGCTTGCGAAACTACAAAAGCGAAAACGGTAATATTTTAGTCAAGTGCCCGTGCTTTGACCTTGAAACGACTTTAAACTGCGGACAGGCTTTCCGCCGTCACATAGACTGTGAACAGACACCCGACGGCAGCGTGATACTCCGAGATATTTCCGAAGCGGATTTTCTCTCAAAATGGGATATATACTTTGACTTTAACCGCGACTATGAAGCAATCAAAGCGGAGTTTAAGGCTGACAAAACGCTTGCAGAAGCTATAGACTTTTGCGGCGGAATCAGAATACTAAAACAGGACCCCTTTGAAGCTCTCATATCATTTATAATATCGCAAAACAACAACATACCGAGAATTAAACTGATTATAGACAGACTTATAACGCATTTCGGGCATTTCCCGACAGCGGAAGACCTTCTCACCGATATATCCTTTGCTAAGACAGGCTTTCGCGAAAAGTATCTTAAAAGTGCAGCCATGTCGAACATAGACCTTGAAGCTATCGAAGATATGCCGACAGAGCAGGCACGTCAAGAACTGATGAAGATAAAAGGTGTCGGTCCGAAAGTCGCGGAATGCACGCTCCTTTACGGCTTCGGCAGGCTTGAATGTTTCCCTCGTGACGTTTGGATAAACAGAGTTCTAAAAGAATTTTATCCCGACGGCTTCCCATTCGTAAACCACCCATATGCGGGTGTTGCCCAACAGTTTTTATTTCACTATATAAGGAATATCAAAAGGAACTTGGAAGAATGCGAGAAAGTATCTTAACCATACCTATAACCGAAGTTTTAGAGGCTCATGACGAGGAATGCGGCTGTCCTTTGTGCCGCATGGAAAAGATGCTTGAAACAAGAACGGTTGAATATATCATGGGTGCGGCGATGATGGAGCCGGACGTTCGGATAGAGACAAATAAGCTCGGCTTCTGCGATGAGCACTATGACAGGCTTTTGTCGCAAAAAAACAGACTATCACTTGCATTAATGCTTCAAACACACCTTGACGAGATTGCAACCGACATTTTTGCTTCAAAAAAGGGTATGGTAAAGAAGGATAAAAGAATCGACCGAATACGTGAGTATGAACGAACGTGCTTTGTCTGTTCAAAAATCAAATGGGGCATGGACAGGCTTACAAGAACCTTTTGCGAGTGTTTCACCGACCCGAAACTGCGAAGTCAGATTGAAGCACAAAAATATATCTGCTTAAAGCACTACCGTCTGTTATGCGAAACCGCACCTTCATATCTCGGCAAAAAAGAGCTTGAAAGTTTTTTCGCGGCGATAACCAAACTCACAGGAAACTATCTTGAAACTTTATATAAAGACGTGTCGCATTTTTGCAGTATGTATGACTACCGCAACGCAGGCGGCGACTGGGGCAACTCCCGCGACAGCATAGAGAGAGCTATTGAATTTTTAACATAATTATTTTACTCCACGGAGGATAAATGAATTGGCTGATTTTCCGTTTAACGATAAGGATAAAATAAAGCTTTATGGGTTTAACAACCTCACAAAGACCTTGAGCTTTAATATTTACGATATCTGCTACGCGAAGAGTGTCCGCGAACAGCAGGACTATTTGAAATACATTGACGATGTTTATAACTCCGACAGGCTTACAAAGATTTTGTGCGATGTCACCGAGATGATCGGTGCCTATGTGCTCAATATCTCAAAGCAGGACTACGAGCCGCAGGGTGCTTCGGTGACAGTTTTAATATCGGAAGAAAAGCTCACCGAAAACGAGCTTGACATGAGCAGCAATATCCGCATGGTGCCGGGGAAAAATTCACTTGCCGGGCACCTTGACAAGTCACATTTAACGGTGCACACCTACCCCGAATATCACCCCGACAACTCTATCGCCACATTCAGGGTTGATATTGACGTTTCCACCTGCGGACAGATCACGCCGCTTAAGTCTCTGGACTATCTTATCGCAAGCTTTGATTCCGATATAATAACGATAGATTATCGCGTTCGCGGCTTCACCCGTGACGAAAAGGGCAAAAAGCTTTTTATCGACCATGATATAACATCAATTCAAGACTATATAAATAATGAAACTTTAGAGCGTTATGATGCCGTTGATATCAATGTATATCAGGCGAACATCTTCCATACCAAGATGATGATTAAAGAAATCACGCTTCAAAATTATCTTTTCAACACCGACACATATGAATTAGCTCCAAAGCGAAGACTTGAAATAAATGATGCTATAAAACGCGAAATGATTGAAATTTTTTCCGGGATGAACATATTTTGAAACACCAAGACTTAACACCCATTGCTACAGCGCTGAAACGCTATCGTGAAGCACGGATAGTTCCCTTTGACGTGCCCGGGCATAAGCACGGCAAGGGCAACCCCGAGCTGACGGCTTTTTTGGGGCAGACGGTGATGGACGTTGACGTAAACTCAATGAAGCCGCTTGACAACCTCATTCACCCCGTTTCGGTGATAAAGGAAGCGGAAACATTAGCGGCAGAAGCTTTCGGAGCCGCACATTGTTTCTTTTGTGTCGGCGGCACCACCTCTGCGGTGCAGTCGATGATTCTTTCCGCTGTGAAATCGGGGGAAAAGATAATCATGCCGCGAAATGTGCACCGAAGTGCCATAAATTCGCTTATCCTTTCGGGTGCAGTCCCCGTTTATGTCAATCCCGGCGTTGACGATGAATACGGAATACCGCTCGGGATGGCGTTTGATGACATTAAGACCGCGATTGATAAAAACCCCGATGCAAAGGCGGTGCTTGTCAACAACCCGACCTACTACGGCATATGCTCCGACCTTCCGCGGATAGTACAGTATGCCCACAGCAAGAATATGGCGGTGCTTGCGGACGAGGCACACGGAACGCTTTTCTACTTCGGAAACGATATGCCTGTTTCGGCTATGGCGGCTGGTTGTGACCTTGCGGCGGTGTCTATGCACAAATCGGGCGGAAGTTTGACACAAAGCTCTTTCTTGCTTGTCGGTGAAAGCTTTGCAGACAAAACCGGCTATGTTCGCTCGGTGATAAACCTCACCCAAACAACAAGTGCTTCATATCTTTTAATGTCAAGCCTTGATATTTCAAGAAGACGGCTTTCCCTTAACGGTCGTCAGACAGTCGAAACGGTTATAAAAACAGCCGGCTATGCAAGGGCTGAAATCGCAAAAATCGGCGGTTACAGGGCGTTTGGGAAGGAGCTTATTAACGGCGGCAACGTCTATGCTCTCGACCCGACAAAGCTTTCGGTGAATACCACCGAAATCGGGCTTGCGGGGATTGAAGTCTATGATCTCCTCCGTGACGGCTATGATATTCAGATTGAGTTCGGGGATATGGCGAACTTCCTCTGTTATATTTCCGACGGCGACCGCCCTCGTGATATAGAAAGGCTTATTGCCGCACTTGCCGAGATAAAAAGGCGGTATTCCCGCCCTGAAAAGGCTTCAAAGCTTCTTAAAACTGAATATATCGCACCCGATGTTGCCTTGACACCGCAGAAAGCTTTTTATGCAGATACCGAAACGTTGCCGCTAAAATCTGCGGCAGGGATGATTTCCGGCGAGTTTGTGATGTGCTATCCTCCGGGGATTCCGATTTTAGCCCCCGGCGAGAGGATAACCCCCGATATTATAGATTATATTATCTATGCCAAGGAAAAGGGATGCAGCCTGACAGGCACGCAGGACATGGAAACCGAAAA